>NZ_JBHWKX010000045.1:0-19736 GCF_042730885.1 Streptomyces sp. NPDC059909
CTCGAAGAGCACATCCGGTACAAGGCCCGGCGGGCCGGGGTACCGGTGATCTCGGTGGACGCCCACTACACCTCGCAGATGTGCCCCAGATGCGGACACACGGCGAGGCACAACCGTCCCACCCGGGACACCTTCTGCTGTCGTCGGTGCGGGCTCGCTGGCCCTGCCGACCACGTCGCCGGGGTCAACGTGCGCAACCGCGCACGCTCGGCGTGGGTCCTCGTCAACGGACCCGTACCACAAAGGACCTGAACACCTCCTTTCGTGGTGGATGCGACCCGTGGCCGTCCCGTCGTAGGGGGCAGCCGGGAGCGCGACAAGGTGTAGACGACCGAGTCAACAGGCTCGGTCGTTTACGGCCGAGAAGTTGACCGCCGGCACGTTCAACTGGCCGATCGCCCTCAGCGAGCCTGGCCATGTCGACGAACGCATCAAGACCGCGACGAGAAACCTCTTCACCCGCATGATCACGCCCCGTGGTCAGGCGGTTTGAGCAGGACCGGTGGCAACACGCGGGAGCCCCCGTTGAGAGGCGTGGCGCGACAACGGCCGGGACACGCGAGATGTCCCGGCCGTCGTTGCGGTGATGCCGAGCCGTCAGTGCACGGGCGGGTTGACCACGTTGATGGTCAGGTCGTCGGCGGCGTCACCGGTCACGGTCACCTTCACGCCGTGCCCCGCGACCTTGACACTGGCCTGGGGGTTGGCCGTGCTGTAGTACGCGTCGGGGTTGCTGTCGTCGAACACCGCGATACCGGGATTCGAGGGTGCGCATGCCTCCCTCGTCACCACGGTCTGATGGGCGCCGTTCCCGGACAGCACCTCCTTGTGCAGGCAGGTGGCGTCGGTGGCTTCCAGCCCGAACGTCGCGTCGAACGGCTGCCGCCGGTTACTCGGGTAGGTGCCGTCGCCGTACGTGAACGGCTCCGGACGGGCGTCCACCACCATGGACAGGCCGCCACCGGGGTGGGCGCTGACGTTGTTGTCGTCGAACGACCTGTCGACGTACCAGACCAGCATGCCGTTCTGGAAGCGGAAGAACTCCACCCAGTCCGGTGCCGTGACGCCCTTGCTGAACTGGTACGGCCCTTCGGCGAGGAGCTTGTCGCTGCCGACGTACTCGCGGTTCTCCACCAGGTAATAGCGCGGGTAGGTGGCGGACTCGGTACCCGTCGAGATCTTCCAGCGTCCGTCCGCGGTCCACCCGTTGAGCCCCTGCTCGACGTCATCGGCGACCAGCGTCGTCCCGCCGGCCGCGAAGGCGATGTCGTCCAGGAAGGCGCCGGCGAAATGGACTCCGCCGTCGGTCTGGTAGCGGAAGCGGAAGAGGGACGGCTTGCCGGAGGCGTCGTACGAGAACCGCAGCGTCGTCCACTTGCCGGCGGAGTCGCCGTCGACGGGGGAGCCCGCGCGCACCCAGCTCGTACCTCCGTCGAGGGAGTACTCGGCGAAGAGGTAGTCGAAGTTCTTCTCGATGTCGTACCAGGCCTTCGCCGTCACGGTGATGCGCGAGGCCGCCGGGAGCGATCGGGTGACCGACTCGTTCAGCCCGTCGGCCGAACCGGTCCACCAGGCGTGCGTCCCGGACGGCGGCGTCGCGTACACCGTGCTGGACGCCTTGTCCGGCAGATTGACCCGGACCGCCTGGTCCTTGCCGTCGACCTGCAGTTGCGCGGGGTTGAGGGTGAAGGTCCCCGATGTGCCGGTGGCGACAGTGCTGTAGTCCAGCCAGCCCAGGAACAGCTTCTCCTCGGCGCCCATCAGACCCGGACTGGTGCCGATGCCCTCGTTCGCGGCGGCACCGTGCCCGAGCCAGGAACCGCTGCTCATCAGGGTCCAGAACGCGGTGGAATTCTCGCCGCCGCCGGTGTCGTAGTAGTCCGGCAGGCCCAGGTCATGGCCGAACTCATGGCAGAAGACGCCGAGTCCGCCGTTCTCGCCCTCGGTCGTGTAGTCGCCGAACCAGTACTTCGACTGGCCGATCCGGGCACCGCCCGCCTTGTTCTGGTCGCTGCCCACGACGGGGCCGGTCAGTCCGAAGTCGTCACCGTTGACGTACCAGCGGTGCGACCAGATGGCGTCCTCGCCCTGCGCACCGCCGCCGGCGTCCTCACCCATGCCGGCGTGCACCGCCTGGAAATGGTCGATGTAGCCGTCCGGCTCGTCGAAGTCGCCGTCGTGGTCCCAGTCGTTGCGGTCCCACACATCGAACTGGGCCAGATAGGCGTCGATCTCCGCGGGGGTCTTTCCGGCCGCGATCTGGGTGTTCCACCACGCGTCGCCGGTGTCCTGGATGAAGTCCCACGAACCGCCGGTGTCCTCGCGGGCATTGTCGCCGTACCAAGAGGCGTTGTAGGGCACCTTGACCCAGTCGGACACGGTGTTGGTCACCGAGTACCGGCCGTTGGAGAGCGCCTCGTAGTAAGTCCGCATCGACTCGCCGGCGTTGTTGAAGAAGTTCTCGTAATACGCCTTGCTGAAGTCCGGCACCCACGCGTTGGAGTTGTCCACGGTCCGGTCCGGCTGCGGTATCTGGTTGTGCTGCGGGCCGGGCACGGTGCCGTACCGGCCTGAGCTCTTGTCGCCGAATTCCGAGAGGATGGTGAAGATCTTGTCCTGGCGGACCGTCGTCGTCTCCACGAACTTTCCGGGCGCGAGCTCGACGACACCCTGTGCGTCGGCCTTCGCTTTGCCCCTGGCTACCTTGTCGATCGCCTGTCGGCGCATGTCGGTGCGCTGCTTCGTCAACGGCCCCGGGCGGTTGTCCGCCCGGGTCGTCGTGGCCCGCGGCGCGTCCTGGGTCTCAGGCGCGGCCACGGCGGGCTGCAGCCCGGCGGCCAAAAGGGCTGTGAGCGCCGACCCGAGGGCCATGCTCACGGCGAGTCTCTTCACTGGCGGTCCCTTCGAAGGGTTCGTGTTGTTCCGCTCTCGGACACGGATCGACCTCGAACGAGCGCCGCAGAGTCTGGCATGGACATGTGGCCCGCGGGGAGCCCTCGGGAATGAGTTCGGTCGTTGCACGCCACCGCCTCGCAACGTGGCAGGGAGTTGGCCGACCCGACCGTGGATTCAGAAGTTGCTGTGCGACGGTTCCCGGACCGAGCAGTCGTGGGCGAAGAGCACACGTCGCGCATCGAAGTCGGCAAGTCACTCCAGCCGGTGCTGGTAGGGAGGGAGTGGCTGGTCCACACGTGACGTGCGGCCTGGCGGGCCGGCTGGTCCGATGCGAACCGGGAGGCGAAGTCGCACGCCTGCCGGCAAGGACAACGGTGCCGTCGCCCTGCCGGAGAACCAGCGACTGATGTCCTGGGGGTGTGGCCGGGTGTCGGAATGATCCAGACGCCCGGCTGCGTCGACGCCCATTCACTCGACGGGCCAGTGGCCCACCGAAGCCGGCGTCCAGGCCGGTCCGAGATCCGGACCCTTCACGGGGCCAGATCCTCGTCGACCACCAGGGCCGTCACGACAAGAGCATTCAGCCGGGTCCACACCGGAGTGCGGCGTACCGCCGGGGCGGGGCTGCGCGATCCTCGTGCATGGCTTGCCGCTGCCCCGCCAAGCGAGCTCCCGGGGCAGCGCCGACTCGGCGCCGGACTCCCATTCGACCGCTGGACTCACATCCAGTATCGTTGACCCTTCACCATCATCGATATGACTCGATGATCACCAGGGGATAACGGTTTCCCCCTTGATACGATGGGTTTGGTGATGATGAACGTGGACCTGACCGACACTCTTGAAGCCGATCCCCTCGACCGGCTCGGCTTCCTGCTTGCCCGACACGGCGCCATCGCCAGCGCTCGCGTGGAGCACGCCTTCTCGCTGTGCGGACTGACACCTCGCCAGGGTGCGACGCTGATGCTGCTCGGCAAGTCGGGGAACATGAGCCAGCAAGGCGTGGCGGGGGCCCTCGAGGTGGACCCGAGCATCTTGTGCGGGATCCTCAACGACCTGGAGTCTGCGCAATTCGTCGAACGCCGACGTGATCCGGCCGACCGGCGCCGGCACATCGTGACGCTCACCGACGCAGGCAGCCGCGTCCTGGCGAAGGTCCAGGAAGCCATCACCGAGGTGGAGCAGGAGCTGTTCGCGGACTTCAATCCCGAGGAGCTCTCGACGCTACGGAACCTCCTGATCCGGGTGAGGACCTCCAAGAGCGATCCGGTCTGCCTCGAGCACTGATCCACCCGCCACCAGGCAACTCTGGGGCCACGGGCGTTCCCGTGGCCCCTTTGGCGTTGCATGGCCAGGCCTCCCCTGACGCCCGGATACGGGCGAGCCGCGCCGAGCCTTCCGAGCCTCCCGGGCAGCTTCATCCCAATGAGTCGACAGTCACATCAACTCATTCATTTAAACGCCTCAACGATCTGATAGCGTCAATGCATGACGTCGATTAGCCGTATCGGCCACTGACCACGGCACAGCACGTCGATCGTTCGTCGCCCCCTCGACGAGGCGGGCGGAGCAAGGAGGCAAGACCATGAAGAAGCTCATGTCGCGAATCGCCCTCGCAGCCGCCGCTGCCACCGTGGCCGGCAGTGCCCTCGTCGCCGTCGGGACCCCCGCTTCGGCGATGGAGCGCAGTGACCAGAGCCTGACCCGCACCACAGACTCTCGCTTCGAGCACCGCCTCGCCGAGATCAGCGAGGGGTGGTCCCTCTGGGACGGGCGTCGCGATTGGCACGGCGAGCGGGACCATCAGGGTCACTCGTACTGGCGCTCCGGCGACAACAGTCGCCAGCTGCGCTATGACGGCCACCGTGTCTACCACTGGACCGATGGACAGTGGGCCGCCGTCGCCCCGGCGGACGAGTACGAATACGGCTTCGACCGCTGGCACTTCGACCAGCTCTGGTCCATCTACTCCGTCGAGAACCGTCGCAGCATCTGAGCGAGCCCGCTCGCAACGTCCCACCCGGAGAGCACCATGCAGCAATCAACCCGCCTTATCAATGCCTTTCGCCGCCTTCGGCCGATCACGGAATTCGGCACCGGCCGACACCGTGGACAGCCGGCGTCCGAGCGCCCTCCCGCCATGGTCCTGCCCGGGAACGGGCGGCATCGCCGTACGGAGGCCGACGCCGTCCGCACCGCCGCATGACCCGCCCCGGCGAGGCTGACGACAGGACGAGCCCCTGCTGCGACCGGACCCGGCCGGCGGGGCGCACAGCCACTGAGCACTACCACGCGCTGTGGCGACCGGCCCAGGCCGACGGCTGTGCGGTCCTCGGCCGGACCCACGCACGCGCCCCGGCGCGCTAAGCCCCCCGGAGGGCCCGCGCCTCCGCCTCCGACTCCACGGCAGGAGCGGACCCGGGCAGGGGACGCCCGGCGGACTCCGCCATGAACCACACCGCCGCGCCGCCGATGATCGCCGCGGCCATCATGTAGTACGCGGGCATCATCACATTGCCCGTCGCGCCGATCAGGGCCGTGACCACCAGCGGCGTCGTACCGCCGAAGAGCGAGACCGAGACGTTGAAGCCGATGGACAGGGAGCCGTAGCGGACGCGGGTGGGGAAGAGGGCCGGGAGGGCCGAGGGCATCGCCGCGGTGAAGCAGACCAGCAGCAGGCCCAGCGCGCCCATGCCGAGCGCGATGGCGAACAGGCTGCCCTGACGGATCAGCAGCAGCGCAGGGATGGAGAGGAAGAAGAAGCCCGCGCAGCCGGCGGCGATCACCGGACGGCGGCCGATGCGGTCCGACAGCGCGCCCGCGAACGGCTGCACGATCATCATCAGCGCCATGACACCGAGCACGACCAGCAGGCCGTGGGTCTCGTCGTAGTGCAGCTCACTCGTCAGATAGCTCGGCATGTAGGACAGGAGCATGTAGTCCGTGACGTTGAAGATCAGGACGAGGCCCATGCACAGCAGCAGAGCCTTCCACTGCCCGGTGATCATGTCCCGCAGCGGCACCTTCGGACGCTCGCGCTCCTGACGCGCCGCCTTCTCCAGCTCGGCGGCGAACGCCGGGGTCTCCTCCAGCTTCGTCCGCAGATAGAGGCCGATGACGCCCATCGGGCCCGCGATCAGGAACGGGATGCGCCAGCCCCAGGACAGCAGATCGTCGGACGACAGCAGTGCGGTCATCAGGGTGACGAGGCCCGCACCGGCGATGTAGCCGGCGAGCGTGCCGAACTCCAGCCAACTGCCGAAGAAGCCACGCTTCCTGTCGGGCGCGTACTCCGCGATGAACGTCGTCGCGCCCGCGTACTCGCCACCCGTCGAGAAGCCCTGTACCAGCCGGGCCGCGAGCAGCAGGATCGGCGCGCCCACGCCGATCGTCGCGTACGAAGGGATCAGGCCGATGGCGAAGGTGCCCGCGGCCATCATGATCATGGTGAGGGCGAGGATCTTCTGGCGGCCGATGCGGTCGCCCAGCGGGCCGAAGATCATGCCGCCGATCGGGCGGACGAGGAAGGCCGCGGCGAAGGCGCCGAAGGTGGACAGCAGCTGGGCCGTGGGGTTGCCGGACGGGAAGAAGACCTTGCCCAGCGTCACGGCGAGGTAGCTGTAGACGCCGAAGTCGAACCACTCCATCGCGTTGCCGAGCGCGGCCGCCTTCACAGCGCGCTTGACGAGCGCGGGGTCGGTGACGGTGGCGTCCGCGGCTGTGCCCCGCCTTTGGTGGGGGACCGTGTTCTGGATCGGTGCGAGGGTGGTGGCGCCCGGCAAGGTTCCGCTCGCCTGCCTTTCGGTCGACTGCAAGGACAAAAGCCGCCCATATCGGAATATCGGACGGCCGGAGATCGACCATAGGCGCAGATCCCCACCCTGCGGACCGCGAGCGGTCGGTAGCCGTGTGTACCGAAAGGGCCCTTGTCGAGGCACGACGGTGGCCTCCGCGGCTGCCACGGCGCCGGCCGATTGTGATGCATGTCGCGGGCCCTGGGTGCAACTGCCTCGGTCCGTGACGCCGCCACTGGCGACAGTCACCGGCGCCTGTCCGGTCCATCGGGCCGGGGCGGGCCACACCTCCGCGGCCTGTCCGGTTCACCTGACCGAGGGTCGATTGCTACGGCCGCTCCCGCACCAGGTGGACCGACGTGCTCGACCAGTCCCCGGCCGCTCCAGGGCGAAGCGGACCTGCAGTGACGGCGGCACGAAGCGAGCGCCGCCGTCGGTAGTTCCTCGCCCACGCCCGGCCGGCCTTCGAAGCTACTGTGCGGCGGCCCGGGCGAAGTTCGCCATGGATCACCCGTCAATGCCCCGTGTTCATCTGCTATTTGACGGCTCAGCATGCCAGGAACTCAAAGTTCCCACGAATCCTGCTTCTTTCATTGACAGTAGAAAAGAATGAACCATAGGTTCCCGGCCATGCACTCGACCCCTCGCCCGGAGGTGTTCCCGGCCCATACGCCGGCCGCCCCTCAGGTCTTCACCATCGTTCTGTCCCACGGTCCGCTGACCCGGGCGGAGATCGCACGACGGGCGTGTCTGTCCCCGGCGGCGGTGACCAAGGTGGTCCGGCCGCTGATCGAGGCCGGATACCTGGTGGAGGACGTCGACGAGGAGTCCCGGCCCGCGCTGGGACGGCCGGCGAACCCGGTCCGTGTCGACGGCGGCCGGGCCCTGTTCATCGGGGTCAAGGTGACCGGCGACGAGATCATCGCCGTGCTGACCGACCTGTGCTGCCGTGTCCGCGTCGCCCGGCACGTACCGCTCGACGACCGCGAACCGAAGGCCGTTCTTGCCGCGATGAGCGATCTCGTACACGAACTGCTCACCGAGGCCGAGGGGTTCGGGGTGCAGGTGCGGGGCGTGGGCGTCGCGGTCTCGGGTGATGTGGACCGGACCGCCGGGATGGTGCGGTACTCGCCCTTCCTGGAATGGCGGGAGATCCCGCTGGCGGAACTGGTCACCATGACCACCGGACTGCCGGTCACCGTCGACAACGACGTACGGGCGCTGACCGTGGCCGAGCAGTGGTTCGGCGCGGGAGTGGGCCTGTCCGACTTCGCCCTGGTGACGGTGGGCGCCGGCATCGGCTGCGGCCTCGTCGTGGGCGGGCGGGTCGTCTCCGGCGCGCACGGGGTGGCCGGCGAGATCGGGCACCTCTCCCTCGACCCGGCGGGCCCGCAGTGCCACTGCGGAAACCGCGGCTGTGTGGAGGCGATCGCCGCCGACTCCGCGATCGTCCGCGACGTACGGACCGCCACCGGGGTCCCGGTGTCCGACGCCGCCGAGGCCCTGGAGCTCGCCCGCCGCGGCGACCCGGGGGCCAGGGCGGTGTACGCGCGGGCGGGCGAGGCCATCGGACGCGCGATCGGTTCCGTGGTCAATCTCCTCGGCCCCGAGCGAGTGGTCATCTCCGGCGAGGGACTCGCGGCCTACGACCTGTTCGCCGAGCAGATCCGCGATGCGTTCGCCGCATCCGCCTTCGGCACCGCCTCGCGATGCGACGTCAGGACGCGTCCGCTGCCCTTCGAGGAGTGGGCGCGGGGGGCCGCGGCCACCGCCATCCAGTCCTTCATCAGATCAGACACGCACAAGGAGTAGCGATGACGCTGCAGAGCCGCAATCCGTCACCGGCGCCGGCCACGGCCGGGCCCGGACGCCGCAGTGGGGCGACCCAGGAGGTCCGACCCATGCGGTCATCCCCCGGCCCCGCCTTGTCCGTACGCCCCGCCCGTCCCGGCCGCCGTACCACGGGGACACTGCTCGTCCTGGCCCTCACTGGGGGCCTCACCGTCCTCGTCCCCTCGGCCGCCGGCACGACCGCCGCCGCATCCGCCCCAACCGCCACATCCGGCACGACGAGCGGCGGCGTCGCGGCCAAGCCGTACATGGGCTGGACGAGCTGGAGCATGCAGTCCTCGAAGTACCCCGGTCTCAACCCCGACGGCGACTACAGCTATCTGACCGAGAAGAACGTCCTGAATCAGGCCGACGCCATGGCCGCCAAGCTCAAGCCCTACGGCTACGAGTACGTCAACATCGACGCCGGCTGGTGGCGCGACATGGCGTGGAAGCCTCGCTTCGACGAATACGGCAGGCAGGCCGCGGACCCCGTCCGCTTCCCCCGCGGGATGAAGGCCGTCGCCGACCACATCCATGCCAAGGGCCTGAAGGCGGGCATCTACCTGCCGGTCGGCCTGGAGAAGGAGGCGTACGGCGAGGGCAAGGTCCCCGTCTGGAACGCCGAGGGCTGCACGACCGCCGACATCGTCCACGGCGATCTGCGCACCACCAACGGCTGGGACAGCGCCTACAAGATCGACTTCTCGCGTCCCTGCGCCCAGAAGTACATCGACTCCCAGGCACGGATGTTCGCCGACTGGGGCTACGACTTCCTCAAGCTCGACGGCGTCGGACCCGGCTCCTTCAAGTCCGGCGAGAACTACGACAACGTTGCCGACGTCGCCGCCTGGCAGAAGGCGATCGCCGCCACCGGGCGCCCCATCCATCTCGAACTGTCGTGGTCGCTGGACAGAGGCCATGTCACCGACTGGAAGAAGTACTCCAACGGCTGGCGTATCGACACCGACGTCGAGTGCTACTGCAACACGCTGGTCAGCTGGGAGAACTCGGTCGACGACCGCTTCGACGACGCCCCCGCCTGGACCCGCCACGCCGGCCCCGGCGGCTGGAACGACCTGGACTCCCTCAACGTCGGCAACGGCGAGATGGACGGACTCACCAAGGCCGAGCGGCAGAGCTACGCCACGCTGTGGACCGTCTCCAAGTCGCCGCTCTACACCGGCGACGACCTCACCCGTCTCGACGCGTACGGCCTCTCGCTGCTCACCAACCCGGAGGTCATCGCGCTCAACCAGGGCGGCACTCCGCCGGCCCGACCCGTCACGCCCGCGGGTGACCAGCAGGTGTGGGGTGCCAGGAATCCCGACGGCACCTACACCGTGGCCCTGTTCAACCTCGGTGACGCTCCCGCCGCCGTGACCGCCGACTGGCCCGCGTTCGGGTTCACCGGCAAGGCCAGGGTCCGCGACCTGTGGAACCGCGAGAACCTCGGCACGTACCAGAACAAGATCACCCAGGCGCTGCCCGCCCACGGCTCCCGCCTGTTCACCGTCACCCCGCAGGGCCCGGCCCAGCCCAAGACCGTGTACGAGGCCGAGGCGGCGGTCAACACCCTCAGCGGCAAGGCCTCGGTCGCCGACTGCGGCGCCTGCTCCGGCGGGAAGAAGATCGGCAACCTCTACCTCGGCGGCAAGCTCACGATGAACGGCATCCACGCCGACAAGGCGGGGCGGTACGTGGTCGACATCGCCTATGTCAGCGGCGACGCCCGCGCCGTACGGATCTCCGTGGGCGACGGCGGATTCACCAGCCACAAGTTCCCCTCCACCGGGGACTGGGGGACCGTCGAGACCGTGAGCGTCCCCCTCGACCTCAAGGCCGGCGCCAACACCATCACCTTCGACAGCGGTGACGGCTACGCCCCGGACATCGACCTGATCCGCGTACCGGACCCGTCCTGAGCAGCGGCCGATGGCTCGGCCCGGACATGGGGGCCGGGCCCCCGGCACCTCTCTGCCCCTGCCCCTGCCCCTGCCCCTGCCCCTGCCCCTGCCACACAGCCTGGCCCCGGACCCTGCCGCGGCCCCTGCCTCACCGCCCCGGCACGCCCGCCTGCCCGGAACCCGGGCCTACCCGCACACCCCGGAACGGAGTGCACCGTGAACACCCAGCGCACCGACCAGCCGGAACACCTCCCCAGCCGCCGTGGCCTGCTCTCCCTCGCCGCCGCGACCGGCACGCTCGCGGCCCTCGGCGGACTGCCCGCCTTCACCGCCTCCGCCGCACCGCAGCGGCCCACCGCATCCCCCCTGCTCGCGAAGGACGACACCACCGAACTGTGGTGGCAGGCCCCCGCGGACGACGGGTCGATGATCGAGCAGGGCCTGCCGGTCGGCAACGGCCGACTCGGCGCGCTCGTCGGCAACGACCCCGGCAGGGAGCGCCTTTTCATCACCGACGCCACCACCTGGACCGGCGGCCTCAACGACACGCTCGACGACGACGGCCAGTTCCCCTACGCCCGCGAGAACTTCGGCTCCTTCACCCTCCTGGCGAAGCTGACCGTCGACATCCCCGACCACGACATCTCCGCGGCCTCCGACTACCGTCGCACCCTCGACCTTCGTCAGGGCCTGGTCAGCGCCGCGTACGTACGCTCCGGCGTGACCTACCGGCGCCAGATCTTCGCCAGCCGGCCCGACGACGTCCTGGTCGCGCACTTCACCCAGAGCGGCGGCGGCCGCTACACCGGGACCATCAGTCTCGACGGCACCCACGGTGAGACCACCACCGGCTCACCGGCGGGCCGGTACGCGTCCTTCGGCGCCGCCTTCCCCAACGGTCTGCGGTACGGGGCAGCCGTCACCGCCTACGGAAGCGGCGGCACCGTCACCGTCGACGGCCCGCGGATCACCTTCAGGAACTGCACAACCCTCACCGTCGTGATCAGCGGCGGCACCAACTACGCCCCCGACGCCGCCAGGAACTACCGCGATCCCGACCTCGACCCCCAGAGGCTCGCCCGCACCAAGGTCCTCCAGGCCGCCGGGTACTCCGCGAGCACCCTGCTCCACACCCATGTGGCCGACCACCGTGCACTGTTCGAGCGCATGGATCTCTCGCTCGGCACCTCCACCGCCCCGCAGCGCGCGATGGACACCTGGGAGCGGCTCAAGGCACGCGCCGTCGACGGTGACCCCGACCCTGAACTCGAGACCGCCTACCTGCAGTACGGCCGCTATCTGATGATCGCCGGGTCCCGGGGCAGCCTCCCCCTGAACCTCCAGGGCCTGTGGCTGGACGGCAACGACCCCGACTGGATGGGCGACTACCACACCGACATCAACCTCCAGATGAACTACTGGATGGCCGACCGGACCGCCCTGTCCGACTGCTTCGACGCCCTCACCGACTACTGCCTCGCCCAGCTGCCGTCCTGGACCGAGCTCACCCGCAGGCACTTCAACGACCCCCGCAACCGCTACCGCAACTCCACGGGCAGGATCACGGGCTGGACCGTGGCCATCTCCACCAACGTCCACGGTGGCATGGGCTGGTGGTGGCACCCCGCCGGAAACGCCTGGCTGTGCAACTCCCTGTTCGAGCACTACGAGTTCACCCAGAGCCGCTCCCACCTCGCCCGTATCCAGCCGATACTCAAGGGCGCATGCGAGTTCTGGGAGGCGCGGCTGCTGACGACCACCGTCAAGGACCCGGAGACGGGAGCCGAGAGGGAGGTCCTCATCGCCGACAGCGACTGGTCGCCCGAGCACGGCCCGCTCGACGCCAAGGGCATCACCTACGCCCAGGAGCTCGTATGGGTCCTCTTCGACAACTACCGGACCGCGTGCTCCGTCCTGGGCAAGGACGGCGCGTACGCCAGGACCGTCGAGTCCCTGCAACAGCGGCTGTATCTGCCCCGCGTCAGCCCGAAGACCGGCTGGCTCGAGGAGTGGATGTCCCCCGACAATCTCGGCGAGACCACCCACCGGCACCTCTCTCCGCTCGTCCAGCTCTTCCCCGGCGACCGGATCCGCCCCGACGGCTCCACCCCGAAGGACCTCGTCGACGGCGCCACCGCCCTGCTGGCCGCCCGCGGCATGGAGAGCTTCGGCTGGGCCAACGCCTGGCGCAGCCTGTGCTGGGCCCGGCTGAAGAACGCCGACAAGGCCTACCAGCTCGTCGTGAACAACCTCCGCCCGTCCACCGGCGGCAGCAACGGCACCGCTCCCAATCTCTTCGACATCTACGACGTGGGAGGAGGACGCGGCATCTTCCAGATCGACGGCAACTTCGGCACACCCGCCGCAATGATCGAGATGCTGGTCTACTCCCGTCCCGGCCACCTCCAACTGCTCCCCGCCCTGCCCGCCGCCTGGGCCGCATCGGGACACGTCACCGGCGTAGGCGTCCGTGGCGGCTTCGTCGTGGACCTCCGCTGGAAGGACGGACGGCCCACCCGGGTCACGGTCAGCAGCGTCGGCGGCCGCACGACCACCATCTCGTACGGGGGTACCTCTCAGGAGATCACCCTGGCGCCGGGACGGTCCGTCACGCTGTACGACCTGGGGCGGTGACCGGCGTGCACCGGAGCACCTCCACCCTGGGCGACACTCGCCGCACGCGCCGGCTCGCCGCCCTGCTGGCCCCTGTGGTCACCGCGGTCTGGCTGTTCGTCACCCCAGCCGGTGCCGCCCCTGCCACGACGCACGAGGTCGTCACCTGGGGCGCCAGCGCCGACCGCATGGGCGACGCCGTCCCCGACCGCAGCTACCGGCTGATCGTCCGCACCAGCACGGCCGGCACCGGAGCGCGCATCCGTCTCTCGAACGCCTTCGGCGACCGGCCCGTCACCTTCGACAGCGTCCACGCCGGCCTCCAGAAGACCGGCGCCGCCCTCGTCCCCGGAAGCAACAGGCGCCTGACCTTCGGCGGCAGCCGGTCCGTCACGGTCGCCGCCGGGCACACGGTCCACAGCGACCCGCTCCCCGGAGGTCTGCCCGCGGCGAGCGCCCTCGTCATCAGCCTGCACGTCTCGGACGCCGGCGGGCTCGCCACCGGCCACGGAATGGCGATGCAGACCTCATACACCACCAGCGGCGACCACGCGGCCGAGGAGAGCGCCGACAGCTGGACCGAGCGGACCGGCTCCTGGTACTACCTCGACGCCGTCACCGTACGCACGAGGCCGGAGGCCGGTGCCGTCGTCGCCCTCGGCGACTCCATCACCGACGGCTGGCAGTCCACGGCCGACCTCAACCGCCGCTGGCCCGACTACCTCGCCCGCCGCCTCCAGGCCACCGACAGCACGCCGATCAAGGGGGTCGCCAACGAAGGCATCTCCGGCAACAAGGTCCTGGCCGACGGGGCAGGGCAGAGCGCCCTCAACAGACTCCAGCGCGATGTGCTTTCCCACCCCGGGGTCCGCACCGTCTTCCTTTTCGAGGGCGTCAACGACATCAAGGCGCACACCGGAGTCACCGCCCAGGACATGATCGCCGGCTACCGCGAGATCATCGACCGCACGCACGCCGCCGGCAAGTGCATCGTCGGAGCGACCATCGCGCCCTTCAAGGGCTGGTACGAATGGGACGCGGCGGCCGAGGCCGTGCGTCAGCAGGTCAACGAAT
The DNA here is from genome assembly GCF_042730885.1 of Streptomyces sp. NPDC059909. Lineage (NCBI taxonomy): Bacteria > Bacillati > Actinomycetota > Actinomycetes > Kitasatosporales > Streptomycetaceae > Streptomyces > Streptomyces sp. NPDC059909. Next base: position 14,114 of record NZ_JBHWKX010000045.1, read on the forward strand.
TCATCAGAACAAGTGGTGAATTCGACGCCGTCACCGACTTCGACCGCACCCTCCGCAGCCCCTACGACTCCGAACGCATCCTCCCGTCCTTCGACGGAGGCGACCACCTGCACCCCAACGACAAAGGCATGCAGGCCATGGCCGACTCCGTGGCCATCGCTTCCCTCACCTGCCCACGGCCCTCGGCGTAGGAGGTCAGAGCGCGTTCAGGATGTGAACGTTCACATGAACGAATTTGATGAGCGGCACCCTGACAGCCCCTCAGGGTGACATGAGGCTTCAGAAGTTACACGCAACGTCTTGACGCGCCTGGTCCAGACCTTTAGTTTCACCGGTCAACAACCGTCACGCGTTCAAGTATCTGATCGAAGGTCAATCTCATGCTCAGACAGCGACATTGTCCTGGTGCGGCGCGCATCAGGAAGCGTTCGTTACGCACCGTCCCCCTGCTGGCCGCGATCCGTTGGACCGCGCCCCGCTGACCGAGCTACGCAAGGGAGATCACCCCCCCATGAAGATATCCCTCGACCGGCGTCCGGCCCTGTACGCGGCGGCGCTCGCCGTCGCGGCGAGCGGACTCACCGTTGCCACCGGATCACCCGCCACCGCGGCCACTGGACGCATCACCGGGATCGGCGGAAAGTGCGTCGATGTCGCCGGTGCCAACACGGCCAACGGCACGCCCGTCCAGCTCTACGACTGCAACGGCACCGCAGCCCAGACGTGGGACGTCGCCGCCGACGGCACCGTCAAGGCGCTCGGCAAGTGCCTTGACGTCGCCTCGGGCGGAACCTCGAACGGCACGGTCGTCCAGCTGTGGGACTGCAACGGCACCGCAGCCCAGCAGTGGACGGTGACCGCGGCCCACGACATCGTCAACCCGCAGGCCGACAAGTGCCTGGACGCCACCGGCAACAGCTCCGCCAACGGCACCAGGCTGCAGATCTGGACCTGTACCGGAGCCGCCAACCAGAAGTGGACCGCGCCGGGCGCAGGTGGCACGGACCCGGTGCCCGCCGGGAACATGGCCGTCGCGCCGTACCTCTACAACGGCTGGGGCAGTCCGCCGAATCCGACGACGGTCATGAACGCGACCGGGGTGAAGTGGTTCACCCTCGCCTTCGTCCTCAGCAACGGCTACTGCAACCCGCAATGGGACGGAGGCCGCCCTCTGACCGGCGGCGTGGACCAGCAGACGATCAACACCGTGCGGGCGGCCGGCGGCGACGTGATTCCGTCGTTCGGCGGGTGGAGCGGCAACAAGCTGGAGAGCAGCTGCTCCAGCGCGGCCGAGCTGGCGACCGCGTACCAGAAGGTCATCAACGCCTACGGTCTCAAGGCCATCGACATCGATATCGAGGCCGCGGCCTACGACAGCCCGGCCGTCCAGCAGCGCACGGTCGACGCGCTGAAGGTCATCAAGGCGAACAACCCCGGCATCACGGTGTACGTCACCTTCGGCACCGGTCAGAACGGCCCCGACACCAGCCTCATCAGCAAGGCGGCCGCCTCCGGGCTGACCGTCGACAGCTGGACGATCATGCCGTTCAACTTCGGCGGCAACGGCCAGAACATGGGTACCCTCACCGTCCGCGCCGCCGAAGGCCTGAAGACCGCGGTCAAGAACGCCTACGGATACAGCGACGACCAGGCCTACCGGCACACCGGCATCTCCTCGATGAACGGCGTCACCGACGTCGGCGAGACCATCACCCCCGCCGACTTCCGCACCATCCTCGGCTACGCCCAGCAGCGGCACCTGGCCCGGCTGACCTTCTGGTCCGTCAACCGTGACCGGCCCTGCACCGGAGGCGGCGCCGACAGCTGCTCGGGCGTCCCGCAACAGCCGTGGGAGTTCACCCAGGTCTTCGCCTCCTACAACGGCTGACTCCGACTCCCCCGGCACCTCCCCGGCTCCTCCCGGCGCACATGCGTACACCCCACCCCTTCACCCCCCACAGGAGTAATCGTGCTCCCATCCAGGCGCGATCGCGCGCCACGACGTCAGGCCCGCGCGGCGGACCGCGCAACACGATCCCTGACCGCGGCACTCGCCGCCGCGGCCGTCGCGGGCTCGGCCCTCGTTGCGCTGCCGTCCTCCCCTGCCGGCGCGGCGTCCACGGCACCCACGGCATCGGTGGCCGCCGCCGCACTGCCCAGCAGCTGGACCACCGTGGTCAACGCCGGCAGCGGCAAATGTGTCGACGCCCGCGCCGCTGGGACCGCCAACGGCACCGCGGTGCAGCAGTACACCTGCAACAACACCACGGCACAGCACTGGAGCTTCACACCCACGAGCGACGGCTACGTCCGGATCAACAACCGCAACAACCCCGAACAGGTCGCCGACGTCAGCAACGTGTCGACCGCCGACAACGCCGCCGTGCACCTGTGGGCGTACGGCGGCGGCAACAACCAGCAGTGGCAGCCCGTGGACGAGGGCGGCGGCGCGTACCACTTCGTCAACCGGCACAGCGGCAAGTGCCTCGACGTGCCGTCCGCGTCCACCGCCGACAGCGTCCAGCTGGTGCAGTACACCTGCAACGGCACCGCCGCCCAGCGGTTCCAGGTGGCGCCGGTGAGCACCCAGCCCGGTGATGTGGACCTCGGCCCCAACGTGGTGGTCTTCGACCCGTCGACGCCGTCGTCGACCATCCAGAGCCGGCTGAACTCGATCTTCCAGCAGCAGGAGACGAACCAGTTCGGCTCGCAGCGTTACGCGGTGATGTTCAAGCCCGGTACGTACAACAACGATGTCAACGTCGGCTTCTACACCCAGGTCCTGGGCCTGGGCCAGTCACCCGACTCAGTGACGATCAACGGCGCGGTCCACGTCGAGGCGGACTGGTTCCCGCCGCAGAACGCCACGCAGAACTTCTGGCGCGGAGCCGAGAACCTCTCGGTCAACCCGTCGGGCGGCACGGACCGCTGGGCGGTGTCGCAGGCCTCCGGTTACCGGCGGATGCATGTGCGCGGCAATCTCGAGCTGAGCGACGGCGGGTGGTCGAGCGGCGGCTTCATGGCCGACACGAAGATCGACGGTCAGGTGCGGTCGGGCACCCAGCAGCAGTGGCTGACCCGCAACTCCCAGCTCGGCAGCTGGACGGGATCCAACTGGAACATGGTTTTCGTCGGCAGCCAGGGTGTGCCGGGCAACACCTTCCCCAACCCGCCGTACACGACGGTCGCCCGGACACCGACGGTCCGTGAGAAGCCGTTCCTGTACGTCGACAACGACGGCGCCTACCGGGTCTTCGTGCCGTCCCTGCGGACCGACTCGACGGCCACGACATGGGCGAGCGGGAACACTGCGGGGGCCTCCCTCGGCATGGACCAGTTCTTCGTGGTCAAGCCGGGCGCCACCGCGGCCCAGATCAACGCCGCGCTCGCCGAGGGAAAGAACCTGCTGGTCACGCCCGGTGTCTACCACCTGGACCAGACACTTCGGGTGACCCGGCCCGACACGGTGGTCCTGGGCCTTGGTCTCGCCACGTTCGTCCCGGACAACGGAATCACGGCCATGACGGTCGCCGACGTCGACGGGGTGAAGATCGCCGGCGTCCTCTTCGACGCTGGCACGACCAACTCCCCCACCCTGGTGGAGATCGGCCCCGCCGGTGCCTCCGCCTCCCATGCCGCCAACCCGACTTCCCTGCACGACGTGTACTTCCGCGTCGGCGGAGCCGCCGTCGGCAAGGCCACCACCAGCCTGGTGGTCAACAGCGACCACGTCATCGGCGACCACATGTGGATCTGGCGCGGCGACCACGGCTCCGGCATCGGCTGGAACACCAACACCGCGGACACCGGCCTGATCGTCAACGGTGACAGCGTGTCCATGTACGGGCTGTTCGTCGAGCACTACCAGAAGCACCAGACGATCTGGAACGGCAACGACGGACGCACGTACTTCTACCAGAACGAGATGCCCTACGACCCGCCCAACCAGGCTGCCTGGATGAACGGTGCGACACAGGGTTACGCCGCCTACAAGGTGGCCGACTCCGTCACCAGCCATCAGGCATACGGGCTCGGCAGCTACTGCTTCTTCAACGTCAACCCGAGCGTCACCGCCGAGCACGCCTTCGAGGTCCCCAACAACCCGAACGTGCGCTTCCGTAACATGGTGACCGTCTCACTCGGCGGCACCGGCACCATCCGGCATGTGATCAACGACCGGGGCGGTCCCTCCAACTCGTCCACCAACGTGGCCAATCTGGTGAGCTACCCGTGAGGCGGCTCGCAGCCCGGCTGCTGATCCTGCTGGCGATGGTGACGGCAACGACCGCGGCCCCGGCACAGGCCGCCCCGGCCGCCCCTGCCTTCAAGGTGATCGCCTTCTACAACGGAACGTGGGACGCGGCACACATCGACTTCGTCAAGGAGGCCAACGAGTGGTTCCCGCGCGCCGCCGCGGAGAACAACTTCAGCTACACCTCCACCACCGACTGGGAGCTGCTCGCGAACGGAGGAGTGAACGACTACCAGGTGGTGCTGTTCCTCGACGACGCGCCGCAGTCCGCCGCCCAGCGCGCCGGCTTCGAACGCTACATGCGGGCAGGCGGGGCGTGGCTGGGCTTCCACGTCTCGGCGTTCACCACGAACGCGGACGGCTGGCCGTGGTACTACAACCAGTTCCTCGGGAGCGGGAACTTCCGGTCCAACACCTGGGGCCCGACGACCGCGGTGCTGCGCACGGAGAACCCCACGCACCCCGCCGCTTCGGGACTTCCCGCCACATGGACCTCGTCGGTCAGCGAGTGGTACAGCTGGGCCAACGATCTGCGCAGCAATCCGGCCATCAGGATCCTCGCGTCGGTCGACCCCGTGAGCTTCCCGCTGGGCACCGACCCCGACCAGTCCTGGTACAGCGGCTACTACCCGATCCTGTGGACCAACACCCAGTACAGGATGCTGTACGCGAACTTCGGGCACAACGCGATGGACTACGCGTCCAACACGCGTCTGTCCTCGACTTTCGCGAGCCCGGCGCAGAACCGTTTCCTGATCGACGGGCTGAAGTGGCTCGGCGGCGCGGGCGGCTCCCCCGTACCGGATGACCCCATCTCCGAGACATCGTGGTACTCACTGGTCAACGGTGGCAACGGATGGTGCGTCGACGCACGGTCCGCCGCCACCGCCAACGGGACGCCGGTCCAGCAGTACACGTGCAACGGCACCGTGGCCCAGCAGTACCAGTTCCGGGCCACGGACAGCGGGTACTACCGGATCGGGGTGCGCAACAGCCCGCAGCAGGTCATCGACGTCACCGATGTGTCGACGGCCGAGAACGCCCCGCTGCAGCTGTGGTCGTATGGGGGAGGCGCCAACCAGCAATGGAAGCCCGTACGTGAGGCCTCCGGCCGCCATCACTTCGTATCCCGGCACAGTGGCAAGTGCCTCAGTACAACGACGGGCGCCCCGATCGGGACGCCGTTGGTACAACGGGTCTGTGACGGATCGGGGGCGCAGAGCTTCCAGCTGACCCTGCAGCAGTAAGTCCCCCGGTGCGCCGAGGGCGGGACCGGGGGAGGGCCCAAGGGGGGGAGGGGCAAACCCCCCCCGATCCCTTAAGGGAGCACAGGCTTGTGGGTGGTAGGGGTGGGTTTTTTGTTGGGTGGAA
>NZ_JBHWKX010000045.1:19746-62027 GCF_042730885.1 Streptomyces sp. NPDC059909
CCGCGCGTAGGGGAACCCGGGGGTGGCGCGGGGCGCGCCGCAGGCGCCCCCGCCCCCAGCCCCACCCTCCCCCGCCCCCCCCCCCCCCGCCTCTGCACGGCCTTGACGTCAGCGCGCGTCGTGGGGCTCGGGGGTGTACTGCTTGGGCAGCTTGAAGCCGCGCTCCGCCATGACCTCGCGGAGCCGGTCCGGGTAGTCGGTGATGATGCCGTCCACGCCGTCGTCGATCAGCTTGTGCATGGTGGGCTTGTCGTCCACCGTCCAGGGGATGACCTTCAAGCCGGCCCTGTGGGCGTCGTCCACCAGCTTCTTGGTGGTGTAGGGGACGTATGCCGGGTCGGTGACCGTGCCGTTCTGGGGGTTGCCGTGCACCGGCGAAATGGCGTCCGCACCGAAGGACTTGACAGCCGCGACCAGATCTCCGCCGAAGTCGTCGATGTCGATGCCGCCGAGCCAGGGTGAAGCGCCGTCCATACCCACCTGCAGGAACTGCTGGCCGTTGGTCAGTGCCACGATCGGCAGCTCGGGCGCCACCTCGCGCATACGCATCAGCGCGCCCCAGTCGAAGCTCTGGATGGACACCTGGTCCGAGAGACCCGACTCGCGCACCTGCCGTGCGACGACCTGGACGAATTCCTCCCGGGGCGCGGTCTCGTGCGGGGCACCGGCCTCGACCTTGGTCTCGATGTTCATCCAGACCTTCTTCGCCTTGTACGTCTTGACGATGTCGAAGACCTCGGTCAGCAGAGGCATCCGGGCACCCGGGCTCGGGCGCTGCCCGGGAAACTGGGGCAGGGTCAGGGAGCCGCAGTCGAGGGTGCGGACCTGGGCCAGGGAGAGGTTGACGATGTACTTGCCGACATAGGGGAACTCCGGATCGCCAGGCGTGGCGGGACCCGTGTCCTTGCACTTCGTGCCGGATATCTTCCGGTCGTGGGTGACGACCGCCTGGTGGTCCTCCGTGATCTGGACATCGAGCTCGAGGGTGCTCACTCCGGTTTCCAGACCGTTGGCGAAAGAGGCCGCGGTACTCTCGACGACCAGCCCCAGGCCTCCTCGATGGGCCTGCAGGTCGAAACCGCGCGGACCGAAGGTGTGCTCCTTGCCCAGCTCCGACGCGACGGGCGCGGGCCCGGTGTCGGCGGCCGCCATGGGCACGACGACGGCGAGGGCGCAGGAGCCGACGGCCAGTGCGGTGGCTGCGCGGGCCACGGTGCGGCGGGTCAGGCGGTTCGACATGAGGTTCTGTCTCTTTTCGTGCGATGGGCCTGTCGGCCTTGGTTTTTGCCACTCTGGGTCAACAAACGCACTCATAGATGTTGGCGACCCTGCCAGTGGGCTACGAGCGGACAACACCCGGGTGAAGGGGGCGTCGCCTGCCGCGATGCTGCCTGCCCGGCGCTCCTTGTCACGCCGGAGTCGCGGTACGAGACGCTCCCCGCCGTTGCGCTGGGCGGGGAGCCGGTCTCCAGAAGGCCCTTGGCAGCGCCGGCCGACGCCGGGCGAGACGTGCGAGCGCAGTAGGAGCCGGGGTTGCGTGCTCGTCCGGTAGGCAGGCCGTACGCCGCGTCCGCGTCGGCTGTCGTGCCGGCCGCGCCTTCGACGGCGGCCGTGAGGGCGGCATCGGGTACGTGCCGACGCGACCCGAGCTGGAGCCGCCGTTGTTGGTGTTGCAGTACTCGCCGAGGACCAGGTGGTCCGTGTCGGTGCGATCCAAGTAGTCGCTGCAACCGGGGTTCTCCGCGTCGTACGACCCCGACGGCGATGTGCTCGGCGTTGGAGGTTCCCCAGTCCTCGTCCTCCTGCACGTCCCAGACGCCGGAGATGGCCTGCGGTATCCACTCCGTGGACGTGGCGTCGTCGCTCTTCCGGCAACGAGGTGATTCACGGCGAGGTCGGGGCCGTAGCTGCCGGCGGAGCCGCAGGCGCCCTCCCAGCCGGCCCCCCGGTTGGCCTGGTCCATCAGTTCTGTGAGGCCCTGCTTGGGGAGCGCGGCGTCCAGCTGGTTGACAAGACCGGTGAGGGAGGAGCCCGCTTCCAGCTGGAAGTCGCCAGGCCTCCGGCCGCATCCGATGCCGGAAGTGATCGGCTCTGTTCTCGCCCCGGGTTCCCGTGGTCAATGCCCTGGTCCGGCATCCGGCGGGCGGCGCCCTCGTACAGCGGGATCAGTCCGGCCAGGTCGGCGGCACAGTCCGCCGCCAGGCGCCCCTCAACATCCGGGCGAGACCCGGTTTGCCCCGCAAAAACGCGGGGAGCTGCGAGAAGAGAGGGGTCCGCACGTCACCGGAGGGCGTCATGATCATCCTCGGAGTCATTCTGCTCCTCATCGGCTTCTTCGCCGGTGTCAACATTCTCTGGACCATCGGGATCATCCTGGTCGTGATCGGCGCCTTGCTCTGGATTCTGGGAGCGGTAGGGCACGCGGTCGGCGGACGACGGCACTACTGGTGACCGCCACCCCGCTTCCCTGGAGGCACGCGGCCCCGGGTCGTCACCGCCCGCCACGGTATGGGCCCGCGTCGCCCGGTGATCTGCGAGTCGGCAGGTGAACCGGGCACCGAACCCTGACGCACTCCGCGGCCGTGTCGCCCTCGTCGCCGGAGCCACCCGAGGCGCCCGGGCGGGGCATCGCCGCCGCGCTCGGCGAAGCCGGCGCGACGGTGATCTGCACCGGGCGTACGAGCGTGACCGGCCGCGGAGGGTCGGACTACGACCGGCCCGAGACGATCGAGGAGACGGCCGACCTGGTGACGCGACTCGGCGGCAACGGGATCGCGATCCAGGTCGACCATCTCGACTCCGGCCAGGTGGCACACCTGGCCGGGCGTGTCCGTGACCAGCACGGTCACCTCGATGTCCTGGTCAACGACATCTGGGGGGCCGAACTCCTCAAGGGCGGCCCCGCCCGGTGGAACACCCCCATCTGGGAGCACGACCTCGACGCCGGGTTGCGTATCCTCCGACTCGCCGTCGACACACACCTGATCACCTCGCACCACCTGCTGCCGCTGCTCATCCGCCGGCCCGGCGGCCTCCTCGTCGAGATCACGGACGGCACGACCGAGATCAACGCGTCGTGGTACCGGATTTCCGTGTTCTACGACCTGGCCAAGGCGGCCGTGAACCGGCTGGCCTTCTCCCAGGGCCACGAGCTGGCGCCGCACGGAGCCACGGCGGTCGCCATCACTCCCGGCCGGCTCCGCTCGGAGATGATGCCCGACAACTACGGAGTCACCGAGGACAACTGGCGCGATGCGCTGGACCCGAACCGGGCCGACGGCATCATGTGGTCGGCACACCCGACGAGTGGTTGGCCGGTGAGCGCAGTGCTCACCGGCCACACGTCACACGCGTGGTGTCACAGGAAGGGAATCGCCGGGCGCTCCGGGGGCGACGGCCCCGCGTGACGCGAAGTCGGCGAACCAGGGCAGCATCTCGAAGTGGGTGACGGCACCGTCGCTGCTGACGTCGGCGACGCGTGCACCCTGCAGGATGCGTTTGACGGGCACCTCGAGCTTCTTACCGGTCAGCGTGCGCGGCACGGCGGGGACCGGCAGGATCACATCGGGCACATGGCGCGGGGACAGCCGGCGCTTGATGGCCGAGGTGATCCGTTCCCGCAGCCCTTCGTCGAGCGCCACGCCCCCGGTGGTCACGACGAACAGCGGCATGAAGTACACGCCGTCCTCCTGCTCGACGCCGACGACGAGGCTGTCGGCGACCTCCGGGAGTTGCTCCACCACGGCGTAGATGTCGGCGGAGCCCATCCGCACCCCCATGCGATTGAGTGTGGAGTCCGAGCGGCCGGACACGACGACCGACAGGTCCGGATCGACGGTGACCCAGTCACCATGCCGCCACACCCCCGGGTAGGTCTCGAAGTAACTGGCGCGGTACCGCTCACCGTCGGGGTCGTCGACGAAGTGCAGGGGCATGGACGGGATCGGGGCGGTCACCACCAGCTCGCCCTGCGTGCCGGTCACCGGTTGCCCCGAGTCGTCCCATGCGGCCAGCGCGACGCCGAGTGCGGGGCACTGGATCCGGCCCACCCGCACCGGCAGCAGTGCGGAGCCGCCGGCCAGTACGGAGCAGACGTCGGTGCCGCCGCAGACGGACTGCAGCCAGACGCCGGGGGCGAGCCGGTCGTGGACCCAGCGCCAGGTGCTCGGCGCCATGGCGGATCCGGTCTGGAGGACGGAGCGCAGTGGGCGGAGGTCGAACTCGACGGCGGAATGGGTGTCCGCCTTCTCCACTGCCGCGAGGTAGGCCGCACCGACGCCGACCACGGTGGCCCGCGTCCGTTCGGCGACGCGCCAGGCACCGCCGACGTCGGGGAAGGTGGGGCTGCCGTCGTAGAGGACGATCGTGCTGCCGTGCAGCAGGCCGCCGACGAGGAAGTTCCAGACCATCCAGCTCGTGGAGGTGATGAACAGGTACCGGTCCTCGGGGCGCAGGTCGGCGCCGAGACCGAGCGCCTTGAGCAGTTCCACCACGATGCCGCCGTGGCCCTGCACGATCCCCTTGGGTACGCCTGTGGTCCCGGACGACCACAGGATCCACAACGGATGGTCGAAGGGCACGTCGGCGAAGACGAGCGCCTCGTCGGCCGCCGGCAGCGCGGACCAGACGTGCTGCTCGACGTCCGGCCGGGTGGACCAGGCATCGGCCGGCGCCGGGAACAGACGGTCCACGGCGAGGAGATGACGGACGGTGGGCAGTCCGTCCAGGAGTTCGGCGACCGCGGGGCGCCCGTCGTACTCCTTGCCGCCGTAGCGGTACCCGTCCTGGGCCACGAGGACCGTGGGCCGTGCCTGCCCCAGCCTGGCGAGCACGCTGGGAGTGCCGAAGTCCGGCGAGCAGGCCGTCCACACGGCGCCGAGGGCGGCGGTGGCCAGCAGGGCCACCACCGCCTGCGGGATGTTGGTCAGATACCCGGCGACACGGTCGCCGGGCCCCACCCCCATCCGCCGCAGGGCCGCCGCGACGTCTGTGACCTCGCGGCGCAGCCCCTCCCACGGGATCTCGACGGGCGTGCCGCCCTCCGCCACGGCGACCAGCGCGGGACGCGCGTCGGTGGCCCGGGCGAAGCACCGCTCGGCGAAGTTCAGCCGGGCGCCGGTGAACCAGGAGGCTCCCGGCATCGATGCGTCGCCCAGTACCTCGTCGTAGGCGGTGACGGCGTCGAGCCCGTAGAACTCCCACACCGCCGACCAGAATCCGGGCAGGTCGGTGGAGCTCCACCGCCACAGCTCGGCGTAGTCGGTGAAGCACAGTCCCCGGACCTCTTCCAGCCATTCCATGAAGACCGCGACGTTGGAGTCCTCGAGCTCGCGGCGACCGGGTGACCACAGCAGGTCGGTGTCAGTGTTCATCGTTGCCTTTCCGGGGGCAGCGCAGTGGGCAGGAGTGCTACGGGCCTACGGTCTACGAGGCGGGCCGTGGTGCCGTACCGCACCAGCCGTGTTCGAGCGCCTCGACGAGTTCCTCGGCCTGGGGCCACGGACCGTGTCCCGAGGCGGGGTTGAGGTGTCCGACGGGACCGACTTCCACGAGGCGGCTCCCCCAGTCCCGGGCGAGTTCGGCGACGCGCTCCAGGGATCCCAGGGGATCGTTGGAACTGGCCGCCACGATGCTGGGGAAGGGCAGCGGCTTGCGGGGCATGGGTGTCCAGCCGTGTGTCGCGAGCTCGTCCGGGGCGGGGTAGCCGTCCGGCAGCGGTGTCTCGAAGTCGGGGGGCGCGGCCAGCAGGGCGCCCCGGACGTCCGCATCGTGCCACTGGGCCCACTGCATCGTGGTCATCACGCCCGCGCTGTGGGCGACGATGAGGACCGGCCCGGTGATCTGCGCCATCACCTCGACCACGTTGGCGACGTGGGCGTCGCGGCTGAGTCGGTTGCGCACCAGCGGGGGAACGACGCGGACGGTGCGGCCCGCATCGCCGAGCCCCTTGGCCAGAATGGTCTGCCAGTGGTCCTCGACGTGTTCCCGCATGCCGGGAACGATCACGATCGTCGGCTCTGTGGTCCCCGTCATGAAGACGGCTCCGGTTCCTTGAGCTCCGCGGGTGCGGCGGGTGCGGCGGGTGGGGTGAGGCGGCGGAGGTCGTGTTCGTAGCGGCTGCGGCCGATCAGGAGGGCCGCGGTGGCCGCGATCGCCACGAGCGGGACGAGCCGAAGCGCGCCGAGCAGACCGAGCCGGTCCGCGAGCATCCCCGTGACCGAGGGACCGGGGGCCAGTCCGAGCAGGCTCTGAGCCAGCGTGAGCGTGGCGAACGCCGTCGCGGCGATGGCCGCGGGGGTCAGGTTCGCCACCATGGCGGCTCCGGGCCCGGCCGTTCCGGCGCACAGCAGGGTTCCCAGCGCCAGCACCAGCAGCTGCACCGGGCCGGCCGGCAGACGGAACGCGGTCATCAGGAGCACGAGGGAGCCCATGCTGCAGCCGATGGCGACGGTCCACTTGCGGATCGGTGCGCGCCGGCTGATCCGGTCCGAGGCGATTCCGCCGGCGATCATGCCGATTCCGATCACCAGGGCGAAGAGGCCCGCGGTCGCACCGGCCTTCGCGGGCGGCATGTCGTAGTAGCGGTTGAAGTAGCTGGGCAGCCAGGCGATCAGTGCGCCCGCGATGAACAGCTGCAGACCGCTGCCGATGTAGGCGCTGACCACCGAGACGGAGGAGAACAGCCGCGGCAGGAGCACGCGGAGCTCGCCGCGCGGGACGGTGCCGGCCGTGTCCTCGGCCGGCACCGGCCGGGGGGCCAGCCTCTTCTCCGTGACCACGACGGCATAGACGCCGGCGAGCACCAGGCCGAAGACGCCCATCACGCCGAACGCCCAGCGCCAGCCGTACGCCTGGGCCACGGCGCCGCCGATGGATATGCCCAGGACCGAGCCGAAGGCCCCGCCGGCGATGAAGGCGCCGGAGAGCGTCGCCCGCAGGGCGCGCGGGAAGACGCTGAGGACCACGGCGATGCCGACGCTGCCGTACGCGGCCTCACCGATGCCGACGAAGAGCCGGCCGATGAACATCTGGCCGTAGCTCGCCGCCACCGCGCAGCCCAGGGTCGCCAGGCTCCACAGCGTCGCCGCGATGACCAGGGACTTCACCCTGCCCCATCGGTCGGCCAGCAGCGAGAGGGGGAAGGTGAGCAGACCGACCATCAGCGCCACGATGCCGCTGAGGGACCCCAGTCGGGCGTCCGAGAGCAGCCAGTCGGCCTTCAGCATCGGGAAGACGGCGTTGAGCACCTGCCGGGACATGTAGTCCGAGAGCAGGAGTCCAAAACTCAGTGCAAAGACCACCCAGGCGTAGCGCCGGGACACCGGCCACTCGGAGGAGCCGGAGCCGGTTCTCCCCGGAGCGGGTTCCGCAGTGGTGAGAAACCCCATTGTCATCACCTCAACTGCTCTTGTTGGAAAGGGAAGGATCAGAACGGTCTGTCGCCGACGATCCCGGCGCGCTCCATCCTGCGGACGGCGGGCCAGTAGTCCTGGACGGCGTAGTGCTGGGTGGAGCGGTTGTCCCAGATGGCCACGCTGTTCGGCGTCCAGCGCCAGCGGACCTGGTACTCGGGGACCGCGGCCTGGCTGATCAGGTAGTTCAGCAGGTGGCTCGCGCCCGGCGCGTAGTCCTGGCCGAAGCGGACGTTCGCGGGCGTGTGGTAGTTGACGAAGTGCGTCGCGAAGCCGTTGACGAAGAGGATCTTCTCGCCGGTCTCCGGGTGGGTGCGCACCACCGGGTGCTCCGCGTCCGGGAACCGGGCCTTGAGCGCGTGACGCTGTTCCTCGGGCATGACCGCGCCGAAGGTCGCCTCGATGCTGTGCCGGGCGCGCAGGTCCTGGATCTGCGCCTTGATGTGCTCCGGGAGACGGCGGTAGGCCTCGGCCATGTTGACCCAGATCGTGTCGCCGCCCACGGGGGGCGACTCGACGCAGCGGAGTACGGCTCCCATGGACGGGTTCTCGCGCCAGGTACCGTCGGTGTGGAGCGCGTTCTCGTAGTGCTCGGGCGCGCTGTCCAGGTCCTTGTAGATACGGACCAGGCCCGGGTGGTCCGGGTCGCTGCCGGCCACCGGGTGGTCCTCCAGCGCACCGAAGCGTTCGGCGAAGGCGACGTGGTCGGCGCGCGTGATGTCCTGGTCGCGCAGGAACAGGACCTTGTACTGCAGCAGCAGGCCTCTGATCTCGGCGAAGAGGGCGTCGTCACGAGCGGCGTCGGCAAGGCTCACGCCGGCGACCTCGGCGCCGATGGTGCAGGTCAGCGGCTCGACGTCGAGGGAGGTGCGGAGCACGCCGGGGCGCAGCAGGGCCGGCGGGTGTTCCTTCGGCCGGAGGGTGTTGGGCATGGTGCTCACTCCTGGGGTGAGGTGTGGCGGGGTGTCCTCTGAGGCCGTCCTCGGAGGACTGCTCGCGGAGGACTGTTCTCAGAGGGCGAAGACGGAGGATCCCGTGGTCCGTCCGGCTTCCAGATCGCGATGCGCCTGTGCGGCGTCCTCGAGGGAGTAGCGCTGGTTGATCTCGATCTTGATGCGTCCTGAGCCGACGTGGCCGAACAGTTCGCCGGCCAGGGCGTCCCGCTCCGCCGGTTCGGCGATGTAGTCGGCCAGTGCCGGACGGGTGACGAACAGCGAGCCGTTCACGGCGAGTTGCATGGCGTCGATCGGTGGCACCGGACCGGAGGCCGTGCCGAAGCAGACCAGGAGGCCGCGGCGCTTCAGCGAAGCCAGCGAGCCGGCGAAGGTGTCCTTGCCGACGCTGTCGAAGACGACCGGCACCCCGGCGCCGTCGGTCAGCTCCCGGACCCGCTCGGCCACGTTCTCGCGCCGGTAGTGGATGATGTGCTCGCAGCCGTGTGCGCGTGCGAGCTCCGCCTTCTGCTCGCTGGACACCGTTCCGATCACGGTGATGCCGAGGAGCCTGGCCCACTGGCTGACGATCAGGCCGACGCCACCCGCCGCCGCGTGGAGCAGCACGGTGTCGCCGGCCTTCAGCGGGTGGATCCGGCGGAGCAGGTACGCCGAGGTGAGCCCGCGCATGGTCATCGCGGCGGCGGTCTCGCAGCTGATGTCGTCCGGCAGCTTGATCAGGTGCGAGGCGGGCATGACCCGCTCCGTGCTGTACGCCCCCAGCGGGCTGCCAGTGTAGGTGACGCGATCGCCTTCGGCGACGTGGGTGACGCCCTCGCCGACGGCCTCGACCACGCCGGAGGCCTCGACGCCGATACCGTCGGGCAGCCGGACCGGGTAGAGACCGGTACGGAAGTACGTGTCGGCGAAGTTGAGGCCCACGGCGACGTGCCGGATGCGCACTTCGCCCGGACCCGGGTCACCGACGGTGACCTCCTCCCATGTCAGGACGTCGGGACCACCGGTTTCGTAGAAGCGGACGGCGTGGGCCACAGGGTTGCTCCGATTGCTCGTGTGTGGGGGCTTGTGTGCGGTGCGGGTGTCCGGGTCAGCTCTTGAGGTCGCGCAGCATGAAGCCGCGCTGCCCCGGCCGGCGGTTCGGGACCATGCCGAGGCGGGCGAGGGTCTCGTCGGCGTTCGCGTAGTACTCGCCGATCTTGTAGATCTCCTTGGCCTCCGCGCCGGTCGCGATGTCGCGGCCGAGTGCGTCGGCCATCTGGACCGTCTGCTCGATCTGCTCGACGGAGGACATCCGCTCGCCCTTGCGCCGCCACAGGTTGTCCTCGTTGCCGACCCGGACGTGCACGCCGAGGGCGATGGCGACGGCGTTCATCGGCGCCACGGCGCGCATGGAGCTCTCGATGGTGAGGACCGCGCCGTCCGGGACACGGCGGATGAACTCGATCAGGTCGGCCGGGTGCCGGCCGGAGAAACCGCCGCCGATCGCCACGTAGTTGAGGATCAGGGGGCCGGTGTAGATGCCGGCGCGGATGAGCCGCTCGACGGTCTCGAGCTGGGCGAGGGTGGCGAGCTGGAAGTGCGGCTGGACGCCGCTCGCGTGCAGGCGCTTGAGGTGCTCGAGGTAGAACTCCGGGCCGGCCTCGAGGTACATGTCCCGGTAGGCCCGGTAGTACTCCGGCTTCGCGATCGAGGTGCCCTCCAGGTCGTCGTCGGTCATGATCTCGACGATGTTCATCTGGCTGGTGTTGATCGCGATGGTCACCTGGTCCGGCGCCGGGGTGAGGTCGGCCAGCATGTGGCGGGTGTCGTAGGCGAGCCACTTGGCGTCGGCGCCCTCGCCCTCGGGGGCGAAGGAGATCGATCCGCCGATCTGCAGGACCATGTCCGGCACGGCCTCGCGCAGTCGGCCCAGCAGCTCGTTGAACATGGACAGCCGCTTGGAACCCTTGCCGTTGAGCTCGCGCACGTGGATGTGGAGCACCGTGGCACCGGCGTTGTAGCAGTCGACGGCCGCCTGGACGTGCTCGTCCATGGTCAGGGGCAGGTCGTCGGCGTCACCGGGCAGCCACTCCGGCCCGTAGGGGGCGGCCTGGATGACCAGCTTCTGCTGGTTCTCGGGGTAGAGCGAGTCGTCGTGGAAATGCACGGTCCTTCTCCTTTGCGTACGGATGATCACCTGCCGTGACCGGCGGCATCTGCGCTGTCGGAGCCTCTGGACGGCAGGGACTGCGGTGGGCAGGGAGAACGTGGGGCACCCCGGCCCGGCTGCGGTCGGCTGGTCCGGAAGGGAGCGTCCTGCGGGGGAACGGCCCGGCTCCCCTCCAGCAGCCGACCGCCTTGAGCGGTGCAGCCAACGTAGGGCCGGGCGAACACGGCTGCTTGACCTGTGGTGACAGGCGACTTGTCATTTGGGGACAGCCCGGGGCCGGCGGCCGAGGCGCCGCGCGAGCGTTGTGCTGCCGTGGGCGTCAGCCCCGGCCGGGCTCCTGCTGCCGGCCCTTCTCCTTGCGCCACTCCCTCGGGCTGCACCCGGCCTGCTCGCGGAACCACCGGGAGAACGCACTCAGCGACGAGAAGCCCAGGAGATCGGAGATCTCCGTCAGCGAGCGGCGGGGATTGGCCACAAACTGCTCCGCGAGCCGCATCCGCGTGGCGTTGAGCAGCGACGAGAACGTCTCGCCCGAGTGGGCAAGGTGACGATGGACGGTGCGCCGGTCGACGCCGAGGCTGCGGGCGACCTGCTCGATCGAGCATCGGCCGGTCGACAGCAGGGCCTCGATGAGCTCGCGCACCCGGTCCACCACCGAGGTGTCCCTGGGAACGGCGATGGTGTCGAAGTACTGCCGGGCGTAGTTCCGCAGCTGCGGGTCCGCCATGGCGTTGGGCGCGTCGAGGTCGTCGGCGTAGAAGACGATGCCGTTGAACTCGCGGTCGAACTCCAGCCCGGGGCCGAACAGGCGGCGGTGCCTGCCGGAGTCCGCCGGCGCGCTGTGGGCGAACCACACCGAGACCGGTTGCCACCGCGGGTCGAGGAAACCTCGCAGGATGCGGGTGAAGGCACCCACGGCCAGTTCCGTGGCCTGCCGGGCCGGCGGCGCCGTCTCGCCGAGCCGGAGGTCCACCTTGATGGTGGCCAGGCCGTTCCGCTCGGACAGGCGCGCGTGCAGGAGCTCGTTGTACATGTGCTCGTGACGGAGCAGCAGTCCCAGCGCACTGCGTACGTCGGGCTCCTCCCGGACGACCAGGCTGATGGGGCCGAGATTCGAGAAGCGGCGCAGCTCGGCCATGCGCAGGCCGAAGTCGTCGTGGTGCGAGGCGGACGTGGAGAGTTCCAGGAGGCGGACGACGGCCGGGCCGGAGATCCACCGGTCCTGGACGGCGAGGTCCGCGGTGTCCAGACCCACGCGCTTCATCAGCGCGTGCGGGTCGATGCCGAGAGCGCGGCTCAGCTCGACATAGCCGCTCAGCGCTGCGGTACGGACCAGGGGCCTCATGGGGACGCTCCAGATGCTTGGTCCCCAGAAGTTAAGTTTCCCGTCCCGTCACGTCAAGCACGGGGGGTCCGCGCACCCTAGCATCCCCTCAACGCGGGCCCCGGCGATCGGGGTTCGGCGACCGGGCACGCCCGGGGTGGACGCCGGTCCGGCGGACCGGATCGGCTCGTCAGGAATCGGAGGCGAACATGCCTGACATCACAGACATAAGGGACATGGCGCGCGAGCCTTTCACGGGTCCGGCCGTCTGGCACGGCCCGGACCTGGCGGACCGCGAGGATTGGGTCCTCCGGCTCTCGTCCCCGCAGATCGCCGAACTGAGGACGGCGCTGGGCACAGCACGCAGACGCGGTACCACCCTGCTGAGGATGACCGCCGCGGACTTCCCGCTCCCCACGTTCGCCGGTGAGCTGGCGGGCATCGCCGAGGAGCTGGCATCCGGACGGGGATTCCTCCTGATCAAGGGCATCCCGGTCGGTGAGCTCAGCGAGGCGGACGCCGGCGCCGTCCTCCATGGCATCGGCCGGCACCTGGGGCGGCCCGTCCCCCAGGACGCGGACGGCCACACGCTCTGTCACGTCCGGGACACCGGAGGTACGGCGGCCGGCTCTGCGGTGCCCGGGCACGGGACGCGGACGAGCGTGCCGTTCCACACCGACGAGTCGGATCTGCTCGGCCTGCTCTGCCTCCGGCCGGCACGCTCGGGCGGAGGTACATCCCTCGTCAGCTCGGCCGCGGTCCACAATGCGATGAGGGATATCCGCCCGGACCTCGTGGAGCGCCTGTACCGCACCCACTTCTTCGACCGGCGTGACGAGCATGCGCCCGGCGAGCCCCCGTACCTGGCCGCCCCGCTCGCGACCAGGTACGGCGCGGCACTGAGCATGCGCTACGACCGCGGCCGGCTGGCGGCCGCACGGAGCCTCGCCGGCGTACCCCGGCCGGAACCGGCGGACACGGAGCTCTACGACCTGGTCGACGCCCTGGCGGGCTCCCCCCGCCTCCGGCTCGGCCTCCGCCTGGAAGCCGGCGACCTGCTGCTGGTCGACAACCACGCCGTCATGCACGCCCGCTCGGAGTTCGAGGACTTCGACGAACCCGAACGCAAGCGCCACCTGCTGCGACTGTGGCTGGCCCGGCACCAGGACACCGATCCGCCAGGTGCAGCCGCCCATGGTCCATTCGCCATGGAGATACGTCGCGGGATCACCCCACGCGACGTCATCCGGCCGCGAAGCCTGCGCGCATCCCGCCCCGGCGGCGAATGCCGCGACCGCCGCCCGCACCGTGCCGACGGCTGAGCCCGACAGAAGGAGACTGCCGACATGACCAACCTCGCCGCGTTCCTGGTGAACTCCGCGGCGGCCCGCCGCAATCAGGTCGCCGTACGCCATGACGACACCACCCTGACCTACGCCGAACTGGACGACGCGAGTGCCAGGTTCGCGGCGGTGCTTCAGGGCGGCGGTCTGCTGCCGGGCGACCGCGTCGCCATGACGATGCCGAATGTGCCGCTCTTCCCCGTCGTCTACTACGGGATACTCAGGGCCGGGGGTGTGGTCGTGCCGATGAACCCCCTGCTCAAGGCCCGTGAGGTGGCCTACGTCCTGCGCGACTCCGGGGCCCGCGTCGCGGTGACGTTCCCGCTGTTCGCGGAGGAGGTCGCGAAGGCCGCCGCCGAGGTGGGAGCCGAGTACCTGGTGACGGAGGCCGCGGCGTTTCACGACCTGCTCACGGCCGCCGAACCGCTGTCCGGCGCCGTCGACCGGGAGGACGACGAACCCGCGCTGATCCTCTACACCTCGGGCACCACCGGCACGCCCAAAGGAGCCGAGCTGACGCACCGCAACCTGGTCTCGAACACGGCCACCACCGCCGAGACGCTGCTGCACGTCGGCCCCGACGACGTCCTGTTCGGCGGCCTGCCGCTGTTCCATGCGTTCGGGCAGACCTGTGCGCTCAACACGGCCGTGGCCGCGGGGGCGACACTGACCCTGCTGCCGCGGTTCGATCCGCAGCGGGCGCTGGAGGTCATGCACCGTGACGGGGTCACCGTGTTCCTCGGCGTGCCGACGATGTACTCGGCGCTGCTCCACGCCGAGCTCCCCGACGGCTTCGACGCCTGCCGGCTCCGACTGGCCGTCTCGGGCGGCGCCGCGATCCCCGTCGAGGTGCTGCATGGATTCGAGCGGCGCTTCGGCGCCACCGTGCTGGAGGGCTACGGCCTCTCCGAGACGTCACCGGTGGCCTCCTTCAACCACCCGGACCGCCCGCGCAAGGCCGGCTCCATCGGGGTACCGATCCGCGGGGTCGAGATGAGGCTCGTCGCCGAGGACGGCTCGGAGCTAGGCCCGGGCGAGGTCGGCGAAATCGCGATCCGCGGCGAGAACGTGATGAAGGGGTACTTCAACCGCCCGGAGGCGACCGGAGAGGCGGTGCGCGGCGGATGGTTCCACAGCGGCGATCTGGCCCGCGTCGACGAGGAAGGCTTCTTCTTCATCGTCGACCGCAAGAAGGACCTGATCATCCGCGGCGGCTACAACGTGTACCCGCGGGAGGTCGAGGAAGTCCTGTACGAGCACCCCGCCGTCGCCGAGGCCGCGGTCGTCGGCGTGCCGCACGAGGTGCACGGCGAGGAGGTCGCGGCGGTGATCGCCCTCCGCAGCGGCGCCGAGGCCACGGCCGAGGAGATCCGCGACTACGTCAAGGAGAGGGTGGCGGCGTACAAGTACCCGCGGATCGTCACCTTCACCGCGGAGCTCCCCAAGGGCCCCACGGGGAAGATCCTCAAGCGCGAGATCGTCGTCACCCGCTCCTGAGGAGGTGCCGCGCACCGGCGAGCGCGCCCGTTCACGGCAGCGCGTGGTGTCAGTGCAGCTGTCCCTGCCAGTCGGCAGGGACGGCGCCCGCCGGTCCGGGCGTGGGCTGCGAGAGCGGATGGCAGTGGGGTGCGGCAAGCTCAGGACCGCCCTCGTAGTACTCCTCGGTCTGCGCGTTCCAGAACCAGTCCTCACCGGGCTCGAAACTGGTGAGGAACGGGTGTCCGGATTCCTTTGAGTGGCGGGTGGCGTGCTGCGCCGGTGACGAGTCGCAGCAGCCGATGTGACCGCACTCGGCACATCGCCTCAGATGGAACCACCAGCCCGGTCCGTCACCCTCCAGGCATTCGCTGCAGCCGTCGCCGCTGGGCCGCGCAGTCGGGTTGATCCCGGGGATCCGCTCCTCTGCCATGGCTCTGCTCCTCGTTCGCGTTCCGGGCACGGAGCTGCCCGTTCTCCCCAGGCTCACCCCAGGGCGCTTCTGATCGCCAATCGCCGCCCGATGCGATCCCGGCGCGTTCAGCCGGGTTCTTGTGGCGCTGGGGAGGCGATGGGGAGCGAGACCCGGAACCGTGTCTCGCCGGGGCGGGATGCGACGCGGATGTCGCCACCGTGTTTGTTCACCACGATCCGATACGAGATGTCCAGGCCCAGGCCGGTCCCCTCGCCCACCGGTTTGGTGGTGAAGAAGGGCTCGAAGATGCGCGGACGGATCTCGGGGTCGATGCCGGTGCCGGTGTCCCTGATCTCCACGAACGCGTGAGTGTCGTCATGCCGGGTGGCGAGCGTCAGGGTGCCTCTGCCGTCCATCGCGGCGAGCCCGTTGTCGATGAGGTTGGTCCAGACCTGATTGAGTTCCGCGCCGTAGGCGGGGACGGCCGGCAGGCCGCTGTCGTACTCCTTCACGACGCGCACACCCTCGGGAATCTTCGCCTGGAGCATCACGAGGGTGGCGTCGAGGAGTTCGTGGATGTCGACGGGCTGTTGGGCGGCCCGGTCGAGCTGGGAGTACTGCCGGGCCGCGTCGACCAGCCCGGAGATGCGCCGGACCGCGTCCTCGATCTCCCCCATCAGCAGCTCGGTGTCCACGGTGTAGGTCAGCCAGCCGACGGCGGCCCGGCGGTTGTCGTCCGACAGTCCCTCCGTGGCCGCGGCGAGCCACCCGGCATCGATGCCACCGGAGACGAGGACGGGAGCGATGTCCCAGGCTCTTTCCACCCCCGCGCTCTCGAGCCAGTCACCGAGTTCGTCCTCGGCGTCCGACGCCTCGATCGCCGACAACGGATGCGCCTCCCGGGCCAGCCGCACCGCGGCATCCTGCATCTCGACCAGCTCGTGCAGGCGTGTGCCGTCCACGCGGCCGTCCGCGACGAGCGCCAGTTTGTGCCGCATTCCCGTGACGCGGTCACGGAGAGTGTCGGTGGCGCGGACGGCTGCGGCTGCGGGATTGTTGAGTTCGTGGGTCAGGCCGGCCGTCAGTGAGCCCAGGGCGACGAGCCGCTCGCGCTCACCGACGATGACATTCATGGCGCGTGTCCCGAGGAACAGTCCCTCGAGCAGGTGCAGAGCCATGGGGAACCAGGTCCGCACGGCCGTGGCGAACTCGGCAGCGGGCAGAACGAAGAGCTCCGCATCGGTGACCGCCTGCATCGTGTGGGAGTACACCTGGTCCACACGGTCGCCGAGGTAGGCCTGGGTGGCGCCCCCGTAGACGCCCCTTTGATCCGTACGGCTGACTTCGATGTCATCGCCGTGGAGATGCCGGCTGAGCGCGACGGTACCGCTGAGCAGCACGAAGAAACAGGTCGCACTCTCTCCCTGTGCGTATACGGCCGTTGACGCCTCGCGCACTTCGACGCGCCCGCGCTCGGCCAGCCAGGACAGCTGCTCGGCGTCGAGCGACTCGAAGAGGAAGAGCGTGCGCAGCTCGTCCGGGGTCAGCGCGCTGCGGGGGGCCTGGGCTGTCATTGCGTCTCCAGGTACCGGTGCACCAGCGTGACGGCCATGGCTCCCTCGCCCACCGCCGAGGCGACCCTCTTGACCGACTCGGCGCGAACGTCCCCGGCGGCGAACACCCCGGGAACGCTGGTTTCGAGGTGGTAGGGGGCACGCGCCAGTGGCCACCGGGGCGAGCGGCTTCCCGCCGCGGGCAGGTCCGGCCCGGTCAGGACGAACCCGCGTCCGTCGCGCGCCACCACGCCTTCCAGCCACTGCGTCTGCGGTTCGGCGCCGATGAACACGAACAGCCAGGCGGCGTCGACGGTGGTGTCACTCCCGGAGCGGTTGTCGCGCAACGTGAGCCGCTCCAGGTGGCCTTCGCCGTCGCCGGCGGCCACTTCGGTGCAGGGGTGGATCTCGATGTTGGGGATGGCTTCGATCTGCTGGATCAGATAGTGGGACATCGACCGGGTGAGGTCGGGAGCACGCACGAGCAGGTGGACGCGCCCTGCGTAACGGGAGAAGTAGACGGCGGCCTGTCCCGCGGAGTTGGCCCCGCCGACGATGTACACGTCGTCACCCCGGCAGCCGGCCGCTTCGAAGGACGCCGCGCCGTAGAAGACCCCGGCACCGGTGAAGGCATCCAGGTTCGCTCCCGTGAGCCGCCGGTAGGAGACCCCGGTGGCGAGGACGACGGTGTGCGCACCGATGGAGGTGCCGTCGGCGAACCGGAGCACGCGTCCCGATCCCGCCGCTTCCAGAGCCACCACTTCGGTCGCGCTGAGGATCTCGGCACCGAATCGGGCCGCCTGCCGCCGGGCCCGGTCGGTCAGCTGCGCTCCGGACACTCCGTCGGGGAACCCCAGATAGTTCTCGATACGGCTGCTCTGTCCCGCCTGTCCCCCGGTCGCGGTGCGTTCGACGAGGACGGTGCGCAGGCCCTCGGATGCGCCATAGACGGCGGCGCCAAGTCCGGCCGGCCCCGCACCGATGACGACGACGTCGTAGAAGTCGGCAGCGGGGGTGGTGCGCAGTCCGACCCGCTCGGCGAGTTCCGCTTCAGTGGGGGCGTGCAGCGCCTTTCCGTCGGCCGTGACCACCAGCGGGACATCGGCGGCGGTGAGGCCTGCCGCTTCCAACAGTTGCACGCCCTCGGGTTCGTCGGCGGCGATCCACCGATACGGGACAAGGTTGCGCGCGAGGAATTCCCGCACGACGAACGAGGGCGCGGACCAGCGGTGGCCGACGATCCGCGTCTCGGCGGCGTCGGGGTCGGGTGCCGTGTCCCAGAGCTCCAGCAAGGTGTCCAGGACGGGGTAGAGGTTCTCCTCCGGGGGAGTCCAGGGTTTGAGCAGGTAGTGGTCGAGATCCACGACGTTGATCGCGTCGATGGCCGCTCCGGTGTCGGCATAGGCGGTCAGCAGCACCCGGCGCGCCAGGGGGAACAGGTCCATCGCCGCTTCGAGGAACTGCACGCCGTTCATCGTGGGCATGCGGTAGTCGGCGATCATCACGGCCAGCGGTTCGCCGCGGAGTTTGACCTCGCGCAGAGCTTCGAGGGCCTCGTCACCCGAGACCGCGCGCAGTACCCGGTACCGCTCGCCGTACCGGCGTCGCAGGTCGCGGGCGATGGCCCGGGAGACACCGGGATCGTCGTCGACGGTCAGGATCGTCGGCTTCGGCATATCACCTCATCATGCCCCCGTGGCGGTCCTCACGCCCATCGGCCGGCCGGGATGCCGACCGGCTCCGTCCCACGGGTTGAAGCATGGCGCGCTCGGCGGCGGCGAGGTCGTGCGGTCCCCCGCGCCGCTCACTGGCTCAGTAGCGTGGACGCATGAACCGAACGGGCGGCCCAGGCCCGGCACCGGCCGCCGACGACGCGGCTTTCCCGGCTCGTCAGGCGCCCCGCTGCACCGGCCTGGCCGAGGTGGACGCGCTCGTGACCCGGTGCCGGGCGTGCCCGCGACTGGTGGCGTGGCGTGAGGAGGTCGCCAGGGTCAAGCGCGCGGCGTTCCAGGACTGGGAGTACTGGGGACGGCCGGTGCCCGGGTTCGGGCCCGCGGATGCGGCGGTGGCGGTGGTCGGGCTCGCGCCTGCCGCACACGGTGGCAACAGGACCGGGCGGATGTTCACCGGGGACGCGTCCGGTGACTTCCTGTTCGCCGCCCTGCACACGGTCGGCCTCGCCTCACAGCCGGTGTCCGCCCACGCCGGGGACGGGCTCACGCTGCACGGCGTGCGGCTGACCGCGCCGGTGCACTGCGCGCCCCCGCAGAACAGGCCCACCCCCGGCGAAAGGGACACCTGCCGGCCCTGGCTGTCGGCGGAGCTGAGGCTGCTGGGCCCGCACCTGCGTGTCGTGGTGGTGCTCGGCGGCTTCGCCTGGCAGGCACTGCTGCCGGCGCTCGGCGAGGCGGGCCGGCCGATGCCCCGGCCCCGCCCCGTCTTCGGGCACGGCGCTCATGTCGTCCTGCCGGGCACGGCTCACCGGCAGGATCTCCATCTCCTCGGGAGCTACCACCCGAGCCGGCACAACACGTTCACCGGGCGGCTCACCCCCGCCATGCTCGTCGACGTGCTCCGCCGTGCCGTCGACCTCGCCGGGGCCCAGGGCGCCTAGCGAGGACGTACGTACTCCCGCAGGTGGCGCGCCGTGAGGGTGTCGCCTGGCACTGTCGGACCCGGACGTCCCGGCCCGCGGCCCGGATCAGTCCCAGCCGCGGGCGTACCGGAAGCGGGCCGGTCCGTCGGCGAGGGCCACGGCCGGGTCGGGGCGGCGCAGTAGTCGCGGGCCGTCCGTCCCGGACCGGTGAGTCTCCACGGCTGGTCAGTCAACGGGGCGGGCGAACCGGCGAGTTCGGGGATCCGGCGGCGGACGTAGGCGCCGTCGGGGTCGTACCGCCTCGCCTGGAGCACGGGGTTGAGGACCCGGTGGGGCCGGGTGTCGGTGCGGACCGCAACGGTCATGGCCCGGTGGGCTGGTGCGCCGGCCGGCCGCCGTCCCCCTCGCCGCGCAGCCGGCGCACGGAGGCGGCCGTCGGGTCACGATTGGGGCCGTGCGACGGCTCCTTCCGTGTCCGCGCCGTCCCGCCCGACGGCACCTCCCGTCTCCGCGACGTCCGACGCGGCGGCCTTCTCGGCCGTCCGCGCGATGTTCCTCGCCATACCGCCGAAGACGACGGCGTGGAACGGCGCCACGCTCCACCAGTACAGCTGCCCGGCCAGGCCGCGGGGGTGGAAGAGCGCGCGCTGGCGGTAGCGGGTCCGCCCCGCGTCGTCGCGCTCGGCGTGCATCTCCAGCCAGGCGAGCCCGGGGAGGCGCATCTCCGCGCGCAGCCGGAGCAGTCTCCCCCGCTCGATCTCCTCGACCCGCCAGAAGTCCAGCGCGTCACCGGCCCTGAGCCGCTCGGCGTCGCGACGGCCACGGCGCAGACCGACCCCGCCGACGAGCCGGTCGAACCAGCCGCGCACGGCCCAGGCCAGGGGGAAGGAGTACCAGCCGTTGTCGCCGCCGATCCCCTCGATGACCCGCCACAGGGCATGCGGGCTCGCGGCGACGGTCCGTTCACGCTCGTCGGTGTAGAGGCTGCCGCCCGCCCAGTCGGGGTCGGTGGGCAGCGGGTCGCTGGGGGCGCCGGGAAGGGAGGCGGAGGTCCACCGGGTGGTGACCTTGGCCTCGCGCACGCGCTCGAGGGCGAGCGAGAGGGCGCGGTCGAAGGGGACCGGGGTCCCGGGCGGGTCGGGGACATGGCCGGCGATGTCGTGCTCGGCGCAGACGACCTCGTACCGGAGGGACTCCGCGAGGGGGCGCGCGAGGGAGGCCGGCACGGGCGTGACCAGACCGATCCACTGGCTGGACAGGCGCGGGGTGAGTACCGGGACGGGCAGGATGAGGCGCCGGGGCAGGCCGGCGACGGCCGCGTAACGGAGCATCATGTCGCGGTAGCTGAGGATGTCGGGGCCGCCGATGTCGAAAGCCCGGTTGACATCCTCGGGCATGCGCGCGCTGCCGACGAGGTAGCGCAGCACGTCGCGTACGGCGATGGGCTGGACACGGGTGCCCACCCAGCTCGGGGTCACCATGACGGGGAGCCGCTCGGTGAGGTAGCGGAGCATCTCGAAGGACGCCGACCCGGAACCGATGACTACGGCGGCGCGCAGTACGGTCGTGGGCACCCCGGAGTCGAGCAGGATCCTCGCCACCTCGGCCCGTGAGCGCAGGTGCGGGGAGAGCTCCTCCTCGGGAATGTCCCCTGGGGTGAGGCCGCCGAGGTAGACGATGCGGCGGACGCCGGCGGCCTGGGCCTCCTGCGCGAAGGTGCGGGCCGCACGGCGGTCGGTCTCCTCGAAGTCGCGTCCGGACCCCATGGAGTGCACCAGGTAGTAGGCCACGACCACGTCCCTCAGTGCGAGGCGCAGACTCTCCGCGTCGGTGACGTCGCCTCGGACAACCTCGGCACGGCCGGCCCAGGGGTGGTCCCGAAGGTTCGCGGGGGTACGGGCGAGACAGCGGACGAGGTGACCTGCGTCGAGCAGCTCGGGGACGAGCCGGCCGCCGATGTAACCGCCCGCGCCGGTGACCAGGCATCGCGGCAGCCCGGCGCGGTCGGTCGGGGTGTGCGTCGCCATGTATGTGTGCTCCGTTCCGGCCCGGGGAGGGCCCTGTCGCGGCGGATCGTCGGCGAACCGGTGCGAACCGGTACAGGTCGCGGGCGTACCGGCGAGCGCTCCCGCGCGGGTACACCGGGCGATCGCTCAGCCCTCGTGAGCACTGCCGCTCAGGACTTCCGTCGCCGCGTCGTCGTGCAGTGCGTCGACGGTTGCCATCTGCTGCTTCGCGCGGTCCATGAGCTCCTGGAGTCGGGACGTGTCGATGTGGCTGCGCTCCGCGGCCACGGGCATCAGGGCCCGCCACAGCTCGAACTTGCCCTGGATGCCCAGTCGCAGAGACTCCAGCTCGACGAGGTCGCTCAGGCCGGCGCGACGGTGGACACGGCCGTTGGGCTTGAGCCTGGCCACTTTCTCGGCGGCCCAGCCCGCGTACACCTTGTAGCGATGCGGGGCGACGTCGAGCCCGTCCATCACGGCGAGGAGGCTCCGACGGTCCTGGGCGATGTCTTCGGCAAGGGAATCCAGTACCGCCGACCTCCCGGACGACTTGTGCTCCCGTGCCATTCTCCGGGCGAGCTCCACTCCCATGGTGGCTCCGCTCAGGTGGTCGTTCAGATAGATGCTGACGGCTTTGTCCTGCATGGCTCCTCCCGATCCTTCTCTCGTTCTTCTCGCTCCTCGATGACGCTCATAACGCTTTGCCCCTCCCGTTGCCGTCCAGGACGTCGGCCGCGACGCGGAGGTCGGAGACCAGCCCGTCGTACACGGACTCACGGTCGTCGGCGCGCAGGACGGCGGAGGGGTGGATCGTGGCAACCAGGCCGCGGATGCCCGGGCCCGGGTCGCCGCCCTCGCCGCCCTCGCCGTCGTCGCCGAGTCCCGGCCACGGCAGCAGGGCACCCCGCTGCTCCGTCACCCGGAACGACGGTCCGAGCAGCGTCTTGCCGGCCGTCGAGCCGAGTGCCACGACCAGCTCCGGGGCGACGAGCCGCAGTTCGGCCCGGAGCCACGGTCGGCACGCCGTCATCTCACGCAGGCTCGGAGCCTTGTGGATACGGCGTTTGCGCCCCTCGGGGACCGTGAACTTGAAGTGCTTGACCGCGTTGGTGACGTACGCCTGCTCCGGGTCGATGCCCGCGTCGGCGAGTGCCCGTTCCAGCACCTTCCCCGCGGGCCCGACGAACGGTCTGCCCTGCCGGTCCTCCTGGTCGCCCGGCTGCTCTCCGACCAGCAGGACGCGCGCCGAGGCGTCGCCCTCGCCGAACACCGTCTGCGTCGCGTTCTCGTACAGCGGGCAGCCCCTGCACGCGGCCGCCGCCCTGCGCAGCCCGGCCAGACCGGCGCGGCCGCTGGGAAGAAACGGCGTGGCGTCGTATCCCTGTCCCGCTTGCTCGTCAGTCGTGGTGGCCATGTCCCTCACCCGACGCTCCCTCTTCGTACCGGCGCGTAACCGAGTGGTCAGGCGCGCGAACCGGGGCATTCCGCTCAAATCCCCGGGTACCCGCATGCGTACCCGGGAACCCTCCTCCGAGGGGACGGCCGACATGAACGGCAAGACGAACAGCGGGACGGGACGTGCCGACGGGCCGAGAGTCGTCGTGGTCGGGGCCACGGGCAATGCCGGGACGAGCGTGGTGCGGGCCCTTGCCGAGGACCCGGGCGTGGCCGCGGTCACCGGCATCGCCCGCAGGATCCCCGCCTGGCAGCCCGAGAGGACGACCTGGGAGGCCGCCGACATCGCGCCCGGCGGCCCCGCCCTCGTCCCCCACTCCGCAGGTGCCGACGCGGTCGTGCACGCCCGGCAGTTCCGGCCCACGCACGACCCCGCCACGACCCGGCGCACCAACGTGCTCGGCAGTATCCGCGTCTTCGACGCCGCCGCCGAGGCCGGCGTGCCCGTGCTGATCCACGCCTCGTCCGTCGACGCCTACTCCCCCGGCCCCAAGGACCGCGCCGTCGACGACTCCTGGCCCACCCACGGCCGGCCCCAGGCCGCCTACTGCCGCGAGAAGGCCTACCTGGAGCGCTGCCTCGACGCCTACGAGCGCGCCCACCCCGCCGAACGGGCCGTCCGGATGCGCCCCGCGTCCCTCTGAACGCGAGTCCGCCTCCAGCAGGGCCGGCTCTTCGCGGGCTGCCTGCTGCCCCCGGCCTGTTCGCGGAGCCCGTCGAGGAACTCCCGGACCGCTTCGACGGCTGTGTGCCGGCATGGACACCGCACCGCTCGCCGCCTGAGCCGGCGCCGCCTGACCCGATGCCGCATCGACCGACGCACGTCGTTCCCGGCGGAAGCCACTTCCGCAGCACTCTTCGTCAGCCGCGCCGGCTCGGACCTTCAGGAAGGCGGCTCCAAGGGGCGTACGGCGGGGCCGTGGAGGACGGCGCCGTCCACGTCGAAGCGGGAGCCGTGGCAAGGGCACTCCCAGGCGCGCTCGGTTTCGTCGAAGTGGACGATGCAGCCCAGATGCGTGCAGCGGGCGGAGACCTGGTGCAGTGTCCCGGACATATCCCTGTGCACTGCCTGCGGTCCTTCACCGTGGCCGCGGAGCACCGCGCCTTGGCCAGGTCCGATGTCGTCCACCGAGTCGGCGTGCCCGCCCGGCAGCCGGTCGCCGACGAGGTGCCTGACCGTCTTCGCGCCGAGGCGCAGCATCGCGGGCGCTTCGGCGACCGGGTGGAGCCGGACGGGGTCGTAGAGCTCGGCCCACGGTGACGCGCCGTCCGTGATCAGGGAGGTGAGCAGCCGGCCCGCCATCACGCCGCCGCTCAGGCCCCAGCCGCCGAATCCCGTTGCCACGTACGTGTGATGGCCTCCTGGACGAAGCCGGCCCACGTAGGGCACGTGGTCGGTGGAGAAGGTGTCCTGTGTGGCCCAGCGATGGGTGACGGTGAAGTCGGTGAAGTGCTCCCCGGCCCAGGTCGTGAGGGTATCAAGGTGCGCGGCGGAGCCCCTGTCGTGCGGGGCGCCCGGGTTGAACTTCTCGCCGGTGACGATCAGCATCCTGCCGTGCTCGTCATGCGGAGCGGTGCGGAAGGACCGGGTGTTCTCCTCCGGCGTGAGGAACATGCCCTCCGGCGTGATGGCATCGGGCGGCAGGGGCCCCGCGACGACGACCTCCCGCTTCGGTTCCAGCCTCGTGAAGTGCAGCCCACGGTCGAAGACGGGGTAGTGCGTGGCCACGACGACGTCGTCCGCCCGGATGATGTGATCCGCACTCGTGGTCAATCGGCAGGGCTCCCCTTCGCTCAGGTCGGTCACGCGGCTGCGTTCGAAGATCTTCCCTCCGTGGCGTACGAGATCGACGGCAAGAGCGAGCAGGAACTTGCGGGGGTGGAACTGCACTTGGTCGTCGAGCCTGACGGCCGCCGCGACGGGGAACGGCAGCGGCGCCTCCTCCACGTAAGCGACGTCGAGCCCAGCGTCCCTGGCCGCGTCCGCCTCCCGGCGCACGTCGTCGACGCGGTCCGGGGCGGTCACGTAGGTGTACGCGGAGGTGCGCTCCAGATCGCAGTCGATGCCGAGTCCGTCGCTGAGCTCCTGGACGTGGGCCACGGCGTCCTGCTGCGAGGCGGCGTACTGGCCGGCGCGCTCCGCCCCGTGGACCTTCCGGATACGGCTGTACGCCATGCCGTGCAGGGCCGAGAGCTTCGCTGTGGTGTGGCCGGTCACGCCGTGGGCGATCCGATCGGCCTCCACCAGCGCGACCGTACGCCCCCTGCGCGTGAGCTCCCACGCGGTGCAGATTCCGGCCATTCCGGCACCGACAACGGCGACCTCCACGCGGATGTCGCCGCGCAGCGGCGGATATTCGGGGCCGGGGTCGTACTCCGTCCACAGCGATCCCGCCGGCTGTCCGGACCTGGTCATCATCTGCCTCCTCGCGTTCGCCGCGCGGCCGCGGGAGCAGTGTCGGCCCCGCCACGGACTGCGCGCACTGCACGGATCGCGTCTCCCGCCGGTCGCGGTTGCCGGATCGGGCGTGGCGTCCCTCTGCCGCGGCTACCCCGGGGGCGGCGTCCTCATCCGTGGAGGACATCTCTGAGTAATGCAGACATAACGGGGCAGGCGGAGTGCGTAGCGAAATCCTGATGATCAACCGCCGTTCGGGAGAACAGCCATGTCGAAGAAGCAGCGCAAACCGTCGCACGGCGAGGGCCCCAGTCGCTTCAAGGGCCAGGACCAGCATGGGTGGGCGACCGACGTCGACCAGACGTCCCAGGAGGACAACCCGAGCGCACACCGCTCGTTCCATCCGGATACCTATGCGCCCGGCCCGAAGAGGAGTCGCCGACCGACCGAGGAGGAGAAAGAGGCTTCCGGGATCGGCACGCCGGTCGAGAGTGACGCCCACAGTGGCGAGGACCGCAAGGGCAAGTCCGCCGAGGACGGAATGCACGACAAGGGCCGCCGCGGGCGGTCACAACGCCCCAGCGGTGCGAAGGACTCCTCGGCCTTCACCGGCGTGGATCCGCAAGAACCGCCGGAGGGCCACTCGGGACGCTGAGAACGCCGCGGCCTGGCCTCGCGGGTGGCGTAGAGGCAGGCCGGCGAACGAGTTCGGCCCGCGCGCATCCGCGTCGTGGGCCTGCTCCCGGCCCGCATCGACACCGACCGGATCCGGGGACTGGACGCACTCGGCAGTCCGTGGCTGAGCAGCGTCGGCGGCATCGACACCGCCGGCTCGACGGCCGATGTCGGGCACGAGGTGCCCACCGCACGGATGGCCGGCCTGGTCACCGGCACACTCGGGGCGCCGGCCGCCGCGCTTGGGTGATCGATGGCATTTCCGACGAGCTGGTCGGCACGGCCCGGATCGTCGGGGGCCACTGGCCGATGATCCGCGGCGGCGCCGCCGGATCGCGATCGGCGGCCACACCAGCACCGCGGTGCTGTCCTCGCTGATCGGAACCCGGTAAAGGGACGTGTTCAACAGGGTCGAGCAGGCATTCATCCTCTCCCCATACAGTCGTATGTGGCACGATCTCGCACGTGAGCAGCAGACCCGCCCCGGCGCAGCGCCTGGACGACCTCGCACGGCTGCGGCGCGTCCGCGACCGGATCGACCGGGAGTACGCGCAGCCGCTGGACGTCGAGGCGCTCGCCCGCGGCGTGAACATGTCGGCCGGGCACCTGAGCCGCCAGTTCCGGCTCGCCTACGGCGAGTCGCCGTACGGCTATCTGATGACGCGTCGCATCGAGCGTGCGATGGCGCTGCTGCGTCGTGGCGACCTCAGCGTCACCGAGGTCTGCTTCGCGGTCGGCTGCTCATCGCTGGGCACCTTCAGCACCCGCTTCACCGAGCTGGTCGGTATGCCGCCCAGCGCCTATCGGCGCGAGGCGGCGCGCGCGACGGCGGGGATGCCGTCCTGTGTGGCGAAACAGGTGACAAGACCGATCAGGAATCGAGAAGCGCCGGCCCCCGAGCCGCCTCTAGCGTGACTGCCATGGGCATCACCATTCACGCCGGCTTCCTCCCGCACAACGACCCGGACGCCTCCCTGACCTTCTATCGCGACACCCTCGGCTTCGAGGTCCGCAACGACGTCGGAAACGACGGGATGCGCTGGATCACGGTCGGCCCTGCCGACCAGCCCGGCACGTCCATCGTCCTGGAGCCGCCGGTCACCGACCCCGGCGTCACCGACGACGAGCGCCGCACCATCGTCGAGATGATGGCCAAGGGCACCTACGCCCGCGTCCTCCTGGCCACTGCCGACCTCGACGGCACCTTCGCGCGGCTGCAGGCCGGCGGCGCCGAGGTCGTCCAGAAGCCGACCGAGCAGCCGTACGGCGTCCGCGACTGCGCCGTCCGCGATCCTGCGGGCAATCTGATCCGCTTCCAGGAGCTGCGCTGAGCCGTCCGATGAGTGCCGCCGCCCGCTCCTGCGCTCAGCGTCGTCGCGACACCGAGCATCGGCTCACCCATAAAAGATGTCCGGGTGGCCAGTGCCTCGGTGGACGGTGCGCCGTATCCGGTGCCCGCTATCTTTCGACTGCGACGGCGAGGCGCTGCTGGTGGCCACGCCGTCGGCCCGATCGGCAGGAACCTGGCTGCCACCCGGGCCGTTCGGCTGGGGCTGGGGCACACCCGCGACGTGTCCATGATCGAGGGCGAGTCGAGGTCCTCGAGCTCGACGCGCTGCCGCAGGAGCGGGGTAATCGGTTCGCCGCGCACACCGCCTTCGGCCCGCGTGCGCACGCAACCCCGTACCGCTGGTTCCGTGTCCCTGCGCGCCGCATCCAGGCCTGGCGCGAGGTGAACGAGCCGCCCGACCGCGCGCTGATGTGCGACGGCCGCCGGCTGGTCCGACGCCTCGGCCGGCAAGCCTCGTGACCGGGGCCCAGAGCCTCCACGGACCAAAGCAAAGTAGCACCGGACATACGCTCGAAGCTGGTTAGATCGAGCCAGGCGACGCCGACGGAGACCGCGAAGGCGGCCCCACCCAACAGATGGAGACACGATGAGCACGGCCACGAGGACCGACACGCAGTCGCCTGAGCTGCACGCTGCCGACAGCCACGATCTGATCCGCGTGCACGGCGCGCGCGAGAACAACCTCAAGGACGTCAGCATCGAGATCCCGAAGCGCCGGCTGACGGTGTTCACCGGCGTCTCCGGCTCGGGCAAGAGCTCGCTGGTGTTCGACACGATCGCCGCGGAGTCGCAGCGGCTGATCAACGAGACCTACAGCGCCTTCGTGCAGGGCTTCATGCCGACACTGGCACGGCCCGAGGTCGACGTACTCGACGGCCTGACCACGGCGATCAGCGTCGACCAGCAGCGGATGGGTGGCGACCCCCGCTCCACGGTCGGCACCGCCACCGACGCCAACGCGATGCTGCGCATCCTCTTCAGCCGGCTCGGGAAGCCGCACATCGGCCCGCCCAGCGCGTACTCCTTCAACACGGCCTCGGTCCGGGCGAGCGGTGCGATCACGGTCGAGCGCGGTGACAGAAAGGCGGTGAAGGCGACCTTCACCCGCACCGGCGGCATGTGCACGCACTGCGAAGGCCGGGGCAAGGTCTCCGACATCGATCTCACTCAGCTCTACGACGACTCCAAGTCGATCGCCGAGGGCGCGTTCACCATCCCCGGCTGGAAGTCGGACAACGTGTGGACCGTGGGGATCTACGCCGAGTCGGGCTTCCTCGACCCGAACAAGCCGATCCGCAGCTACACCCAGAAGGAGATGCAGGACTTCCTGCACCGCGAGCCGACCAAGGTGAAGGTCAACGGCGTCAACCTCACCTACGAAGGGCTGATCCCGAAGATCCAGAAGTCCTTCCTGTCCAAGGACAAGGAGGCGATGCAGCCGCACATCCGGGCATTCGTGGAGCGGGCCGTCACCTTCACCACCTGCCCCGAGTGCGACGGCACCCGGCTCAGCGAGGGGGCACGGTCGTCGAAGATCAACAAGATCAACATCGCCGACGCGTGCGCGATGGAGATCCGCGACCTGGCCGAGTGGGTCCGCGGACTCAGGGAGCCCTCGGTGGCGCCGCTGCTCACCGCGCTGCAGGGCACCCTCGACTCCTTCACGGAGATCGGCCTCGGTTACCTCTCGCTCGACCGGCCGGCGGGCACGCTCTCCGGCGGTGAGGCGCAGCGCGTCAAGATGATCCGCCACCTCGGCTCCTCGCTCACCGACGTCACCTATGTCTTCGACGAGCCGACCATCGGCCTGCACCCGCACGACATCCAGCGCATGAACGACCTCCTGCTGCGGCTGCGGGACAAGGGCAACACGGTGCTCGTCGTGGAGCACAAGCCGGAGGCGATCGCGATCGCCGACCACGTCGTGGACCTCGGCCCGGGCGCCGGTACGGAGGGCGGCACGATCTGCTTCGAGGGCACCGTCGAGGGGCTGCGGGCGAGTGACACCGTCACCGGCCGCCATCTCGACGACCGGGCCGCCGTCAAGGAGACGGTGCGGAAGCCCACCGGCACGCTGGAGATCCGCGGCGCAACGGCGAACAACCTGCGGGACGTCGACGTCGACATCCCGCTGGGCGTACTCTGCGTCGTCACCGGCGTCGCCGGCTCCGGCAAGAGCTCACTGATCCACGGCTCGATCCCCGCCGACGAGGGTGTGATCTCGGTCGACCAGGCGCCCATCCGCGGCTCGCGGCGGAGCAACCCGGCAACGTACACCGGACTGCTCGACCCGATCCGCAAGGCGTTCGCGAAGGCCAACGGCGTGAAGCCGGCACTGTTCAGCGCCAACTCCGAAGGCGCCTGCCCCACCTGCAACGGCGCCGGCGTCATCTACACCGACCTGGCGATGATGGCCGGCGTCGCCACCACCTGCGAGGACTGCGAGGGCAAGCGGTTCCAGGCATCGGTGCTGGAATACCACCTCGGCGGCCGCGACATCAGCGAGGTGCTGGCCATGTCGGTGACCGAGGCCGAGGAGTTCTTCGGCACCGGCGAGGCGCGCACGCCGGCCGCACACAAGATCCTCGAGCGGCTCGCCGACGTCGGGCTCGGCTACCTCACCCTCGGCCAGCCGCTCACCACGCTCTCCGGCGGCGAGCGGCAGCGGCTCAAGCTCGCCACCCACATGACCGAGAAGGGCGGCGTCTACGTCCTCGACGAGCCGACCACCGGCCTCCACCTCGCCGACGTCGAGCAACTGCTCGGCCTGCTCGACCGGCTCGTCGACTCCGGCAAGTCGGTCATCGTCATCGAACACCACCAGGCGGTCATGGCACACGCCGACTGGATCATCGACCTCGGCCCCGGCGCCGGCCACGACGGCGGCCGCATCGTCTTCGAGGGAACACCCGCCGACCTCGTCGCCGCCCCCTCCACCCTCACCGGCGAACACCTCGCGGCCTACGTCGGCACCTGACCGAGACCCTCGCGGACACCGTGAGCCGAGTTCTCCGCTGTGACCTGCGGCCACCGCCTGATCTTCGTTTGTCCACACAACTCACGATGATCATCGGTGGCCGCAGCCGTCTCCGCGCCGGCGGTCTCGACCGTGACGCCCTTCCCCTCGAAGCGGAAACATTCCGGGACGGCACCGGCTCCGCGGGACGACCCCACCACCGGCTGCCGGGAAGGCAACGCCCGACGCCCCTGTTCCTCCGACGGCCGCAGCGCGGGCCCTTGCCCTCCTGCCCGACCACGAGGCGAAGGCCGCGCTTCGCCAACTCCCGCAGGAAATCGCGATCGTTGTGCACCTGGCGTGCGTCGAGGACTTCTCCCCCAGGGAGATCGCGGGCATCCTGGGCATCCCCCCGGGCGCGCGAGTGCCCGGGCACTGCGGCATCCAGGCGTGGCGGCCGACAGGCCTGGACGCCCGGAGCGCGACCATGACCTGCTGGGCTGCTGCCTTCGCCACGGGCAGGACGATCTCACTGCTCGTGCTTGGCGGCTTCTTCGTGGCTGATGTGTGCGTTGTCGGCGGTCCAGCCGGCGAGCATGCGCAGGGCCAGGTCGGGGTGCCGCCCTCCGAGTCGGAACCCCCGGTGCCGTTGGAAATCGGGGACGGTCAGGGCGAGCAGCCCCCATCGTCCTGGACTGCCGCTGGTGGGAGGGTCGCGAGTGGGCGCCGCCCTGGCGGAGTGTGGCGAACCCAGCCGAGGGCGCAGCCTCCCACCCGCCGGCATCCTCATCTCCTCGGGCGGGCGTGCGGGCCGCTGGGGCGCGAGATCGCCGTCAAGTCCATTGAATACTGCAGCGCCGAACGGGTGATGATCCGGCCCATCAGGACAACTGACCGGGCATGACGGCCGTGCGCTTGGGAAACTGGCCGCGTTGCCCCGCGGAGCGGCAGAAGAGTGTCCCGTCCGTGGAAGAAAGGGCCCGATGTCCAAGCGCGCTACCCGAAACCGACCTTGAGCACGCGGCGGACGGCCGTCCCGGGTGCAGCTCTGTTGCTGCTGATGGTCGGCACCATCAGCGGCTGCGGCGGTGCGACGGCCCGCAATGGCGAAGCCGCCGCGTTGGCGGAAGAATTCGAGCGCGCACTGCACGGCGGAGACACCACTGCCGCATGCACCCTGCTGGCTCCCGAGACCCACAGTGAGCTCGAGGAGTCCCAGCGCATGAAGTGTTCCGCCGCACTCGCACGGGAACAGCTCCCCGAAGGCGGCCCGGTCCAGCACGTCGATGTCTACGGCAGGCAGGCACTGGTTGTCCTGCGCGGCGACACGCTCTTTCTGTCACGGTTCGGCGACGGCTGGAGAGTCGTCGCGGCAGGCTGTGAGGCCGAGCCGGGCAAGCCGTACCAGTGCACGATCAAGGGAGCGTGACCCGATGAGGCTCGTGTTCAGTGGCTGTCTCGTCGTGGTGCTGGGCGGCCTGGCCTACTTCATCGCGGTCGGACTCCTGCACCGGTGACCCCGAGGAGAGAGCGACACCGCATGCGCCGCTTCGTACATGACAACAGTCTGAGTCTGGCCTTCGGCATCGGCTTCGTCGTGGTGCTGGTGGGTCAGGCCCTGGCCGGCCGTGCCGAGTTCAACCAGCAGCTCGCGATCGACGGTCTCGCCCAGGTGGGCCTCGTCGAGTACGTGATGTCGTCGGACTTCGCGGTGGACGTGACGGAGAACTGGCAGTCGGAGTACCTGCAGTTCTTCCTCTACGTCTTCGGCACGGTGTGGCTGTTGCAGCGCGGCTCGCCGGAGTCGAAGAAGCTGCACAAGGCCGGGGTGGAGTCCGAGGAGGAACAGCGCATGGGCGTGCACGCCCAGCCCGATTCGCCGCGCTGGGCCGGCACCCGGGACTGGCGCCAGACGGTCTTCTCCCGCTCGCTCGGGCTGGTCATGGGGAGCCTGTTCGTCCTCTCCTGGCTGGCCCAGTCGATCGCCGGAACAGCCGCCTTCAACGAGCAGCGCCTGCGCCAGCTCCAGGCACCGGTCGGATGGGGCGAGTATCTGGTCTCGGCTGACTTCTGGAGCCGGTCCCTGCAGAACTGGCAGTCGGAACTCCTCGCCGTCGCGTCCATGGCCATCCTCTCGGTCTACCTGCGCCAACGCGGCTCTCCCGAGTCCAAACCGGTGGGCGCCGCGCACACGTCCACCGGCATTGAAGGCTGAACACGCCTGCGAGCGCCCGAGGTTGCGCGGAGCGCGGCTGAAGCGGCTCGCGGCAGAGACCGCCCAGCACCTATTCGACGCCCTGCATGATTTCGCCACGCAGCCGGTCGCATGTGCGACTGATGAGCCGCGACACATGCATCTGGGAGATCCCGAGATCCTCGGCGATTCTGCTCTGCGTCATGTCGCGGAAGAAGCGCATGTAGAGGATGTTCCGCTCCCGCTCGGGCAATCGACGCAGGCAGGGCTTCACGGCCTCCCTGTCGATGACCGTGTCGAGCGCAGGATCGGGATCGCCCATCGTTTCACCGAGGGTTCGGCCGTACTCCCTGCCGGGGGCCCCGGCGTCCAGGGACAGGGCGGCGAAGGAGCCGGCGGCCTCGAGTCCCTCCTTGGTCTCGTCGGCCGTAAGTCCCGACTCCTCGGCGATCTCCTCGAGGGTCGGCGCGCGGCCGGAGACAGTAGTGGTGAGCCGATTCTGCGCCGCGCGTACGCGATTTCGACATTCCTGGACCCGACGTGGCACATGCACGCTCCACAGGTGGTCGCGGAAATGCCTCTTCATCTCGCCGGTAATGGTCGGCACAGCGAAACCGGCGAACGGCGTGCCGGACTCGGGATCGTAGCGGTCGACGGCCTTGACCAGGCCGAGCGCCGCTATCTGGCACAGATCCTCCAGCGCCTCGCCCCTGTTCCTGAACCGACCGGCGAGCCGCTCCGCCATGGGCAGCCAGGCATTCACCAATTCCCGGCGGAGAACCTCACGCTCGGATCCCTCGGGCAGTTCGGCCAGGCGGTTGAACGCGGCCCGGGTGTCGGGGGCGTCGGCGTGCGGATGTTTTGTGCTCCCATGGGTGGCCATTCGATTCACGGCGCTCCCTGTCCCGACAACCAAGAACCACTCAGAGTTATGCACTTTCGCCTTCCCAAGGCTCGGGACGGCAAACGGCGGTGTGTGAATCGCCGTTTTCCGCCCGAGCCATGCCCGAGATCCCGCGTAATCCCCGATATCCCGCGCGATGCCCGAGATATCGGGTACACGAGAGGCATGAGTGACATAGCGATCAACCATCACGGGCCGCCCCTGCCTCGGCCGCGGGGGACGCTGTCGGCGGCTGTCATCGACCGCCTCGCCGCAGGAGCCGCGCTCCCCGCGGATCATCAGGCCGTGGCGAGCGGCGCCGACCCCTACGGGGACGACCTGCATCTCGCCCTGTACATCTGCTACGAACTGCACTACCGCGGCTTCGCCGGAGTGGACCCGGCCCTGGAGTGGGATCCGGATCTGCTCCGTGTGCGGCGGGTGCTGGAGGAGCGGTTCCTCGCCGTACTCCGCGAGGAGGCGACGTGCCACGCGACAGTGGACGACGCGCTGGCCGGGCTGCTGGTGGAACCGGTGCACGGCAGCGGCGTCTCCCACTTCCTCCGGGACGAGGGAGAGCTGTGGCAGCTGCGGGAGTACGCGGCGCAGCGGTCGCTGTACCACCTCAAGGAGGCCGATCCGCATGCCTGGGTGCTGCCGCGGCTGTGGGGACGGGCCAAGGCCGGGATGGCGGCCGTGGAGTTCGACGAGTTCGGCGGGGGCCGGGCGGAGCGGGTCCACGCGCAGCTCTTCGCCGACCTGATGACGGACCTGGGCCTCGACACCACCTACGGCCGCTACCTCGACGCGGCGCCGGCCCAGACACTGGCCACGGTGAACCTCATGTCCCTCTTCGGACTCCACCGCGCGCTGCGCGGCTGTCTGGTCGGCCACTTCGCGACCGTGGAGATCACCTCCTCGCCCGGGTCCAGGCGACTGGCCACGGCCATGCGGCGCACGGGGGCCGGGCAGGCGGCGGAGTTCTTCTACGACGAGCACGTCGAGGCGGACGCCGTCCATGAACAGGTCGTGCGCCGCGAGGTCGTCGCGGGGCTCCTGGAGGAGGAACCCCACCTGGAGGCCGACGTCGCCTTCGGCGTCGACGCGACCGTCCATCTGGACGACCGGCTCGCGGAGCATGTGCTGGGCGCCTGGCGCGACGGGCGGACCTCGCTCGCCGGCGACGGCACGATCATCACGGGCCGTTCCCCTGCGGGACACGATCCGCGGCGGGATCGACGGGTTCACTCCGTCGACCGGTGCATTCCGTAGACCGGCGCACGCCGTGGACCGGGTGAGCCCTCGGACCGGTTGAGTCCTCGGACTCGTCGACCGTCAGAAGGTTCATTCCTCACAAATGGGTACGCGGGACATGTGACGCTCATAGCCCTTCCGGGGGTGTACGCCCCGCAAGAGGACACGGCGCTGCTGGCAGGCGCACTCCTCCGCGAGGCACTGCCACCGCGTGCCCGGGTTCTCGACGTCGGCACGGGAACCGGCGCCCTGGCGCTGGCCGCCGCGATGCGCGGCGCCCAGGTCACCGCCGTCGACATCTCCCGCCCTGCCGTCTGGACCGCCCGGCTCAACGCTCTGCTGGCCAGGACCCCCGTGCGGGTGCTGCACGGTGATCTGACCGCCCCGGTCGCCGGCCGCACCTTCGACCTCGTCGTCACCAACCCGCCGTACGTCCCGAGCCCGGCGGAGTCCCCGCCACGTCACGGCGCGGCCCGGGCCTGGGACGCCGGCCGGGACGGCCGGTGGGTCCTCGACCGGATCTGTCGTGAGGTGCCTCGCCTGCTCCGGCCGGGCGGGGTGTTGCTGGTCGTGCACTCGGTGCTCAGCGGTGAAGGCCCCACCCTGGCACGGCTGCGCTCGGCGGGCCTGACGGCCGAGGTCACGGAGCGCCGTTGCGTACGCCTCGGACCCGTCCTGCGGTCCAGACGGTCCTGGCTGTGCAGCCGGGGTCTGCTGAGTCCGGACGGGGAGAAGGAAGAACTGGTGGTCATCCGTGCCGAACGAACGCCGTGACGTGCCGCGCCGCATCACCATACGGACCGACGGGCCCCTGCTCGTCGAGGGCCCGGTCGAGGTCGTCCTGGAAGACGGCACCGTCGTCACCTCGGACCGTTTCTGCGTGGCCCTGTGCATCTGCCGGAGGAGTCTGCGCTTTCCCTGGTGCGACACCAGCCACCGGCGGCGTACGCGGGACCGGCCGACCTGAGCGTCGATCGCGGCGCTACCTCGACGACCGCGACGCCGCATGCCGCTCGCGCCGTGCCCGACCGAGCATGGCCAGGCGCTCCTGTTCGCCGAGCCCGCCCCACACGCCGAACCGCTCACGCGCCTTCAGCGCATGGCGCAGGCACTCCGCGCGAACCGGGCACCGTCGGCACACGCGCTTGGCCTTCCTCTCCCGCTCGGCCCGCGCGTCACCGCGCTCGTCGGGCGGAGGGAAGAACAGACTGCTGTCGACGCCACGGCAGGCGGCACGCAGCTGCCAGTCCCAGTGGTGATGGAACGCGCCGGGCAGACGCGATGTGTCCGTCATCGGACCGTCCTTTCCTGGGGTGTCGGCACCGAGTACCCCGGAACGGTCCCCCTACGCATGCCGCCGTGCCCGCTGCGGTACGACCACCCGGCACCTGGGGCACCCCCGCCGCCGCGATGCCGCGACGCGCACCCGCAACCCGCGCTCCGGGAGGCGGTCCCCGCGGACCACACGCACGATGAGGATGTGGACAGCAATCCTCCGGGCTCGGACGGCGCCCCGGCGGAGCGAGCGGGACTGGACCTGGCCGGGCTCCTCGCCCGCCAGCTTCTCGAGGCCCTGGCCGCCGCTGGGCACACCGTCGCGGTCGCCGAATCGCTCACCGGGGCCGGCTCGGTGCAGCGCCGGCGCAGGCGCCGGGCGCGTCGCAGACCTTCCGCGGCGGGGTGATCGCGTACACCACCGAGTCAAGGCGTCGGTACTGGGCGTCGACGAGCGGCTGCTGGCGGCTGAAGGGGCCGTCCACCGCGATGTGGCCGGGCAGATGGCCGAGGGCGTACGGCGGCTGATGAGCGCCTCGTACGGACTGGCCACCACGGGTGTCGCCGGTCCGGCCCCCAGGACAGCCGCCGGATCGGGACGCTGTTCGTCGCCGTGTCACGGCCGCGCGGGGCCGTCGTGGACGCACCGCACACCGACGACGACCTGGGCCGGGACGCGATCCAGCGGACAGCGGTGATCACCCGCGTACTGCGCCGATCTGCGGGAGATCGCGACCCGGCGCAAGGCCAAGCGGGCCGGACTCGCCGGGGCACCGCTGGTTCCCGCGCAGGAGATCGGCGAGGCCGGCGGCGACGTCCTGCTGCGGGGAAGCCCGGGAAGTGCCGGCGTCGCGGAAGGTCCGGTCCGGGTCGTCCGCACCATGGACGAGTTCGGCGAACTGCGCACTCGTGACGTCGTCGTCGCGCCCTACACCAACCCTGCGTGGACACCGCTGTTCCGCAGGGCAGTTGCCGTGATCGTCGACAGGGGCGGTGTCGCGTCCCACGCGGCGATCATCGCACGTGAGTACGGGATTCCTGGTGATGGCCACGGTCGACGGGACCACTCGCCTCAGCGACGGCCGGCGGGTCAGGTCGACGGTGACCGCGGCCTGGTCCTGCCGGCAGGAGACTGACACGGTCGGATCTCCCCCGGGGGGCGCGCGCTCGATGCGTTCGACGTGGCCGGGCCGGACACGTGCCGCCCCGTGGGACCCTGCGGGTTCATCACCCGGCGGCCGGTGATCCGCGTCTACGCCCTCGACCTCGGTGGGTCCGACGCCGCACCCGGCAAGCTCGGCGCCGACGGTGCCTGCCTGACGTAGCGCCGGAGCACATGCTCCGCCGCGCACCGTGACAGGGCGAGTCGACGGCCTCTCCCCCGTGACGGGAGAGGCCGTCGCCGCGTGCGGCGTGATCGCGTCACTCGCTAGCGGGAGACGGACAGGCTGCCCGTCAGACCGACGAGCAGAAGCGCGATGTCGTCCTCCTGGCCCTGGCGGTCCTCGATGGTGGCGACGAGGTGCTCCGCGAGCTCGTCCATGTCGGAGGGTCCGGTGCGCAGGACGGTCTCGATCTGGTCCATCCCCTCGTCGATGTCCATGCCGCGGAACTCGATCAGCCCGTCGGTGCACAGCAGCAGCGTGTCGTCGCGGCCGAGCTGGACCAGGGTCGTCGGGTACGAGGCGGAGTGGCTGTGCTGCGGCAGGCCGAGCGGCAGCCCGCCGTGGACGTACGGTCGGCTGCACCCGCCCTCCGCGTGCTTGAGGATCGGGCCGTGATGCCCGGCCCGCACGAGCTGGGCCAAGCCGGTGACCGGGTCGAGATCGGCATAGATGCAGGTGGCAAAGCGCTCCGTGTCCATGTCGTGGAGGAAGGTGGAGGCGCGGGCCAGGACGGTCGCGGGCGGGTGCCCCTCGGCGGCGTAGGCGCGCAGCGCGATCCGCAGTCCGCCCATGACGGCGGAGGCGTGGATGTCGTGTCCCTGGACGTCGCCGACGGCCAGGCCCACGCGGCCGGTGGGCAGGGGCACGACGTCGTACCAGTCGCCGCCGATCTGGTGGCCGGTGCGCGCGGGTCGGTAGCGGGCGGCGATCCGTGCGCCCGCGACGTCGGGGATGCCGGCGGGGAGCATGGCCCGCTGCAGGCCCACGGCCATGGCGTGCTCCTCGTCGTAGAGCACGGCCCGCTGCACGGACTGGGCCACGGTGCCGCCGAGCGCGAGGAGCAGGTTGCGCTCCTCGGGGGTGAAGTCGTGCTTGTTCCGGCAAATGATCGCGAGGGCACCGATCGGCTTGGCCTGGGCGATGAGGGGCAGCAGGGCGGAGACTGTCAGGTCGGTGTCCACGACGTGCGGCCGGAGCCGGGGGTAGGTCATGGCCTCGTCACGGCGCACAAAGCGAGGGATCTGGGTGCGGACGGCCTCGGCGATGGGCAGGGGATCGTCGAGGCGGACGAACTGCATGTCGCGGGCGTACTCGGGTGGGAGGCCGGCGGTGGCGACGATCCGCAGTCGCTTCTTCTCGACGAGGCTGAGGACCATGCTTGCGGCGCCGATCGTGTGCATGACCTTCTCGCTGGTCAGGGCGGCCGCCACGTCGTCGACGGTCAAGGCCTGGGAGAGGGCGCTGGTGGTCGTCTGCACGACGTCCGTCTGGCGCTGGCGGTCCGCCTCCAGCGCGGCCTGCTGCGTGAGGTGCTCGAGCTCGGGGCCGGCGTCCCGGACGATGCCGACGACGCGGCGCGGCCGGCCCGTTCTGTCGCGCTGGATGTGGCCCTGTGTGTGGGTCCAGCGGATGTGTCCGTCGGAGCAGCGGATACGGAAGTACGCGCCGTAGCTGTCACGGTGCTCGAGCGCGTCGTGCACCAGTTTCCGGAGCAGGGGACGGTCCTCGGCCACAATGCGTCGGCCGAGTGTCTTCACATGGCCGTCGAACTCGCCCGGGGCGAAGTCGAAGACAGCGAGACCTCCGGGGTCGAGGAAGAACGCACCGGTGTCCGGCTCCCATACGAAACCGCCCATTCCGTTCAGCGCGAGGACTCCCTGCAGATCTGCCCGGAGGTTCGCCTCCATTTCGTCGAAGCGGACTGCCGAACGCTGGGGCCTGCGCCGGAAGCGGCCGAGTGCCATACCGGCCTCCGAGTCCTGGCTGCGCGGAACTGTCCGACCACGCCGAGCACGCGCATGGTCCTGACTGTGGCGTCCGCTGGTGGTGCGGCGTACGGGGCGCTCCGTTCCAGGCTAGGGCCCATCGTGCACACACGCCGTCCGCCGGGCGGCATTCGCGCGCGAGGGCCGCTGGAGCGTGCTCCCCCTCCCCCTCAGGGCACGGGAGGCGGGCCGATGATCTCGACGCCGTAGCGGGTCCCCATGGCCTTCAGGGCTTCGACGTCGGGCGGGCCTTCGACCGGCGCGTCCGGAGGTGTCCCCGCCTCGACCACGAATCCCTCGAATCCCGCGGGCGTGATCAGCGTGAGAAGACGCGCGTTC
The DNA here is from genome assembly GCF_042730885.1 of Streptomyces sp. NPDC059909. NCBI lineage: Bacteria > Bacillati > Actinomycetota > Actinomycetes > Kitasatosporales > Streptomycetaceae > Streptomyces > Streptomyces sp. NPDC059909. The sequence continues at coordinate 58,905 of NZ_JBHWKX010000045.1, forward strand.
GGCGAGGTGACGACGAATGCGTGCGGCATCCGGCGAGGCAGGAGCGCCAGAACCCCGGGGCCCGCCGAGTGCTCCTCGTCGCCGGCCACGAAGCGCACGGTGCCGTCGAGGACGAAGAAGGTCTCGTCCTCGCGGTCGTGGATGCGCCTGGGCGCGGCGTAACCGCGGGCCGCCTCACCCCCCGTCAGGCGGGGGCCAGACGTAGGCCGAAGGCACTCCCGCGCGGCACTCAGGCGTGGTCCACGAGTTGCGCGACGCCCTGCTGGCGGGCGCAGTGCGCGCAGCAGAAGAACTGCCCGTTCGACTGGAGGCCGTGGCCGAGGATGCGGCACTGGCAGTTGTCGCAGATCGGCGCGATCTTCTGCGCTGCACACTCGATGCTGTCGAAGACGTGGACGGCTCCTGCGGCACGCACCTCGAAGGACATCTCGTAGTCGTTGTGGCAGACCTCGCACACGGCCATGAATGATCAGCTCCTTGTTACGGCATGGACGGCCGGGCGGGGCCGGCGGTCGGCGTTCCTGGAAGGTATCGAGCAGGCGCGTCGAACGTCGCGCGGCACGTTGGACGGGTCCCGACCGGCACACCGGAATCACTCAGGTGGGCGCGGCGCGATGGCGCTCGAGCAGGCTCAGGGCTGCCCAGGGGCGCGGAGCGCGTGGCGCAGGGCCAGTCGGGAAAGGTCGTGCGCGGTGATGACGCCCACGAGGCGCGGGCCGTCGATGACGAGAATCGGCATGCCGCGGACCGGGTGGAGCTTTTCCAGTACGTCTTCCAGGAGGTCGCTCGACGAACACGTGGTGCACTGCGCCAGCGGGACGGCGACGTCGCGCACGCGCAGCGTGTCCCGCTGCGCCGGGGGGACTCGCTTGAGGCGCGACAGGCTGACCGTGCCGGTGGGGTGCCCTTCGATGTCGAGCACGGGCAGCGTCGAGTGGCGGGTGTGCAGCACCACTTCGTCGATGAGGCGTTCCACGGTGAGCCAGTCGGGGCAGGTCTCCACGGGACGGGACATGGCGTCGGCGGCTCGTACGCCGTGCACGGCCGTGGCCAGGGACGCGCGTTGCCGCTCGGCGTTGGCGACGATCAGGACGAAGAAGCCGATGACGGCCAGCCACAGTCCGCTCACGGCGCCGCGCAGGAACGAGATCCATCCGACAGCGATCATCAGGACGCCGAGCGCCTGTCCGCTGCGTCCGGCTGCTCGCTCCGCCCGGTACCGGTCGCCGGTGCGCCACCACATCACGGCCTGCACCACCCGTCCTCCGTCGAGCGGTGCGGCGGGCAGCAGATTGAAGGCTGCGAGCGCCAGATTGACCCACCCGAGCCACACCAGGACGGCCGCGGGCATCGCCCAGCCGAGCAGCGCCCGCACCCCGATACCGGCCCCGAGCGCCACGCCACCGACGACGAGGCTGGTGAGCGGCCCGCTCACGGCGACCAGAAAGGCCGCGCCGGCCGTGTGGGGCTTGCCGCCCAGCTCCGTCATTCCGCCCAGAGCCCACAGCGTCACGCCGTGCACCGGGATGTCCCTCTTCCGGGCGGTGACGGCGTGCGCGGCCTCGTGGGCCAGCAGGCTCACGACGAGCAGCAGCGCCCCTGCGGAGCCGGCGACCGCGTACACGGCTGCGGATCGCCCCGGTAGCCACGCGGGGAGCGTCCGGCTGCCCAGGCTGTAACCGAAAAGCACCACGAGGAGGGGCACCGTCCAGTGGATCCGCAGAGGCACACCGAGAACGCTCCCGATCCGTACCGAGCTGTTCATCACCATCTCCTGCGGGCGGGCGCAGGCCGTCGTCCGCGTGCGCCGACGCACCCTCGGGGCGTCACGCGGCCGATCCGGCACAACGTCGGCTCACTGACAGTCTCTCTCCGCGCAGTCTCCGCAGCGGGCCGCTGCTCCTGCGACGACCACGCGATGGACGGCCGACGACCCGGGTCATCCGGCCTCCGCGCGGACCTCGACGTCCTCCATGCCGCCCCGGTGGGACGCCCGGCCCTGACCCAGCGGGCGTAGAACGCGACCGCGCTGAGCAAGGTGGCGGCGAGGGGGAGCACGGGCCGGCCGCGCAGCAGGTTGACCACCAAGGTGAAGGCGACGGGGGCGGTCGCCAGGCCGTTGACCCAGGCGAGTGCGGTCCTGCCTTCGGTGCGGGCGAAGGCGGGTCATCGCCCGGCAGGCCCACGAGGAATTTGGCGGTTCACCCCGGCCGAGTACGCCGGGGAGCACTCCGGGACGGTTCGCCGTGCTGGCAGGGCCTTGAGCAGTCCGGGTCCGGCCTGGAAGGAGGATCCGGCGGCAGCGAGGAGAAGCAGCTGCGCGGCCGAGGTCGCCGTGCGCGCGGCCGAATGGTCCTCCGGATGTGCCCGTGTGGCCCTGTGCGGGTACAGCGGTTCGTGACTTGCTTGATCCGGTGGGCTTCGCGTGCAGGCGCGCTGCGATGTCGACGTTCCCCGGCCCGCGGGTGCGGACCGGGTGCCGGTCGAAGGAGGACTGCCGTGATTACCGTCTCCGAGCCTCCGGCAGGCTTGGTCGACCTGAGCCCGGCCGACGCTCTCGCGCTGCTGGGCAGCGTGCAGGTGGGACGCGTCGCGTTCTCCCATCAAGCGCTGCCCGCCATCAGACCGGTCAACCATGTGCTGGACGACGGCGACATCGTGATCCGCACCCATACCGGCTCCGCCCTGCTCCACCACGCGCTGCTGTCCGAGGTGGTCGCGTACGAAGCGGACCAGCTCGACCCCGAGACCCGCAGCGGCTGGAGCGTCGTCGTCACCGGCACGGCGACTCGTGTGTCACACCCCGACGAGCTGGCCCGCTACAAGCGTCTCCTCACGCCCTGGGTGGACTCCGGGACGGACCATGTGGTGCGGATCCGGGCCGAGTTCGTCACGGGATACCGACTTGTGGGCCGCCTCCCCGGGGGATGACCCGGAACTCTCGGACCGCGGGCGTACCCAGCGTGGCCGACGCCGGACACCGGCCGGGACACCGGAGACCGGCCGGGACACCGGAGACCGACCGGAATTCACCTGATTTCTCCCAGGAGGCCCCGTCCTTCAGGGCGGGGAGGAATGGGTCCTTGGCGCGGAGCCGCGAAGCGGCGGAGTTCCCTGCATATC
>NZ_JBHWKX010000046.1:0-59772 GCF_042730885.1 Streptomyces sp. NPDC059909
ATCCGAAGATGGACGGGGTATCAACTAATCTGGCGTTGATTTTTGGCACGCTGTTGAGTTCTCAAGGAACGGACGCTTCCTTCGTACTCACCCTCAGTGACATTCTCTGGGGCTTTCCTCCGGGCGCTTCCCTTCGGTGTTTCCAGCTTAGCAGATCCGATTTCCGTTTCCGCCACCCGCTGGACCGGGCTGCCGAATTGGTATTCGCTTTCGCGCTTTCCCTTTCCGGCTTTTCAAACCCTACCAGCCTTTTCCCGCATTCCTGACCACCCACCCTGCGCGGACGCAGAGGTGTAGACCACTGGTGTAAACCAGTTAGGATGCGGCTTCAGTAGGTGCTGCCGACCCGCGGCTCAGAGTCGCGTCGTGGCCAGGCAGAGGTACGACAGTACATGTCACCGGCAGACGAGGCAAATCGTTTCCGGTGCCCTCCAGGTTCGCCCAACTAGCAACTCTCACGCGGAACCTGGACTTCCTATGACATACGCTTCTGAACAGTACGCCGTCCGGGACAAGCAGTGATGGCGGCACAAGAATCTCCACCCCTGGGAGGTCCCCATGACAGCCGTGACGTCGCCGCTGGCCGGCCGTGCGATCGGGCTCGCCGCTGTGCCCGATCCGGTGTTCTCCGGTGCGATGGTCGGTCCGGGTACCGCGATCGACCCGGTGCGTGAGCCCTCGGAGGCCGTCTCTCCCGTGGATGGCATCGTTGTCTCCCTGCACCCGCACGCCTTTGTCGTCGTGGACTCCGAAGGGCACGGAGTGCTCACCCATCTCGGCATCGACACGGTGCAGCTCAACGGTGAGGGCTTCGAGCTCCTCATCAACAAGGGCGACACCGTGACGCGTGGCCAGGCGATCGTGCGCTGGGACCCGGTCGCCGTCGAAGCGGCCGGCAAGTCCGCCATCTGCCCCGTCGTGGCGCTCGAGGCCTCGGCCGACTCGCTGGCAGGCGTCCGTGAGGACGGCGACGTGAAGGCGGGCGACGAGCTGTTCAGCTGGCAGTGACGTCACCGTCGTCATGACGGCCAACGGCAGTCGTACATCCATCGCGGTGGCTGGGACCGCCGCACAATCGGAGACGGGTGAAATGGAGACAACGCTGCGAGGCGTCGGCGTGAGCCACGGTGTGGCGATCGGCGAGGTTAGGCACATGGGGACGGCGGTGCTCGAGCCGCCGGCCAAGCAGATTCCGGCCGAGGATGCGGAGCGCGAACAGGGGCGCGCTCGCCAGGCCGTCGAGGCTGTGGCTGCCGACCTGATTGCGCGCGGCAATCTGGCAGGTGGCGAGGCGCAGCACGTGCTCGAGGCGCAGGCCATGATGGCGCAGGACCCGGAGCTCATGGCCGACGTCGAGCGACGTATCGCGGTGGGCAGCACGGCCGAGCGTGCGGTGTACGACGCGTTCGCCGCGTACCGGGCGCTGCTGGCGGGTGCCGGGGAGTATCTGGCCGGGCGTGTGGCGGACCTCGATGACGTGCGGAACCGGATCGTGGCGCGGCTGCTGGGTGTGCCGATGCCGGGTGTTCCGGACAGCGACGAGCCGTATGTGCTGATCGCCCGGGATCTCGCCCCCGCGGACACGGCGCTGCTCGACCCGGCGCTGGTGCTCGGTTTTGTGACCGAGGAGGGCGGGCCGACGAGTCACAGCGCGATTCTGGCGCGGGCGCTCGGGGTGCCGGCCGTGGTGGCGCTGCCGGGTGCGTGTGAGCTTGCCGAGGGCGCGGTCATCGCGGTCGACGGGAGCACCGGCGAGGTGTTCGTCGAGCCGAGCCTCGAGAAGCAGTCGCAGTTGGCCGAGGCGGCTGCGGCGCGGAAGGCGGCGCTTGCCGCGTCGTCCGGCCCGGGTGCCACGTCGGACGGGCACAAGGTGCCGCTGCTGGCCAATGTCGGCGGTCCCGCGGATGTGCCTGCCGCGGTGGAGGCCGGGGCCGAGGGTGTCGGTCTGTTCCGTACGGAGTTCCTGTTCCTGGACGACAGCAAGCGGGCGCCGTCGGAGGCCAAGCAGGTCGAGGCGTACCGCAAGGTGCTGGAGGCATTTCCCGAGGGCCGTGTGGTCGTACGGGTGCTGGATGCGGGTGCGGACAAGCCGCTGGACTTCCTCACGCCGGGCGACGAGCCGAACCCGGCGCTGGGTGTCCGGGGTCTGCGGACGCTGCTGGAGCATCCGGACGTGCTGCGGACGCAGCTGACCGCGCTGGCGAAGGCGGCCGAGGGGCTTCCGGTGTACCTCGAGGTCATGGCGCCGATGGTGGCGGACCGTACGGATGCGAAGGCGTTCGCGGACGCCTGCCGTGAGGCGGGGCTCAAGGCGAAGTTCGGCGCGATGGTCGAGATTCCGTCGGCGGCTCTGCGGGCGCGTTCGGTGCTGCAGGAGGTGGAGTTCCTGTCGCTGGGGACGAACGACCTGGCGCAGTACACCTTCGCGGCGGACCGGCAGGTGGGTGCGGTGTCCCGGTTGCAGGATCCGTGGCAGCCCGCGCTGCTCGACCTGGTGGCGCTGTCGGCGGAGGCGGCGAAGGCCGAGGGCAAGAGCTGTGGTGTGTGCGGTGAGGCCGCGTCGGATCCGCTGCTCGCGTGTGTGCTGACGGGTCTGGGTGTCACCTCTCTGTCGATGGGGGCGGCGTCGATTCCTTATGTGCGGGCGACGCTGGCGAAGTACACGCTGGCGCAGTGCGAGCGCGCTGCTGCCGCGGCGCGTGCTGCGGACACCGCCGAGGAGGCGCGGTTGGCCGCGCAGGCGGTGCTGTCCGGCGAGTGACCGGCGCGTGACCGGACGATTCGCCGTGTGGTGAGTCGTTGTGGTGTGAGGGGGCTTCCCGCCTGGGGTGGGAGGCCCCCTCTTGCGATTCGGCGGTGCGATTCAGTGGTGCGGGGTCGTACCGGGCGGGTCGCCGAGGTCGAAGCCCGCGCGGTACTCGACGCCGGGCTCGGGTGAGAGTGGCTCCCCTGTGTCGGCGTCCGTGCAGTACGCGCTGAAGACCTCGCCTTCGGTGAGCGGGATCAGCCGTCCCTCGTGGAGGCGCCAGCCGCGGAGCTGGTCGGGGGCGTCGTCGGTGGAGGTGCGCAGCACCACTCCCCCGGGGCCTTCGAGGGCGATGCCGGCGGCGAGGACGGTGGCGAACTCCGCGCCTTCGCCGGCGTCGAGGACGGCGGGGTTTCCGGTGCGGCACACGGCGTGCAGGACCGCCAGGAGTTGTTCGTCGGCCGCGGGGACGCTGCAGACGAGATGGTGTGTGCCGGGGCCGGCGGTTTCGAGCAGGGTGAGGAGCAGTTGGGAGGCGCGGTCGAAGGCGGCGCGGCCGATGTCCTCGCCGCAGTCCGCGCAGGCTCCGAGGTCGCCGAGCAGCCAGGTCGCGTACTCCCAGGTGGCCTGGCGGACCGATCTGTTGATGAGCAGCGGCACCAGGTGGTCGATGGGCTGGCCGGTGTACGCGACGGTGGGGCCTGCTGCGGCGATCTCCGCGGTGTACCGGCTGCGGCTGGTGGAGCTGTCCGGGTCGAGTCCTGTTTCGGTGCAGAAGCGGGCGAAGTCCTCCGGGTCGAAGAGGGCGACGGTGGTGTGTCCGCTCTGGGAGGAGAGTGCTCTGAGCAGGCCTTCGACCTGGTGGAGGTAGCCGGGATGGTCGGTGAAGGTGAAGCTGCGGTACCGGCACATGGCGGCGAAGTCCTGCTCGTCGACGAGCAGGCCGACGGTGGCCGGGACGTCGCGGCGCAGGGCGCGCCGCATGGACTGCTGCTGGTTCTTGGTGTGCGCCATGAATCCCCCTGGTTCCCCCTGGGCGCTGTTGATCAGTGCTCACTCACCGTAATCGTGAGCACTGACAACGCGTTCCGGCGGCGGCCCGGGGTCAGGCGCGCTTGCGTGCCAGCTCCTCGTAGAAGCGCAGCAGGTCGAGGTTGTCGACCGAGCCGGGGTTGACGGCCTTGGCGAGGGCCGTGCCCTGGAGGAGGCGCTTGACGGGGACTTCGATGCGCTTGCCGGTGAGGGTGTGGGGAACGCCGGGGACCTCGATGATGTCGTCGGGGACGTGGCGCGGGGAGAGCTGTTCGCGGATGGTGCGCTTGATCCGGTCGCGCAGGTCGTCGCCGAGGGTGGCGCCGGGGGCGAGGTGGACGAAGAGGGGCATCCAGTAGCCGCCGTCGGGTTCTTCGAGGCCGATGACGAGGGACTCGCGGATTTCCGGGAGGCGTTCGACGGCTTCGTAGATGTCGGCGGAGCCCATGCGTACGCCCTGGCGGTTGAGCGTGGAGTCGGAGCGGCCGTGGATGATGACCGAGCCGTGGTCGGTGATGGTGATCCAGTCGCCGTGGCGCCAGACCCCGGGGAACATCTCGAAGTAGCTGTCGCGGTAGCGGCTGCCGTCGGGGTCGTTCCAGAAGTGGATGGGCATGGACGGCATGGGGTTGGTGACGACGAGTTCGCCGACCTCGCCGGTGAGGGGTTTGCCGTGCGGGTCCCAGGCCTGGAGGTCGGTGCCGAGGCAGGGTGCCTGGAGTTCGCCGATGTGGACGGGGAGGGTGGGGACGGCGCCGGCGAAGCAGCTGCAGACGTCTGTTCCGCCGCTGACGGAGGCGATCCAGAGGTCGTCGCGGACCTCGTCGTGGAGCCAGCGGAAGCCGTCGGGCGGGAGGGGTGAGCCGGTGGTGGCGACGCACTGGACGCGGGAGAGGTCGTGGTCGCGTCCGGGGTGCACGTCGGCCTTGCGGCAGGCCATCACGTATGCGGCGGAGGTGCCGAAGAGGGTGGCGCCGGTGCGTTCGGCGATGGCCCACTGGGCGCCGGTCTCGGGGTAGCCGGGGCTGCCGTCGTACAGGATGACGGTGGTGCCGGTGAGGAGGCCGGAGACGAGGAAGTTCCACATCATCCAGCCGGTGGAGGTGTACCAGAAGAAGCGGTCTCCGGGGCCGAGGTCGCAGTGGAGGCCGAGCTGCTTGAAGTGTTCGAGGAGGATGCCGCCCTGGGACTGGACGATGGCCTTGGGGAGACCGGTGGTGCCGGAGGAGTAGAGGACCCACAGCGGGTGGTCGAAGGGGACCTGCTCGAAGACGGGCTCGGTGTCGCCGGCGGTCAGCTCGGACCAGTCGAGGGCGCCTTCGGGGGCGGGGGTGCCGAGCAGCGGGATGTGGACGACGGCGCGCAGGGTGGGGAGTTCGCGGCGGAGTTCGGCGACGGTGTCGCGGCGGTCGTGTTCCTTGCCGCCGTAGCGGTAGCCGTCGACGGTGAAGAGGACGACGGGTTCGACCTGCTGGAAGCGGTCGAGGACGCTGCGGGCGCCGAAGTCGGGGGCGCAGGAGGTCCAGACGGCGCCCACTGCGGCGGTGGCGAGGAGGGCGGTGACGGCCTGCGGGATGTTGGGGAGGTAGCCGCTGACGCGGTCGCCGGGGCGTACGCCGAGGGCGCGGAGTTCGGCCGCGAGGGACCCGACCTGGCGGCGGAGCTCGGACCAGCTGATGGGCGCCGGTTCGTGTGTCTCGTCCACATGAATGAGGGCGGGCTCATGGGCGCGCGTGCTGTCTTCGGCGGTGCGAAGGGCGTGCTCGGCGTAGTTGAGGGTGGCGCTGGTGAACCATTGGGCTCCGGGCATGGTCCGGTCGCCCAGTACCTGCTCGTACGGGGTGGAGAACCGTACGTCGAACCAGTCGGCGACGGCCTGCCAGAAGGTCTCCAGCTCGTCGACGGACCAGCGGTGCAGCGCGGGGTAGCCGCCGTCGGCGGGGGCGCCGTACCGTTCCGCCGCCCAGGCCTGGAAGCGGGTGATGCGGGCGGAGGCGATGCGGGCGGCGTCCGGCTGCCAGAGGGGGGCAGGGTTCGCTGCTGAGGTCATGGGGCGGCTCCCGGGCGGCTGTGTGCTGTACGCGTGGTGGGCGTGTGTCCCGCGCACGGGCGTGGGTGTGCGCGTGACGCGGCTGTCGCTGACAGGACGATGTCATGTGATCGTCTTGTGCACCAGGGTTCCCCGCCCATGGTCGGGTGGCTGTTTGTGTGCTCGCACCACGGGTGAACGGAAGTTGAACGGACCCCGCCAAACCGCTGGTGGATGGCAGGGTGAGCAGCATGAACGGTCGTGGGCTGGTGCGCTCGGTGAAGGTGTTCGGCACGGTGCAGGGGCTGCGTGCGGTGCGTGCGGCGTGGCGTCGGAGGCGTACGGATGCGTGGGGGCTGCCGGCGCGGGGGGCTGAGCGGGCCCGGGTGCCGGGGGCGGTGGTGGATGCCGAGCCGTTGCCCGGCGGCGGGGTCGTGCGTTTTGCGCGCTCGGAGCTTCGGGTGCGGGTGGCGGTGGGCGGGAGCGTCTTCTGGGGGTGGGACGGGGCCGGGCCCGAGCCGTCGTACGCGCTGGCGGGCGCTCCGCCCGAGGTCGATCCGCGCGCCGAGCTGGAGCCCGACAAGGACGGCGGCTGGCGGGTCGTGTCGGAGCGGGTGACGGTGGCGGTGTCGCGGCACGGCGCGGTGGAGGTGCGGACTCCGGGCGGGGTGGTGCTGCGCCGGGATCTGCCGCCGCGCTGGTGGGAGCCGGTGGGCGGGGGGCCGGCGCGCTGGCTGCAGCGCTCCGAAGTGCCTGCCGACGCCCGGTTCTTCGGGCTGGGTGGGCGGTCGTCGGGGCCGCGGTTGCGGAACGGGACGTACCGGCTGTGGAACACCGATCCGCGGGGCAGTTTCGGTCCGGGCGACGATCCGCTGTACATCACGATGCCGGTGCAACTGGTGGTGTCGGACGCGGGGACGCATCTGGCGTTTCATGACAATCCATGGGATGGCCGTGTGTCGCTGCGGGAGGGCGAGGAGGGCGCCGGCTCCGGGCACGACAGGCCGGGCACGAGTGAGGTGCGGATGGCCGGCGGTCCGTTGCGCTGCTGGGTGATCGCGGGCACTCCGGCGCGCGTGCTGCGCGGTTGGACGGCGCTCACCGGTGTGCCCGCGCTCCCCCCGTCGTGGGCGCTCGGGCCGCAGCACGCGCGCTGGGGCTTCGGCAGTGAGCGTGAGGTGCGGCGGGTGGTGGCGGGCTACCGGGAGCGGGGGCTGCCGCTGTCGGCCCTGCACTTGGACATCGACCACTACGACGGCCACCGGGTCTTCTCGGTCGACCGTGCGCGCTTTCCCGATCTGCCGGGGCTGGCGAAGGAGCTGCGAGCGGACGGTGTGCGGCTGGTGTCGATCGTCGACCCTGCGGTGAAGGCGGAGCCGGGCGACGCCGTGTACGAGAGCGGTTCGGCGGTCGGGGATGCCGGGGCGTTCGTGCGGGATGCGCGGGGGCGGGAGGTGCGCGGTGTGGTGTGGCCGGGTGAGTGCGTGTATCCGGACTTCACCGATCCGCCGGTGCGTGCCTGGTGGGGCGGGCTGTACGAGGAGCGGCTCGCGCAGGGTTTCGCGGGGGTGTGGCACGACATGAACGAGCCGGTGTCGTTCACGCCGTTCGGCGACATGACGTTGCCGCGGTCGGCCCGGCATGCGCTGGAGGGGCGCGGCGGCGATCATCGCGAGGCCCACAATGTGTATGCGCTCGGGATGGCGCGGGCGGGGTACGAGGGTTTGCGGCGGCTGCGTCCGCAGGAGCGGCCGTTCCTGTTCTCGCGCTCCGGGTGGGCGGGGATGCAGCGGTACGGCGGGACCTGGTCCGGCGATGTGTCGACGGGCTGGCCGGGGCTGCGGGCGTCGCTCTCGCTCGTGCTGGGGCTGGGGCTGTGCGGGGTGCCCTACTCGGGTCCGGACGTGGGCGGTTTCGACGGCAGTCCGTCGCCCGAGCTGTATCTGCGGTGGTTCCAGCTCGGCGCGTATCTGCCGCTGTTCCGTACGCATGCGGCGATCGACGCGGGGCGCAGGGAGCCGTGGGAGTTCGGTCCGCAGGTCCTCGGCCATGCGAAGGCGGCGATGCTCGAACGGGAGCGGCTGCGCCCGTACTTCGTGACGCTGGCGCATCTGGCGCGGCTCACCGGGGCGCCGTACGTGCGGCCTCTGTGGTGGGGTGCGCCGGACGACCGGGCGTTGCGGAACTGCGAGGACGCCTTTCTGCTGGGCGATGCGCTGCTGGTGGCGCCGGTGCTGGAGCGGGGGACGGACCGGCGTGCGGTGCGGCTGCCGCGGGGGCGGTGGTACGACATGGTGACGGGTGAGGCGTACGAGGGGCCGGGGCAGGTGCTGCTGGACGCGCCGCTGTCGCGGATTCCGGTGCTGGTGCGGGCGGGTGCGGTGATTCCGGTGCGGGGCGATGACGGCTCGGTCGAGCTGGAGGTGTGGGCGCCGGCGGCGGGGCGCACGGGCAGTGGGCTGGTCGTCGAGGAGCCCCGCGAGGAGTCGGCGGAGGGTGTGCCGGTGGGCGGTGCACCGGCGCGGCCGGAGGTGGAGCGGTACGCGTCCCGGCTGGTGGGCGGTCGGGTGGTCGTGGAGCGGGTGACGGAAGGCGGTGCGGCGAAGGTGTCGCGGCCGGTGCGGGTGCGCGGGCTGGCGTGACGGCCCGTGCGGGTGCGGGGCCGGCCCGTATGCGTCCGGGGTCCGGCGTGACCGGTCCGGGGGCCTGCGGGGCCGGCGGTGTAGCCGCTACGCGTACGTTCCGGCGAACCAGCGCCGTACCGCGATCGTGTGCAGCGGGAACGCCAGCTCGGCCGGCTCGTGGAGGAGATGCCAGCCCTCGGTCTCGTCGGTCGGGGCGGTGTGCGGGAGTTCCGCCGCCGGGCGCTCGGGGAGCAGGCCGAACAGGAGCAGGTGGCCACCGGGTGAGCTGAGGGCGTCGGCCAGCCGGACGTCCTGGTGGGCGGCCTCGATGCCGGTCTCTTCACGGAGTTCGCGTACGACCGCGTGCTGCCAGTCCTCGGAGTGGTCGATGAATCCGCCGGGCAGCGCGATGCCGCCGCGCTGGGGCTCGATGGTGCGGGTGATGACGACGAGTCCGGTGCCGCGCGGGGTGGTGGCGGGGAGGAGCGCGACGGCGACGGGCAGGGGATTGCGGTAGGCCGTGTCGCTGCAGACGACGCAGGTGCGGGGCCAGCCGGTGGTGCCGTCCGGGTAGCGGGCCCCGCAGCTGGAGCAGTGGGAGTCCCTGACAGGGGTGGGTGCGGGGGTCGGTGCGGGGGTCGGTGCGGGGGTCGGTGCGGGGGTCGGTGCGGGGGTCGGTGCGGGGGTCGGTGCGGGGGTCGGTGCGGGGGTCGGTGCGGGGGCGGGGGCGTTGGGCTCGGTCACACGCGGACTGTACGTGAGGTGGCCGCGCCCGGTCAGCGCGTCACGGCCGCGCCGGCGACCTCCAGGACACCGGGAAGTCGAAGTAGGTGTCGGGGAAGAGCTCCGGCTTGTGGGTGAAGTGCCACCACTCCTCGGGGAGGTTGACGAAGCCTGCGTCGGCGAGGGTGTTCTTGAGGAGTTGGCGGTTGGCGCGCTGCTCACCCTGGATGCGGGGGTCGTCGGTGTGCGAGAGGGTGTCGAAGCAGTCGAATCCGGTGCCCATGTCGAGGGAGTTGTCCGGGAACCTCTCGCTCCGGGGTGCGTAGCAGGGGACCAGTTCCTCGCCGGGGCGGTACGGGCGGGTCCTCTTGGCGGGGAGCTGGACGATGGTCAGGTCGACGGTGCTGCCGCGGCTGTGTCCCGACTTCTCCGCGATGTAACCGTCCTCGAACAGCCTCGACTTGTCGACATGGGGATAGAACTCGGCCTTCATGCGCTCGTCGGACAGGTCCTTGGCCCAGCGGACGAAGTGGTCGACCGCGCGCTGCGGCCGGTAGCAGTCGTAGACCTTGAGGGAGTAGCCCTGGCGCAGGAGTTGGCGCTGGGCGCGCTGGAGGGCCTGGGCGGCGGGCCGGGTGAGGATGCATACGGGCTGCTCGTAGCCGTCGATCGGTTCGCCGATGAAGTTGTGCGGGGTGGTGTAGCGCATCTCCTGGATGATCGTCGGGGCGACGGTGCGCAGGGCGACGAATTCGTCCGGGGCTTTCGGTTCGGTCGCGGCCCGGGCGGCGGGGGACGTGGTCGTGACGGCCAGGAGGGCGGCGGCGGTGAGGGTCAGGGCGCGGAATGCGGAAGCGAGTCCTCTCATGCGCACCGTTGTCTATCAGGAACGGGTGGCCGGAACCACCCCGCGGCCACGGGCCGGCCCTCCGTGGCCACCGGATCGGCGCCCCGTGCCTCCAGGGCCGGAACCAACTCTTCCGGCTTCCGGCCGCGTTCTCTCCGTGGCACACTCCTGACGATGCCTGACGATCCGTCAGATCGAGGTGGGAGGGACAGGCCGTGGCGCGCACACGTACGCCCGTGGTGGCCGGATGGTTCACCGACGGTGAGGACGAAAGGGAGTTCAGGCTCCTGGGCACCCGCTGCACCGCCTGCTCCGTGGTGTTCTTCCCGCGCGAGGACGCGTACTGCCGCAATCCGGGCTGCGTGGGCGGCGGTGAGCCGGCGGAGGTGGCCCTGTCGAAGCGGGGGCGCGTGTGGTCGTACACGGACGGGAGGTACCGGCCGCCGGCGCCGTACGTCTCGGACCCGGATGCGCGGTGGGAGCCGTACACGCTGGTCGCGGTCGAGCTCGCGGAGGAGCGGATGGTGGTCCTCGGGCAGGCGGCGCCGGGGGTGACTGTCGGGGATCTCGCGGTCGGCATGGAGGTCGAGGTGGTGCCGGGGATCCTCATCGAGGACGCTGACACCACGTGGACGACCTGGCACTGGCGTCCGGTGGGGGGTGGCCGATGACCGGCGACATCGCCGTCCTTGGGGCGGGAATGCATCCGTGGGGCAAATGGGGCAAGAGCTTCGTCGAGTACGGAACGGTCGCGGCCCGTGCCGCGCTCGCCGACGCCGGCATCGGCTGGCGGGACGTCCAGTCGGTCGTCGGCGCGGACACCGTCCGGGGCGGCTATCCCGGATACGTGGCGGGTGCCACGTTCGCCCGGGCGCTGGGCTGGCAGGGGGCAAGGGTCACCAGCGTGTACGCGGCGTGCGCGTCCGGCGCCCAGGCGGTCGGCGCCGCCCGGGCACAGATCCTGGCCGGGCTGGCGGACGTCGTGCTCGTCGTGGGCGCCGACTCCGCGCCCAAGGGGTTCTTCGCACCCGCGGGCGGCGACCGTCCCGACGATCCCGACTGGCTGCGCTTCCGGGTGCTCGGGGCGACGAATCCCGCGTACTTCGCGCTGTACGCGCGGCGTCGCATGGCTCTGCACGGCGACACGCAGGACGACTTCGCGCAGGTGAAGGTGAAGAACGCGGCGGCCGGGGCGCTGAACCCGTACGCCCGCTACCGCAAGGCGGTGACCGCCGGTGACGTCGCCGCGTCCGCGGTCGTCGCAGATCCGCTGCGGCTGCTCGACATCTGCGCCACGTCCGACGGCGCCGCCGCGCTCGTCCTGTCGAGCATGGAGTACGCGCGGCGGCACGGGGCGGCCGATCCGGTCCGTATCCGCGCCGTCTCGACCGTCACCCCCGCCTTCCCGAGGACCGTCCTCGACCTGCCGGACATCGCCACGGACTCGGCCGCCGCGGTGGAGCCGCCCGCGCTCGGCTTCCGGGCGTCGATCGCGCGGGCCGCGTACGAGGAGGCCGGGCTCGGGCCCATGGATCTCTCGCTCGCCGAGGTGTACGACCTGTCCACGGCGCTGGAGCTGGAGTGGTACGAGGACATCGGGCTGTGCGCGGCGGGTGAGGGCGCGAAGCTGGTGCGGGAGGGCGTGACGGCGCTCGGCGGGCGCGTGCCGGTCAATGCGAGCGGGGGCCTCGCCTCGTTCGGGGAGGCCGTGCCGGCGCAGGCGATCGCCCAGGTGTGCGAACTGACCTGGCAGTTGCGGGGTGTGGCCGGGGCACGGCAGGTGACGGGTGCGCGGGCGGGAATCACCGCGAACCAGGGGCTGTTCGGCCACGGTTCGGCGATCGTCGCGGTCCGCTGAGGCCGCGGGCGAGCGGCAGGGCGTACGGCTCGCGGCTCGGCGTTCCCCGCGGATGGGTGGGTCGTGAACTGCGGCTGCTGTCGGGATCCTTGACGGTGCAGTAGCAGGGGAGAAAACTGCGTCTTCGTCGGCGCCACATGTCTCCGTCGCCGCAGTTCGACGTGCATGCGCGCGCGCCCATGCACGCGTACGGCCGTGCATGCGTACGGCCATGCACGCGCACGCTCACCACGCTCGTCACGGACGCCGGGCGAGGCTCGGGACGGACGCCTGTGCCCGCTGACTCCGGCTCCGTAGCCATGGGAACCAACCCAGCCCAGGAGCCTCCATGAGCAACGCAGACATCTTCCTCGGTGAGGTCATCGGGACCGCGATACTCATCCTCTTCGGCGCAGGCGTGTGCGCCGCGGTCACGTTGCACCACTCCAAGGCGAGAGCCTCCGGCTGGATCGTGATCACCTTCGGCTGGGGATTCGGTGTGCTCGCGGGCGCGTACACCGCGGCACCGCTGTCCGGCGGGCATCTCAATCCGGCCGTGACCGTGGGCGTCGCCGTCGACACCGGCGAGTGGGGCGAAGTGCCGCTGTACATCGCCGCGCAGATGACCGGCGCGGTCGTCGGCGCCGTGCTGGCCTGGCTGGTCTACTACGCGCAGTTCCAGGCCAATTCCGGGGCGAACGCCCAGCCCACGTTGGGGATCTTCGCTACGGTTCCGGAGATACGCAAGCCCGTCGCGAATCTCGTCACCGAGATCATCGCGACGACCGGGCTGGTCCTGCCGGTTCTTGCCTTCGGGCGGAACGCCGGGATCGGCATCGGCCCGATCCCCGGCGGGGCCGCCGGGATCTACGGCTCGGGTATCTCGATCCTGCTGGTGTCGCTGCTGGTCGTCGGGATCGGTCTGTCGCTGGGCGGGCCGACCGGTTACGCCATCAATCCGGCGCGCGATCTGGGCCCAAGGATCACGCACGCGGTGCTGCCCATTCCCCACAAGGGGACGTCCGACTGGAGGTACGCCTGGATTCCCGTCGTGGGACCGCTGGTGGGGGGTCTCCTCGCGGGCCTCGTCTTCAACGCCGCGTTCTGACGCGACGCCGCGTTCGGACCCGCCCCCGCGTTCGGACCCGCCCCCGCGTTCGGACCCGACACCGTGTCCGGACCAGACCCCGCGTTGCGATTCGACGCAGCGCTCCGATTCAACAGCCGTGTTCCGACCGCGCAAACAGCCTCCCGGGAGCAGCCCTCCCGGAGCAGCACCTCCGAGAAGGGGACGTCATGACGGACACCTCCCAGAAATTCGTCGCGGCGATCGACCAGGGCACCACGTCGAGCCGCTGCATCATCTTCGGCCAGGACGGCGCCATCGTCGCCGTCGACCAGCGCGAACACCGTCAGATCTTCCCCAAGCCGGGCTGGGTCGAGCACGACGCGACCGAGATCTGGTCGAAGGTCCAGGCCGTCGTGGCCGGGGCGCTGGCCAAGGCGGGGCTGCGTGCCGAACAGCTCAGCGCGCTCGGCATCACCAACCAGCGCGAGACGACGGTGCTGTGGGACCGATCCACGGGCAAACCCGTGCACAATGCCATCGTGTGGCAGGACACGCGGACCGCGGCACTGTGCACCGAACTCGGCGGCACGGACGGGCAGGACCGCTTCCGTGATGCCACCGGGCTTCCGCTCGCCAGCTACTTCTCGGGTCCGAAGGCCGCCTGGCTGCTGGACAACGTGCCCGGACTGCGGGGCAGGGCGGAGCGCGGCGAGATCGCGTTCGGCACCGTCGACTCCTGGCTGATCTGGAATCTCACCGGCGGCACGAACGGCGGTGTGCACGTCACGGACGTCACCAATGCCTCGCGCACCATGCTGATGAACCTGGAGACCCTCCAGTGGGACGCATCGATCCTCGCGGCGATGCGGGTGCCCGAGGCGGTGCTCCCGGAGATCAGGTCGTCGGCCGAGGTGTACGGGACGGCCGTCGGGCAGCTCGACGGGGTGCCGGTCGCCTCGGCACTCGGCGACCAGCAGGCCGCGATCTTCGGCCAGGCCTGCTACGACACGGGAACGGCGAAGAACACGTACGGCACGGGAAGCTTCCTGCTGCTCAACACCGGCAACCGGCCCGTTCCTTCGAAGAGCGGGCTGATCACCACGCTCGGCTACAAGATCGGCGACGAGGCTCCCGTCTACTGCCTGGAGGGCTCGATCGCGATCACCGGCGCTCTGGTGCAGTGGTTCCGCGACCAGCTCGGGATCATCCGCAGCGCGGACGAGATCGAGACGCTGGCGTCGAGCGTGGACGACAACGGCGGGGCCTACATCGTGCCGGCCTTCTCCGGCCTGTACGCGCCCTACTGGCGGGCCGACGCCCGCGGTGTCATCACCGGACTGACCCGCTATGTGACCAAGGCGCATCTGGCGCGGGCGGTGCTGGAGGCGACGAGCTGGCAGACGCGCGAGGTCGTGGACGCCATGTACCAGGACTCGGGCGTGCCGATCACGACACTGAAGGTCGACGGCGGAATGACCGCCAACCAGCTGCTGATGCAGCATCAGGCCGATGTGCTGGGCGTGCCCGTGATCCGGCCGAAGGTGTCCGAGACGACGTGCCTGGGCGCGGCGTACGCGGCCGGTCTCGCCACGGGGGTGTGGGGCGGCCTGGACGAGCTGAAGGCGCACTGGCAGCGCGATGTGGAGTGGTCGCCGCGGATGGCCGCGGAGATGAGGGAGCGGGAGTACGACAACTGGCGCAAGGCCGTGGAGCGCAGCTTCGGCTGGGAGGAACACGCCTAGGGCCGGTCCGACCGATCCACGGGACACGCCCCACGGCCCCATGGCCCCGTGGCCTCAACGCCCCGTAGCCCGGCGTTCCCAAGGACCCCGTGAGCCACGGCCCGTACCCCTGTCGGTGGGGGTACGGGCCGTGTTGTTCCCCGGTCGCCCCGGGTCAGGTCGTGGCGGGCTCGCGCTCCCGGGTGGAGCGCACGAGGGCGTGTTCCACCACCGACACCAGTACCGACTTGACCGACTCCCGGTCCCGCGCGTCGCACATCATCAGCGGCACCTCGGGGTCGAGGTCGAGCGCGGCCCGTACCGTCTCCGCCGCGAAACGGTCGGCGCCCTCGAAGCAGTTCACACCGACGGTGAACGGGATCCCGCGGCGTTCGAAGTAGTCGACGGCCGCGAACGAGTCCTCCAGGCGGCGCGTGTCGGCCAGGACGACCGCGCCGAGCGCCCCCTGGGCCAGCTCGTCCCAGAGGAACCAGAAGCGGTCCTGGCCCGGCGTACCGAAGAGGTAGAGCACGAGGTCGTCGCGGAGGGTGATCCGGCCGAAGTCCATGGCGACGGTGGTGGTGCTCTTGGCCTCGACGCCGTCGAGGTCGTCGACGGGCCGGCCGGCCTCGCTCAGGGTCTCCTCGGTGCGCAGCGGTCTGATCTCGCTGACCGCGCCGACGAGCGTCGTCTTGCCGACCCCGAAGCCACCCGCCACCAGGATCTTCAGCGTCACCGGCTCGACCGGCCGTGGTGAGCCCGTGCGGCTAGAGCGCCCGAAGACCATTGATCACCTCGCGGAGAATGCTCACGTCCGGCAGCTCGGCCGGCGGAACGGGACGGGTTACGTGGACCAGGTCGTCGTCGACGAGATCGCCCACCAGGACCCGGACCACCCCGACGGGGAGGTCGAGTCCGGCCGCGAGCTCGGCGATCGACTGGGGGATCGTGCTGCAGCGTTCGACGATCTCGACGTGTTCGGGCGAGAGCGTCTGGTCCCTGCCCGGGTCGTCGGCCGCCGGTTCGGGGACGACGAGCGCGATCAGGTCGAGCCGGTGCCGGGTCGCACTGCTGGTACGGCCGCGGGTCATCGCATACGGACGGACCACCGGTCCCGCTTCGTCGTCGAACCAGTGGTGCGCCTGCTCGGCCTGCTGGGCTTCCCGGGCCTGCCGTTGATGCTGTCCGGGGTCGTTCATGCCATTCCACTCACCCTCCGGAGGTCAGCCCGGTCCGTGGTGCCGTGGCGAGGTGGACGCCCACCCGCTTGACCATCAGCGTCATCTCGTACGCGACCTGTCCGACGTCGGAGTCGGCGTCGGACAGTACGGCGAGGCAGCTCCCGTCGCCCGCCGCGGTGACGAAGAGGAAGGCGTCGTCGAGCTCGACGACGGTCTGCCGCACGCGTCCCGCGTCGAAGTGGCGGCCCACGCCCTTGGCCAGGCTGTGGAACCCGGAGGCGACGGCGGCGAGATGTTCTCCGTCCTCCCGGGTGAGGTCCTTGGACGAGCCGGTCGCGAGGCCGTCGCTGGAGAGCACGAGTGCCTTGCGGATGGAGCCGACCCGCTCGACCAGCTCGTCGAGAAGCCAGTTGAGCTCGCCGCTCGTGGTGGCGTCGTGTGCTGCGGCGTTCGGTGCGGTCATCGACCGTTCCCCTCCGGTGTGGTTCCTTGTGCCGTTTCGCCGGGGCCGGTGGTGTCCTCGGCGTTCTGCAGACGTCCGCGCTGCCAGCCGCGTTGCAGCGAGGCCATGCGGTCGCGTACTTCTTCCGCGTCACGTTCGATGTCCGGCTCGCCGGCCGGTGCCCCGGGGGTGCCGGCGGCGCGGGTGCCGGGCGCGTCCGCGCGCAGCTGTGGGGCCAGGCTGGCCTGGCGCACGCGCCGCGGCAGGCCGCCGAGCGCGGCGGGGGCGGGGCTCGTGCCGTCCGTGGCGGACACTGCGCCCGGGCCCGAGGCCGTGCCCGGCGTCGGGCTCGTGCCGGTGGCCGCGGTCGTGTTGGTGCCCGTGCCCCGGGTCGTGTTCGTGCCTGAAGCCGGGCCCAGTGCGCGGTCCGTGGACGGTGCCGGGCGCAGGCCGTCCGGTATCCGGTCCGATGGCCGGGCCGATGCGGATGCGGATGCGGATGCGGATGCAGACGCGGTGTCCGGCTGCGCCTCCGTGGTCCGCCCGGACGACGGATGGGCGCGGCCCTGCTCGTCCACCCTGCGGCCGTTGTCGCTGACCAGCGTCGGCTGCTTCCGGCGGGGCAGCGGAACGGGCCCCGCCGGGCGCCGGCCGTCGCGCGGATGCTCGCGCACCCGGTCGTTGGCCTGCGGGTGCTGCTCGTCGGCGGGCGTGCGCAGGAAGTCCCGGGCGCGGAAGAGTCCGCCCCGCTCGCTCTCCGTGTCCTCGATGTCGGCAGTGGTGTCGAGCGCGCCGATGGAGTCGATCGTGTCGATGGCGACGATGGCCGGGCGGTCGTCGAAGTCCGGCGTGCCGACCGGGGGCTCCAGTTCGACGGGTCCGTCGAGCACGGTGGAGCTGCCGAGTCCCGTGGGGACCTGCGACAGCGCGGCGAGCCTGCCGCCCTCGGTGCGCCGCCGGTCGCGGTCCCTGTCCCAGTCGCCGCGGCCGCTCTTGCGGTCGAGCCGGAAGCCGGTGCCCTCGGTCTCGGGGGCGTCGGTGAGCAGCGCCGCCGGGATGAAGACGACCGCGGTGGTCCCTCCGTACGGGGACGGCTGAAGCGAGACCCGGACGTTCTGCCGCTGGGCGAGCCGGCTGACCACGAACAGGCCGAGCCGGTCGGTGTCGGAGAGCTCGAACTCGGGGGTCTCGGCGAGGCGGAGGTTGGCGTCGAGGAGCGCCTCGGGTGCCATGCCGAGGCCCCGGTCGTGGATCTCCAGGGTGAAGCCGTTGGCCACCCGCTCGCCATGGACCTGGACGGCGGTGTGCGGGGGCGAGAAGACGGTGGCGTTCTCCAGCAGTTCGGCGATGAGGTGGGTGAGGTCGGCGACGGCGGGCCCGCCCACGCCGATGCGCGGCAGGCGGCGGACCTCGATGCGCTCGTAGTCCTCGACCTCGGCGACCGCGGCCCGTACGACGTCCATCAGCTGGATCGGCTTGCGCCACTGGCGGGACGGGGCGGCGCCGGAGAGGATCACCAGGCCCTCGGCGTGTCGGCGCATACGGGTGGTGAGGTGGTCGAGCCGGAACAGGTCCGCGAGCTCCTCGGTGTCCTCCGTGCGCCGTTCCATCGTGTCGAGCAGCGTGAGCTGGCGGTGGAGCAGCACCTGGTTGCGGCGCGCGAGGTTCACGAAGACCTCGGACACGCCGCGGCGCACGTCGGCCTGCTTGACGGCGGCCTCGACGGCCGCGCGCTGGAGGGTGTTGAGGGCCTGGCCGACCTGGCCGATCTCGTCCTTCTCGTATTCCAGGTGCGGCGCCTCGGTCTCGACGTCGACGGTCTCACCGGCGGCGAGCCGGCGCATGACGCTGGGCAGGCGGACCCCGGAGACCTCGTGGGCCTCCTTGCGCAGCCGGGACAGGGCGCGGGCCAGATCACGGCCGATGTGTACGGAGACGACGAGGGAGATCAGCAGGGCGAGGAAGCCGAGGACGCCGGCGATGCCCGCCTTGACGAGGACGTCGTACGCGGCGGGCTCGACGCGGTCCTTGTAGCGGTTGCCCGCCTCGGTGCTCTGGCGGGCGAGGTCGTCCAGGACCGGTGTGGCCAGTTCCTCCCATCGCCCGGCGTCGACGGCGCGGGGGTTCTTGCCGGGGCCCGCGGTGATCAGCTTCTCCTCGGCCTCGCGCAGGGGCTGCGTGTCCGGGCTGCGCCAGTACTTCTCGAGGGTGTCGCGCTCGGACGAGGGCAGGACCTCGAGGCTGGTCTCGTACAGGAGTTTACGGTTGGCGGCGAGGTCGGAGACCGCGCGGATCTCCTCGGCGGTGATCCTGCGCGTGATCAGGGCGGAGATCACGAGCGCGTCCTCGCGGGAGAGCAGCTCACGGGCGCGTACGACGCCGACGAGGGCGCGGCCCTGCTTCTCGAGTTCCACGTCCTCGAGTGCGTGGAGGGAGTTGAGGAAGCTGTAGCAGGGGTCGACGAGCCGGTTGTAGAAGTCGAGGGCCTGGGCGCGGGTGATGGCGCTCTGCTCGACGTTGCGGCGCAGCGAGCCGAGTCCGTCGAGGGCGTCGAGGATCGAGTTCATCCGCTGCGAGACGTCCGGGCGTATGGAGTCGCGGACGCCGGGGTCCTCGGCGTTCCTTCGGATTTCGGCCACGGCGGCGTCGGTGGCCGCGCGGTGGCGGCGCAGGGTGGTCAGGGCGTCGGAGGCACGCGGGTCCGCGAGATAGACCATCGTCTGGCGGCGTTCCTTCTGGATGACACGGACGGTGTCCTCCAGGGGATAGCCGACCCGGTCGATGATGTAGCCGACGTCCAGGAGCTGTTTGGCCTCCTGGCCGGTGATCGCGGTCGCGAATCCCCACAGCGCGGTGAGGGACACCAGCGGCACGAGCAGCAACGCCACGATCTTCCTGCGGATGGACTTCCCGCGAAAGCGCATGGCCTCCCCCTGATCGGCGCCCGCGGTGGGCGGGCGGTGATTCCGCTTGTGGTCTCCGTCAACAAACGGCGCGAGCCTACTACTGACGCACTGACAACTCGAAGGCACGTCCGGACGTTTTTCGGCCGCGCGAGGTTGCGTTGATCATGAGTTGTCCTGGTATTCGGGGAGTTGGACCACCGGCCTGTGTCAGAGGACACCAGGCAGGAGGCGGCGATCCGTTGGCGAACGGATGGCTGGAATTCTTCGTTCCGCGGGAATCTTCGACACGTGTTGTTCGTCTTTCTGTACGGGGAGCAAGAGTTGGGACCAGCAGTCGGGGAGCAGGAGCTGCCGGGGGTTGCGGGGGTTTCAGGGGTTCCGGGGGCATTGACGTGGTGCGTGATGCGCGGGCGTCGGCGTAAAGGGGCCGAATCCGGGCAGCCACCCTGCAGTCGGACAGCGGTGGGGAGTGAACGCGGACCATGGGTACGGCGAATGAGACGGGTGTGCCGCGGCGGCTCTGGGTGGAGGAGCCGGCGGTTCGGCGGCGGATGCCAGATCCGGTGCGCACGGCGGCCGTGCGTGCGGTGATCGTGACGGCGGTGACGCTGATTCAGGCGATGACGGCGTTCCTGTTCAGCGTCACGGGCTCGTGGCTGGCGTTCCCGCTGGTCCTGAGCAGCGTGGGCAGCACGGTCGTGGCGACGTGGGCGGTGCTGGACGTCTGGGTGACCCGGCAGGTGTGGAACCAGCGGCACGGTGTGGTCTCGGTCCCGAGCAGTACGGCGCGGCAGCTGCGGCGCGAGCGGCGGCGGGCCCGTCGCACGGCCCGGGCGGCGGCGCGGGAGGCCGCGCGCATACGGAGGCGGGGCACGGGCGGCAGGCTGTCGGAGGCCTGAAGTCCCGTGCCCCTGGCCTACTGGGCCGCGGCCGACGGGTCGGGGCGGTCCTGCGCGAGCGACGGGTCGGGGCGGTCCTGCGCGAGCGACGGGTCGGGGCTCCGCCTGAACATCCGGGTCGCGGTGATCTCTCCGTGCACGGTCTCACCGTCCGTACGCTGCTGGGGCAGCCCGGGGCGCAGATGCTCCTCGACGCTGATGTACTTCAGGCCCGCCCGCAGGTCCGCGTCGTTGCGCAGCCTGATGACCAGCGGGAACTCGGCAAGGGCGGTCGTGTCGAACAGCCCCGTGGTGTAGAGCAGCTGGACGCCGAGCGCGTCCGAAACCGCGCGCTGCAGCTCCAGCAGATACGTGGCGTTGGCGCGGCCGATGGGGTTGTCCAGGAACAGCGTGCCGGCGTGGCGGTGCTTGTCGCGGCCGCGGTCGTTGCTGCGCAGGGCCGCCATCGTGCAGTAGAGCGCGATCGCGGCGGTGAGGAGCTGGCCGCCGGAGAAGACGTCCCCCATCTGCCCGACCGGGACGCGCTCGGCGCGCAGCACCGCGTCCGGCTTGAGGATCTCGACGGCGACGCCCTTCGGCTGGAGCGCCGCCTGGACGCCGCGCAGCAGCAGGGACATGCCGTCCCTGCGCAGGTCGGAGTTCTTCTTCACGGCGGCGCGGGTGGCCTCGTCGATGACCTCTCCGAGTCGTTCGGCGAGGCTCGCCTGGTCCGGTTCCTCGAAGCGGATGCGCAGGAACTCCTGTCCTGACCACTCGCCGAGCCCCTCGGGCAGCCGGGACAGCCGCTGTGCCGAACGGAGCGTGGTGAGCGCGGACTCCACCAGTCCGCGGAGCCGGTCGACGATGGAGTCGCGGTTGCGCTCCAGCTGGGCCAGCTCGTCGGTGAGGACGCGCAGCCGGGGCGCGAACGCCTCGGCCCACTTCGCGGCGTGCTCGGGCAGGGCGGCCGCGGGGAGTTCGCGGATCTGCTGGCGGGCAGGGGTGCGTACCGCCTCGTAGCGGGTGGCGTTGGCGTGGCGTACGAGCACGTCGCTCGCCTCGCGCACGGCGGCTTCGGCCGCGGACAGGTCGGATGCGCAGCCGCGCAGCGAACGGCGGGCCTCGGCCGCCAAGTGCCGGGCCTCCTCCAGGGTGCCCGGATAAGGCTCCGGGGCCTCCTGCTCCTCCTCCGCGTGGTCCCTGAGCAGGTCACGCAGCAGCGCCGCCGTCTCGTCGAAGCCGCCTGCCGCGTCCTCGGCAGCGCGGTGGGCGCGGAGCAGCTCGGCATGGGTAGCGCGGGCGGTGTCCAACGCCTCGGTGCGGGCGGCGAGTTCGGCCGTCGCCGTGCGCAGGCGGACCTGGGCGTGCTCGGCGTCGGTGGGGACCAGCTCCTCGGGGAGCTCGGTGTGGGCGTCGCCGTCGACGGGGGCGAGGCGCTCGGCCTCGCCGCGGAGGCGGCCGAGCTTCTCGCTGGCCTCGGAAGCGCGGGACTCCAGCAGCTGCACCAGTGACTCGGCGCGGGCGGCGGCGGCCTGGCGGGACGGGCCGTCGGCGCCGTCGGTGCCTTCGAGGAGCTGGGCCGCGCGGGTGCGGACCTTGTTGGTGAGGCGGTCGAGCTCGCCCAGGGCGGCGCTCTCGTCGCTCTCGGCGCGGGCCTGTTCGGCGCGCAGGTCGGCGCCGACGCCGACCTTCTCGTACAGCTGGGACGCGGCCCGGTACGCCTCGCGCAGGGCGGGCAGCGAGGCGCGCGGTGCCGCGGGGGCTGCGCCGTCGGGCTCCGGCAGCTGTTCCGGGGCGCCCGCGATCTCGGCCCGTTCGGCGCGGAGCGCGCGGGCGGTGCGGCGGGCGTCGTCGGCGGCGCGCTGGGCGGCGCGGCGGTCCTCGTCGGCGGCTCGCGCGCGCTCCAGGCAGGAGGTCGCGCGGGCCTCGGACTCGGCCGCCTCGTCGGCGAGTTCGCGCAGTTTCGCCTGCCAGCCGGCCCGCTCCCGGAGGCGGAAGGCCAGTCCGGCGAGCGCGTCGGCGGCGCGGCGGGCGCGCTGGGCGGCCTCCTGCCGCTCGTCGCGCACGCATGCGGTGTCGGCCGCGGCCTCGTCGGCCTCGGCCCGTACCGCACGGGCCTCGGCGAGCGCTTCTTCTGCGGCCTCTGCGGTGTGCTGTGCGGTGCGCGCCGCGTCTGCGAGCTCGGCGAGCATGCCCGGCGGGCAGTCGGCGCGCCAGGATCCGATGCGCGCGGCAAGGGAGCGGTCGCCCGCGAGCCGGTCCGCGAGGATCCTGATCTCCTCGTCCCGCGCGGCGGCCCGGGCGCGGAGTGCCTGCCGTTCCTCGTCCGCGGCGTGCTCGTCGTGCATCGCCGGGTTCGGCGGTACGAGGAACACATCGCCGCCGCTTCCGGTGCCCGGCCCGGGTACGGGTGCGAGCAGCGCCGCGGCCGTACCGACGGCGACCGCGGAACGCGGCAGCAGCGCGGCCCCTGCCAGCACGTCGCGGGCGCGCGCATAGGAGACGGGGTCGGTGATCACGACACCGTCCACGAGCTCCGGCCGCGCGGCGAGGACGGCGGCGTGGTCGGCGGGGTCGACGGCCTGGGCGAGATAGCGCCAGCCGGGCAGCGCGGGGATGCCGTGCTCACCCAGGTACTCGACGGTTGCGAGCACGTCGGGCCCTGGCGGCAGCAGCCCGCCGTCACCGAGCGCCCCGAGGATGCGGGCGTCGTCGGCGGCGGCCGTCCTGAGCTCGAAGAGCTGCCGCTCGGCGGCGGCAACGCCTTGCTCGAGCAGCTCGCGCAACTCGTCGGCGTACCGGTCGAGTTCCTCGGCGGTGAGGGGGCCGTCGACCGTGCGTGCGGGTGCGGCGCCGGGGCCGGGGGCGGGGTGCCCGGCGGGCACGGTGCCTCCGGCGGCAGCGTGCGGGGCTGCCGCGGCACCGGACGCCGCGGCGCGCGCCTCCTCGGCCACCGTGCCGGAGGGGCCGTCCGCGTCGGACACGGGGGTCCGTGAGGCCGACGCGGGGTCTTCCGCAACCGCGCGCGTGTCTCCGGACGCGGCCTCCGTCGGGACGGCGTCCGGGGCCGAGCCGTGGTCCAGCTCCCCGGCGCCCGGGGTCACGGCGGAAGTGCCCGCCGCTCCGGGGGCGGCGACCTCCGTACCTGCCGGTGAGCGCTCAGGCCCGGCGGATCCGGCGGCGTCCGCAGTCGGAGCCGAAGTGCCCGGAGGCACCGAGCCCGAGCCCCCGTCGGGGCCTTCCGCCACGCCGGGGGCACCGGCCACGCCCGGGGGATCCTCGGGTCCGGCGGAGCGGGGTTCCTCCTGCGGGGCCGAGTCGCGGGCGGTCGCGGGGCCGGGCAGCGATACGTGGACGCCGCCGCGCGGGGCCGGGGCCGCCGGGGAAGCGGCGCCCCGGCGCGGGCCCGGGACGGCGGCCGCACCCGCGGCAGGGGCAGGGGCCGCGGGGAGGCTCAGGAGTTCCGCGAGGCGTTCCGACTCGGCGATGGAGGCGGCGGCGCGGCGTTCCGCCTCGTAGGCGAGGTCCGCGGCCCGGGCGGCGTCCGCGGCGCGGGCCGCGGCCAGTTCGGCGCGGGTCTCCGCGGCAGCGGCCTCGCGGGCGCGGTCCGCGGCTGTGCGGGCACTGTCGCGGGCCGCGTCCCAGGCGGCGACCGCGGTCTTCTCGGCGTCGCTCGCGGCGAGGGCGGCGCGTGCCGGATCGGCGTCGGGCGCGGTGTCGTCGAGCCAGCCCGCTCGGACGGCCTCCGAGGTCTCCTGTTCGACCTCGGCGAGGCGCTGGCGCAGGTGCCCGGCCTCGCTGCGGGCGCGCTGGGCCTCTGTTGCGGCGGCGGTGGCGTCGCGGTGGGCGGACTCACCGGCTGCCTGGAGCGCGGCGGAGCGCTCCTCCTCCTCATTGGCGACGCGCTCGCCGTCCTCGGCGGCGGAGTGCAGCGCCCGCACCAGGTCGGCCGCGGCCTTCGCGCGGGCCGCGAGCGCGGGCGCTGCGTCCCGTTCGGCCTCGCGGATGGCGGCGGCGACCCGCGCCGAACGGTCGGCGGCCGCGCGGTGCCGGAGCACCGCCTCGGCGGCCTGCCACGCGGAGTGCAGCGTGCGCGCGTCGGTCAGCTCGCGGCGCTGCGCCGCGGCGCCCTTCTCGGCGACGGTGAGCGCCAGCGACGCGTGCCGGTAGGCGAGTTCGGCGGCGATGAGCGAGCTGCGGCTGCGGGCCTGTTCGGCCTCGGTCACGGTGCGGGCCGCGGCCGTCACTTGCCGCGCGAGCTCCGCGGCCCGGCCGCGCTCCTCACCCGCGCGGGCGGAGAGCCTGCGGGCGAGCGTACGTGTCCGCCGCTCGGCGCCGGCGTGGATGTCGCGCGCCCGTGCCCGCGCCTCGGCCGCTTCCACGATGCGGCCGAGCAGGTCCACGGAGCCCGCCGTGAAGTCCCGCTCCGCGATGAGTTCGGCGCGGCGGCCCAGCTTGTGGCCGAAGCCGCTGACGAGGTCCGCGAGCCCGTCCGTGTCCCGGGTGTCGGTGACGGCCCGAAGCAGCAGATCGGTGAAGTCGGAGTCCTTCTTGACGGCGAAGAGACCGGCGGCCTCGCCCTCGTCGGCGTTCATCTCGCGCTGGTAGCGGAAGAGTTCGGGATCGAGCCCGAGGTCGCCGAGGTGCTCGTTCCAGCGGTCGTGGATCTCCTCCCAGTACACCTCGAGGTGCGGGTACGCCTTGCCCGCCTCGGTGATCGCGTCCCGGAAGCCCTTCATCGTTCGCCGGCGGCCCTGGGCACCGGATGCGCCCTCGACCGGTGGGCGCACGGCGGTGGACTCGGCGACCGGCAGCGAGTCGAGGCTCAGCCCCGGTCCCGGCCGGAAGGAGTACCAGGCTTCGGCGAACTTCCGCGGGTCGTTGGAGACCTGCCGTCCCCGCCACTCGCTGACCTTGCCGACGACGACGAGCTCGCCGGTGAGGGTGTGCTGCCACTCCAGGGCGACATGGCCACAGTCCTCGGCGAGCAGGAACTTGCGCAGGACACCGGAGCTGGCGCCGCCCAGGGTGTTGCGGTGACCGGGCAGCATCACCGAGAAGATCAGCTTGAGCAGGACGGACTTGCCGCCGCCGTTCTCCAGGAAGAGCACGCCCGCGGGAGCAGGGCGCCGCGGCGGACCGACCGGCTCCTCCTCGAAGAACTCGGCCTGCATCGGGGCCGGGTTGGGCACGGGCTCGCCGACTCCGCGCAGGTCCAGCACGGTGTCGGCGTAACGCGCACCGGCAGGCCCGATGGAGTAGAGGCGGACCCGGGACAGCTCGTACATGGCGGGGGGCTCTCGTCGTTCTCGGCAGGGTTCGGCTGGGTTCGGCGGTCAGGCGGGTCAGGCGTGGAAGGGCAGGCCGGCGTCGGCGGCCAGCTCCAGGTCGTCGGCGTCGGGCGCGGGCACGAGCGTGGCGGTGCCGTCGGTGACGGGGACGACGCCGAGTTCCAGCAGCTCGGCCATGGCGGCACTGCCCGCCATGTCACGTACCTGCAGCTGGTAGCGGGCGGTGGTGCGGTACGCGCCTCCCGCATCGTCGCCGGTGCGCTGCAGGAAGCCGGAGTCGGTGAGGAAGGCGACGGCCTTGCCGACGATTCCGGTGGTGGAGCCGGCGAGCCTGCGGGCGTCCTTCGTCGCGCCCGTGGCACTGCGGCGCGCGTAGATCCGCCAGGCGGCCTCCAGTCCGGGGGCGTCGGATGCCGGGTCGGTGTTGTCACCCTGCTCCTCGGCCCGCTCCTCGAGGCGGCGGCAGGCCTGGCGTACGAACGCGTCGACTCCGTTGACGGTGATGCGGCCGATGTAGCCGTCGTCGGCGAGGTCCTCGGGGCGCGGGAACGCCATGGCGGCGACGGCGAGATGGGCGAGACCGTGCAGGAACCGGTCCGCGGAGTCGGCTGAGGCGCGGCGGGCGTAGTCGCCCATGCGTACGGCGAAGACCGAGTCCTCGCCTGCGGTGACGGCCATGCCCGCGCGCGGGGAGACCTCGAGGACGACGAGTCCGAGGCCGGTGGCCACGGCGTCGGCGAGCCGCGCGAAGGCGGGCTCCTCCCGGTAGCGCCGCAGGAGGTCGGCGTATTCGGCGTCCCGCGCGGGCAGCAGCTTGGGCTGCAGTCCGAAGGAGACGAGCCGTGCGGCGTCGGCGGCGTCCGCGGGGGTGACCCCGGCGGACGCGGACATCGGGCCGGCAGGCGGGCCCTGCGGCGCGCCCGGCTCGCTCCACGCCCCGGCGTGCTCTGCGTGCTGGTCGCTCACGGCTGCGGCTCCTTGCGGTGGTTCTCTTCGGATGCGCGTACGGATGCGGATGCGGGGGCGGACAGGGATGTGGCGGTCGGCACCGTCGCGCGGCGGGATCCCCGGGGGCGCGCGCTGCCACCGGGACGGCGCGCTGCGGTCCCTGGCCGAGGCGTGCCGCCGGGCACCGGCTCGGCGGCGGGCACGGGCGCGGCGGCCGAGGGGCGTGCCTGCACCGGGCCCTCGACCGTGGCGCCGTACTTCGGCGCGCGGCGGCTGCCGCAGGCGGGCCTCGGTCGCCGGCCACACGTGCTGCGACGGCCCGGCCCTGTCACAGCCGACTCGGCTGTCCGTCGACAGGTGGCCGCCGGGGCGAGGGCAGGCCGCTGTGTGTGGCGGGACGTCGGCGCGGTGCGGCCGTCGGCGGCACCGGCACCCTGGCGCCCGCTCATGCCGCCTCCGTACGGTCCGCGGCCATGCCCGCCGCGTCCAGCAGGGCCGTGCCGACGATCAGGTCGGCGCCGCCGAACTCGGGGTCGTCCAGTTCGGTGCCGTCGTCGACGGCGAAGAGCAGGCGCTGTTCGCCCTGACGGTAGGCCGTGCCGACCGGGGGGCTCGCCGCGTGGACGGCGAGGAGCGCGACCAGGTAGGGAAGGTCCGGGTCGCGGCGGCGGGCCTCGGCGAGGAGGCCGGAGAGGCGGCGGGGCGCGTCGTGCTCGAGGTCGAGCAGTTCCATGGCGCTCGCGAGCTGTTCCTCGCTGAAGCGGCTGTCGTCGGGGGTCGCGATCAGGTCGGGCTCGGGCATTTCCGCGCCCAGGTGTTCACGCTCGACCGGCGGGGTCAGCAGCATGTCGACGAGGTCGCCGACGCGCACGGACGCGGGGGTGCGCAGGCCGGTGCCGTGCGCGAAGAACGCGTCCGTGACATGGATGGCCTGCCCGACGGGCAGCGGCAGCAGCGGTGCGACGAGGTGCCCGTACAGGTCGATCCCGGAGCGGGCGGCGGGCGCGGCGAAGGCCTGCCGGTCCTGCTCCGCGCGGAACAGCGGGCCTGCCTCCAGGAGGCGGGACTGGAGCTGGGTGTGGCGGCGGATGCAGTCCTTGACGATGTCGACGAGCTCGGCGGCGCGCCGCTTGTGCTCGGGGTCCTCGGCCTCGTCGCGGGCCTTGCGGATGTTCGTCAGGATCGCGTTCTCGTGGCGGTAGCGGTCGGCCACGTGGTCGAGCGCCTCGGCGATCATGTCGGGCACGGCGTTGAGCCAGTCGACGGCGCGGACGTTGCGCCGGGTCGCCTCGAGGGTCCTGCGGAGGGTCTCCGCGTACTGCACGGTCCGGTAGCGGGCCTGCTCGGCGGCGAGCTGGGCGTCGGCGAGCCGGCCGCGGCTGATCAGGACCTCCAGCTTCACCTCGGCCGCAATCTGCGCGCTGGTGACGTCCGTGTCGAGGGCGCCGACGAGGACGTTGACCGCTTCGTCCGTCGTGCGCAGATAGACGCTGCCGCCGTAACCCGGCACTTCCTCGATGAGTTTGAAGTCGTAGTCCCGCCGGACATACGCCCCATCGGGGCCAAAAGTGCCGTAAACCGCACGGAAGCCGCGATCGACGCTGCCCACATTGATCAGGTTCTCGAGCACCCAGCGGGCGACGCGCTCGTGCTCCGCGACCGGGCGCCGCGGGGCCTGCGCCGCGATGCGCGGCAGCAGTCTCGTCACTATCTGCTCATGGTCGGCGCCGGTGTCGAAGTCCATGTTGAGCGTGACGAGATCGATGGCGGCGAGGGCGACTTCGGCCATCGCGTAGATCGAGTACTCCCCGGCCAGATTCGCCTTGCGGGTGTCCAGATCGTGCAACGGCGCGGTGCACGCGAGCGCACGGAGCCGCCGCGCCAGCCCTTCGTCGGCGGCCGGGCCCTGAGCGGGACGCGGCCCCGCGCTGAGCTGGGGCGGAACGAATTCCGTCGAGGCAGGCGAAGTCACGGTGCACAGACTAGGTCCTCGCACTGACAACGGTCGAAACGGCGCAGAAACCCCCGCGCCTCGAGATCGGCCGGCCCCGCACCCCCAGACAGCCCGCCTCCCACTGAGCGGCGCCGCGATCCCTCAGCGCTCCGCTGCCGTGCCCTGCCGGCGGTCGCCGCCGCGTCAGCGCTCCGCCGCGTCCCGTCAGCGCTCCGCCGCGTCGCCGTCCTGCACCAGCCCCGCGTACACCTGCACGAGCCGGTGGCGCGAGTCGTCCAGATACGCGGCGAGCAGGCGTTCCGCGCCGTCCCGCTCTCCGGCCTTGAGCGCTTCCAGGATCTCCCGGTTTCGTACGAGATAGGGCTCGTGGAGTCCGCGGAGGTCGTCCACGACGTGGAAGGCGAGGCGGAGTTCGGCGAGGACGCCGCGCATCAGCTCGTCCGTGCGCACGCTGTGGGCGAGTGCGACGAGTTCCCGGTGGAAGTGGATGTTGGCGGTGGAGACGCCTT
This sequence comes from Streptomyces sp. NPDC059909, assembly GCF_042730885.1. Classification (NCBI taxonomy): domain Bacteria; kingdom Bacillati; phylum Actinomycetota; class Actinomycetes; order Kitasatosporales; family Streptomycetaceae; genus Streptomyces; species Streptomyces sp. NPDC059909. Next base: position 28,738 of record NZ_JBHWKX010000046.1, read on the forward strand.
TCCAGTTCTCCTCGCGTGCGGCCTGCTCTCCGGCGATGACGGCGTCGCGCAGGCCGTCGAGCGTGAACGGCGGCTTGCCGAGGCCGCGGACGACCGCGCATTCGACGAGCCGGCGGGTGCGGTAGATGTCCTCGACGTCCTCGACCGCCAGGACCCTGACGAACACACCGCGGTTGAGCTGATGGACCAGCAGCCGCTCATGGGTCAGCAGCCGGAACGCCTCGCGCAGCGTGTTGCGCGAGACGCCCAGCGCGTTGCCGATGCTGTCCTCCGAGAGCCGCGCCCCGGGCGGGAAGAAGCCTTCCGCGATCCGCGACCGCAGGATGTCCGCGACCCGTTCGGCCGTGCTCGTGCGGCCCAGCAGCTGGCGGTCGTCCGCCAGTTGGCCCAGCTCGGACCCCGTCGTCCCCACAGCGCCCTCTATTCGGTCTCCATGGCCGCCGGGCCCACCGGCGGCGCCGTCCGGATTCAATCCTAGAAGCAGGGACGAGACAACATGACTCTTGTCGGATCGTTCAACGATCCTCTACGCTGCGTGTGGTCGGCGTCACAGCGAGGCACTCGTGCCGCGCGACCGACGCATGGCTGCCGCACGCCTTCCGCACGACCGCGGCACGCCTTCCGCAGGTCTCAGCAGCACCCCTCCCCTCCTGCGAGGTGCAGATGAGTACGACCCAGACCCAGCCGAAGCAGGGCGAACGGCCCGAGGACACCGGCGCGTTCGCCTTTCTTCGCGCGCTCGGCCCACGTGGGCGCCGCGCCTTCGCCGGCGCGTTCGGTGGCTACGCCCTGGACTCCTACGACTTCTTCACACTGCCGCTGAGCATGGTGGCCATCGCCGCGTTCTTCAGCCTCGACAGTGGCCGGACCGGGCTCCTGACGACAGTCACCCTCGTCGTGTCGGCAGTCGGCGGCGCGCTCGCCGGGGTACTCGCGGACCGCATCGGCCGGGTCCGGGCGCTGATGATCACGGTGATCACGTACGCGCTGTTCACGGTGCTGTGCGGCTTCGCGCCCAACTACGAGACCCTGCTGGTCTTCCGCGCCCTGCAGGGCCTCGGCTTCGGCGGGGAGTGGGCGGTCGGCGCGATTCTGGTCGCGGAGTACGCCACGGCCAGGCACCGCGGCCGCACGCTCGGCGCGATCCAGAGCGCCTGGGCCGCGGGCTGGGCACTCGCGGTCATCGTCTACACACTGGTGTTCCAGTTCCTCGACGCGGACACCGCGTGGCGGGTCATGTTCTGGACCGGCGCACTGCCCGCCCTGCTCGTCATCTACGTCCGGCGAAACGTGTCGGACGCGCCGGAGGCGGCCGAGCGGCGCCGGGCGAGCAGCGACCGCGGCTCGTTCTCGGCGATATTCAGGCAGGACCTGGCGCGCACGACGCTCTTCGCGGTGCTGCTCTCCACGGGCGTCCAGGGCGGCTACTACACGCTCGCGACATGGGTGCCGACCTATCTCAAGACGGAGCGCGGACTCACGGTCGTCGGCACGGGCGGCTACCTGACGTTCCTCATATCCGGCGCCTTCATCGGCTATCTCACGGGCGGCTATCTGACCGATGTGCTCGGCCGGAAGAAGAACATCGCCCTGTTCGCCGTGCTCTCCGCCGCCTGCATTCTGGCGTACACGAACATCCCGTCGGGAGCGGACGGGCTGCTGCTCGTGCTCGGATTCCCGCTCGGGTTCTGTATGTCGGCGATATTCAGCGGCTTCGGCTCGTTCCTCGCCGAGCTGTACCCGACGGCGGTGCGCGGCACGGGGCAGGGTTTCACCTACAACACGGGGCGGGCAGTAGGGGCGTTCTTCCCCACGCTCGTCGGATTCCTGGCGGACAGCTGGGGCGTCGGGGGCGCCCTGGTCTTCGGCGCCGTCGGCTACGGCCTCGCCGTCGTGGCTCTTCTTGGTCTGCCGGAGACACGTGGCCGGGAGCTCGTGTGACACGGGCAGCTCTGTGAAAGGACCATCCTCATGACCTGGGCTTCGATCGACCTCAACGCCGACCTCGGCGAAGGCTTCGGCCGCTGGCGGCTGACCGACGACGAACAGCTGCTGTCCGTCGTCACCAGCGCCAATGTGGCCTGTGGCTTCCACGCCGGGGACGCGGCGACCATGCGGCGGGTCTGCGACATGGCCGCCGAGCGGAAGGTGCGGATCGGTGCCCAGGTCTCGTACCGCGATCTGGCCGGGTTCGGCCGGCGCTCGATGGACGTCCCTTCCGACGAGCTGGCCGCCGAAGTCGCCTACCAGATAGGTGCGCTGGAGGTGTTCGCCCGCGCGGCCGGTTCGCGAGTCTCGTACGTCAAGCCGCACGGGGCGCTCTACAACCGCGTCGTCCACGACGAGGAGCAGGCGGAAGCCGTCGTCGAGGGTGTCATGCTCACCGGCGAGCGGCTGCCGGTGCTGGGGCTGCCCGGCTCGCGGCTGCACACCATGGCGGAGAAGGCCGGACTCCCCGTCGTCACCGAAGCGTTCGCGGACCGGGCCTATACGGCGGACGGCACCCTCGTGCCACGGGGGCAGGAGGGCGCCGTCGTCACCGACCCGGGGGCCGTGGTGGAACGGTCGGTGTCGATGGCCAGGTTCGGGGTCGTCACCTCCCGGTGCGGCCAGGCGGTCGGTGTCCGGGCGCGCTCGCTCTGTCTGCACGGCGACACGCCGGGAGCCGTCGGTCTGGCTGGCCGGGTCCGGGCGCGGTTGGAGGCGTCGGGTGTCCGTGTGGAGGCCTTCGTATGAGGCTCTTGCCCGTCGGTGACCGGGCGCTCCTGGTGGAGCTGGGCAGTGGTGAGGAGGTGGAGTCGCTCCACGCCGAGCTGCTGCGGCGCCGCGCCGCCGGGTCGCTGCCCGCGGTGCGCGAGATCGTGCCCGCGGCGCGGACGGTGCTGCTCGACGGGGCGGCGGAGCCGGGACGGCTGGCCGCCGAGCTGCCCGGCTGGGTCATACCTCCGCGTGCGGCGGACACCGGAGCGGTGATCGAGATACCCGTGCGGTACGACGGGCCCGATCTGGCGGACGTCGCGGCGCTGTGGGGAGTCGGGGTGGACGAGGTCGCGGGGATCCACTCGACGGCCGAATTCCGCGTCGCCTTCTGCGGGTTCGCGCCCGGGTTCGGCTATCTGACCGGGCTCGGCGAACGGTTCGCGGTCCCACGCAGGGCCACGCCCCGGACGTCCGTGCCGGCGGGCTCGGTCGCGCTGGCCGGACCGTACACGGGCGTGTACCCGCGCTCCTCCCCCGGCGGCTGGCAGCTCATCGGGACGACGGACGCCACTCTGTGGGATCCCGTGCGCGAGCCCGCCGCGCTGCTGTCGCCAGGTGTCCGGGTGCGCTTCGTGCCCGAGGCGCTCCCTGAGGCATTCGCGTCCGAGGCCTTCCCGTCCCATGCGGTCGAACCGCACGCGGTCGTGCCGGACGCGCTGGTGCCGCACGCGGGAGAGCGTGCATGAGCGACCGGGCCCTTGTGGTCGTGCGGGCGGGGGCGCTGACCACGGTCCAGGACCTGGGGCGCCCCGGGCACGCGCACCTCGGTGTGCCGCGCTCCGGAGCCCTCGATCCGCGAGCGCTGCGGCTGGTCAACCGGCTCGTCGGCAATCCGGAGCAGTCGGCGGTGCTGGAGACCACGCTCACCGGGTGCGCAGTGCGGCCCCGTTCCACGGTGACCGTGGCCGTCGGCGGGGCGCCGTGTCCCGTGCGCGTCGACGGCCGTGCGGTGGCCTGGGGGGCGCCGGTGCGGGTCGGGGCGGGGGCGCTGCTGGAGGTGGGTGCGACCGTGCGCGGGGTCCGGAGCTATGTGGCGTTCGCCGGGGGCATCGCCGCCGAGCCGGTGCTGGGCAGCCGCTCGACGGACCTGCTCTCCGGGCTCGGGCCCGCGCCGCTGGTCGACGGCGCGGTGGTGCCGCTGGGTGTTCCCGCCGGGCCGCCCGGGCGGGTGGACGGCCCGCCGTGGCCGGGCCCGCCGTCGGAGCTGGTGCTGAGGGTGCGGTTCGGGCCGCGCGACGACTGGTTCACGGCAGCGGCCCTGCGCACCCTGGCCACCGACGCCTACCGGGTGTCGGCGGCCGGCAACCGTATCGGCCTGCGTACCGACGGCCCACCCCTGGAGCGGGCCGTCCGGGCCGAACTGCCCAGCGAGGGCATGGTGCTGGGCGCGGTGCAGGTTCCGCCGGACGGGCGGCCCGTGGTGTTCCTCGCCGATCACCCGACGACCGGCGGATACCCGGTGATCGCCGTGGTCCGGGAGGCGGACCTCGCAGCGGCGGCGCAGGCGGTGCCGGGTACGCCGGTGCGCTTCGTCCCGGCCGGGGCGCCCGGTCAGTCCTCCGGCTTGCCGTAGCCGCCGCCGCCCGGGGTGCGGACCACCAGGACGTCACCGGCGGCGACGTCCACCGAGTCCACGCCCTGCAGTTCCTCGACGGTCCCGTCCGCCCGCTCGACGGCGTTCGCGCCCAGTGCGCCCGGATCGCCACCGGCCATCCCGTACGGCTGGACGCGCCGGTGGCCGGTGAGCAGGGCCACGGTCATCGGCTCCAGGAAACGGATCCGCCGCACCACGCCGCACCCGCCCTGCCACTTTCCCCCGCCCCCGCTGCCGTCGCGTACGGAGAAGGCGTCCACCCGCACCGGATAGCGCCACTCCAGCACCTCCGGGTCGGTCAGCCGCGAGTTGGTCATATGGGTCTGCACGGCATCGGCGCCGTGGAAGCCGTCGCCCGCGCCGGAGCCGCTCGCCACCGTCTCGTAGTACTGCACGCGGTCGTTGCCGAAGGTGACGTTGTTCATCGTGCCCGAGCCCTCGGCCTGTACGCCCAACGCGGCGTACAGCGCGCCGGTGACGGCCTGCGAGGTCTCCACATTGCCGGCCACCGTCGCGGCCGGGTAGGTCGGCGCGAGCATCGACCCTTCCGGTACCCGCACCTCCAGCGGTTCCAGGCAGCCGCTGTTCAGGGGGATGTCGTCGGCGACGAGCGTCCGGAAGACGTACAGGACGGCTGCCATCACCACCGACTTGGGGGCGTTGAAGTTCCCGGGCTGCTGCGGCGACGTACCGCTGAAGTCGAGGACCGCGCTCCGCGCCTCCCGGTCCACGCTCAGCGCGACCTCGATGGTCGCGCCGCCGTCGGTCTCGTAGCGGTACGAGCCGTCACTCAGGTCGGTGAGGATGCGGCGTACGGACTCCTCGGCGTTGTTCCGTACGTGGCGCATGTATGCCTGGACGACGTCGAGGCCGAACTCCTCCACCATGCGGCCGAGTTCGCTGATGCCTTTCTCGTTGGCGGCGATCTGGGCGCGCAGGTCGGCCAGATTGGTGTCGGGATCGCGCGACGGGTGGGGCGCGCCCGTGAGGAGCTCCCTGGTCTCGGCCTCGCGCAGCCGGCCGTCCCGTACGAGCAGCCAGTTGTCGAAGAGAACGCCTTCCTCGTGGATCGTCCGGCTGAAGGCGGGCATGGAGCCGGGGGTGATACCGCCGATCTCGGCGTGGTGGCCGCGTGAGGCCACCAGGAAACGCAGTTCGCCGCCGCCCTCGTCGAAAACGGGCGTCACGACGGTCACATCGGGCAGATGCGTACCACCGTGGTAGGGGTCGTTGATGGCGTACACATCGCCCGGTCGCAGATCACCGGCGTTCCGCCGCAGCACCTCCTTGATGGACTCCCCCATCGAGCCGAGGTGCACGGGGATGTGAGGGGCATTGGCGATGAGATTGCCTTCGGCGTCGAAGAGGGCGCAGGAGAAGTCCAGTCGCTCCTTGATGTTGACGGAGTGGGCGGTGTTCTCCAGGCGCACGCCCATCTGCTCGGCGATCGCCATGAAGAGGTTGTTGAAGACCTCCAGCAGCACGGGATCGACGTCCGTACCGACGGCGGCACGGCCGGGCCGCGGGGTGACGCGTGCGAGGAGCAGATGCCCGCCCTCCCCCACGGTCGCCCGCCAGCCCGGTTCCACGACGGTCGTCGCGTCGGCCTCGGCGATGATCGCCGGGCCTTCGACGCTGTCCCCCGGGGACAGGTCCTCGCGCCGGTAGAGCGGTGTGTCCGTCGGGCTGCCGTCCACGAACATCTGCACCGTCGCCCGCACCCGGAGCCCGGCGCCCTCGGCAGCCTCCTCGACGACCACCGACCCGTGCGGTCCTGCCGCCCCCACCGCTTCGACCGACACCGCCTCCACGACCAGCGGTTTGTCCATCGTGAACGCGTACCGCGCGCGATGCGCCGACTCGAACGCCTCCCGCATCCCGTCGAGCGTGTCCAGTGCCACGGGCAGGCCGGCGTCCGTACCGGCGTAGCGGATCAGTACGCGGGCACGGGTGGTGATCGCGTCGTCGGGGACGGCGTCGTCGCGGAGTTCCCCGCGGGTGCGTTCGGCCAGTTCGCCGCACAGGTCCTGGACGCGGCGCAGGGTGCTGTCGCTCAGCTCGGCCTCGACGGACTGCTCACGCATGGCGGTGGCGTCGGCGAGGCCGATGCCGTAGGCGGAGAGGACCCCGGCGAGCGGCGGAACGATGACGGTGTCGACGCCCAGGGCGTCGGCCACGGCGCAGGCGTGCTGGCCGCCCGCGCCGCCGAAGCTGGTCAAGGCGTAGCGGGTGACGTCGTGGCCGCGCTGGACGGAGATCTTCTTGACCGCGTTGGCCATGTTGAGGACGGCGATCTCCAGGAAGCCGGCGGCGACTTCCTCGGGGCTGCGTTCGGTGCCCGTGGCCTTACGGATCTCCTCGGCGAGCTCGGTGAAGCGTTCCCGTACGACGTCGGCGTCGAGCGGCTGGTCGCCCTCCGGCCCGAAGACGGCGGGGAAGTGGGCGGGCTGGACGCGGCCGAGCATCACATTGGCGTCGGTGACCGTGAGCGGGCCGCCGCGCCGGTAGCAGGCGGGGCCGGGCACGGCGCCGGCCGAGTCGGGCCCCACGCGGTAGCGCTGACCGTCGAAGTGGAGGATCGAGCCGCCGCCGGCTGCGACGGTGTGGATGTTCATCATCGGCGCGCGCATCCGTACGCCGGCGACCTGGGTGCCGAGCTCGCGCTCGAACTCCCCCGCGTAGTGCGACACATCGGTGGACGTACCGCCCATGTCGAAGCCGATGACGCGGTCGTGGCCCGCCTGTTCGGAGGTGCGGGCCATGCCGACGACGCCTCCGGCCGGGCCGGACAGGACGGCGTCCTTGCCGCGGAAATGGGCGGCTTCCCGCAGACCGCCGTTGGACTGCATGAACATCAGGCGGATGGAGCGGAGTTCCCCGGCGACCTCGTCGACGTAGCGCCGCAGGATCGGCGAGAGGTACGCGTCCACGACGGTGGTGTCCCCGCGCGGTACGACCTTGATCAACGGGCTGACCTCGTGGGAGCAGCTGACCTGGGTGAAGCCGAGCTCGCGGGCGGCGTCGGCGACGGCCGACTCGTGGGCGGGGTGGCGGTAGCCGTGCAGCAGGACGACGGCGGCGCTGGAGAAGCCGTCGCGGCGGGCGGCTTCGAGCTGCTGCGTGGCCGTGTCCAGGTCGAGCGGCTGGACGATGTCGCCGTGTGCGTCGACGCGCTCGGGGACCTCGATGACGCGGTCGTACACGGCTTCGGGCAGGACGATGTGGCGGTCGAAGAGGCGGGGGCGGTTCTGGTACGCGATGCGCAGCGCGTCCCGGAAGCCCTGGGTGATCACGAGGACGGTCGGCTCACCGCGCCGCTCCAGGAGGGCGTTGGTGGCGACGGTCGTGCCCATCTTGACGACGGCGATCCGCTCCGCCGGGACGGTGTCGTCGGGCCCGAGCCCGAGGAGCAGCCTGATGCCGGCGACGGCCGCGTCGCGGTAGTGCTCGGGGTTGTGGGAGAGCAGTTTGCGGGTGACGAGGTGTCCGTCGGGGCGTCGCCCGACGACGTCGGTGAACGTCCCGCCACGGTCGATCCAGAATTCCCAGCGCCCGCTCATTCCCCCATTCTGGCAAGGGGGGCGTCGAGGGACAGTGAGGCGAGCGCGGAGGAGAGGGCGTTTTCTGCGACGTGGTCGAGGCGGGCGCTGGTGCCGCGGGCCCAGTGGCGTACCTCGGCGCCGGCGAGACCCACCAGCTGGGGCAGGAGATCGGTGCACCGGCGCGCGACCCAGGCGGTGCCGGCGGTGGCCAGCCAGAGCGCCTTGGCGGCACGGCTCGGCGCGGGCTGTTCGGGTTCGGCCCCGGGGGCGGTTCCGAGGACGAGGCCCTCCGCGGCGAGCAGTTCGTGGAAGCGACGGGCGATCATGCGGTGCCCGCGCTCGCCCGGGTGGAGCCGGTCCGCGCTCCACATGGTGCGGTCCTCGACCCAGGTCGCGTCGGCGATGTGCAGATGGACGGCCCCGTAGCGGGCGGAGAGCGCATGGACGACGGCGTTGACGGCCCGCTGCCGACGGGCGAGCGGGCGGGCGAGCGGTACGGGCAGCGCCAGCATCGTGCCCGGGTCGGGCAGACACGCGGTCAGGATCCTGGTGCCCTGTTCGCTGAGCGCGCCGCAGACCTTGTCGAGCCGGAAGGCGAGGTCGTGGATGTCGAAGGTGTGGCGCAGTGTGTCGTTCACGCCGACGACGACGGAGGCGATGTCTGGGGCGTACGCGAGGGCCTCGGGCGTCTGGTCCTCGTGGACGTCGCGCGTGAGCGCCCCGCTGACGGCGAGGTTCCGGAACTCCGCGGGTCGCGCGGGCTCGCCCAGGCCCTGTGCGAGCAACGCGGCCCAGCCGCGCCAGGCTCCGTCGACGCGGTCGCCGACACCTTCGGTGAGGGAGTCGCCGAGCGCCGCGAAGCGCAGGGGGCGTGACGGACGCGGCGTGCGCGGGGGTGCGTCGGTGGTTGCGGGTCCGGCGCCGAGCCCGGCCATCGTGCTGCCGTGCGCGGCGGGCTCCGGGGCCCCGGGCATCGGCGCGGGCACGGTCGCGCGCGACACGGCGTCGGGCGCCGGCGCGGGGGCGGTGAGGCCGGCGGGGCTTCCGGCCTCGGTCCCGGCCGGTCCCGCCGCGGACGGCGCGCCGGAGGCCGGCGATGCCGTCGCGGTCGGCGCGGTCGGAGTCGGCGGCGACGGTCTCGACGCCGAGACCGTCGGGATCCGGATACGCGCGGGATCGGCGGTCGCTTCCGGCGGCTGCCCGGATGCGACGCCGGACGGGTCGCCGCTCCGGGCGGTGGCCGGCGCGGCCGGCGCCTCCACGTGGGCCACCGCAGCGGTGGAGCCGACCGGTCCGCCTCCCGCTCCGTCGGCGGGAGCAGCGGCGAGGGTCCTGGACAGCGCCCGCAGGGCATCCGATGGGAGTCCGCGGCTGCCCGGGGCGGACGCTGCCACCGCACCGGACGCGGAGCCCGCGGAAGACGGACCGGTCGATGCGGACTGCCCGGCCGGCACGGCCCCCGGGTGGCCCGGACCTCCGGCCGTGGGCCGCGGGGTACGACACGGGGTGCGCTGGGAGGCGGGCCCGACCAGTTCGGCAACCGCGCCGGACGCGGAGCCCGCGGGAGACGGACCGGTCGATGCGGACTGCCCGGCCGGCACGGTGCCCGGGTGGCCCGGACCTCCGGCCGTGGGCCGCGGGGTGCGACACGGGGTGCGCTGGGAGGCGGGCCCGACCAGTTCGGCAACCGCGCCGGACGCGGAGCCCGGCGGGCTCAGGTCCGTGGTCATGCTGCGACCTCCGGGTGGCCGGGTACGCGGGCGGGGGCGTCATGGGCGGAGAGGAAGGCGGAGACCGCGCGGTCCCAGCTGAAGAGCTCCGCGCGGGCGCGGGCGGCCTCGCGGCGTGCGGATTCGGGGCGCGAAAGGAGCTCCCGTACGGCGTCCGCGAAGGCTTCCGGGGTGTCGGGGGCCGCGATGCCGGCGTCGCCGATCACCTCCGGGAGGGCGGACGACGCGCTGGCGACGACCGGGGTGCCGCAGGCCAGGGCCTCCAGTGCGGACAGCCCGAAGGTCTCGGCCGGTCCCGGCGCCAGGCAGATGTCCGCCGCCGCCTGCAGGTCCGCGAGCGCCTCGCGGTCGGCGACGTGCCCCAGGAAGTGAACGGGCAGCCGCGCGTCCTGTGCACGCCGGGTCAGCCCGCTGCGCAGCGGACCCTCACCGGCGACGACGAGCGCCGCACGCACGCCGGCCCCGCGCAGCGTGGCGAGCGCGTCCAGCGCCATGCCCGGGCGCTTCTCCACGGACAGCCGGGAGCACATCAGCAGCAGGACCTCGGCGCCCTCGGCGTAGCGTGCCCGCAGCACCTTGCTGCGCCGCCCCGGCCGGCACCGGTCCAGCTCCACACCCAGTGGCGCGCGGACCACGTTGCTCGCGCCTATCCGGATGAACTCCCGTTCCGCCCACTCCGTGGTGCACACGATCCGCGAGTACGACCAGGCGCTGCGCCGGTTGAGCCGGTCCGCGGTGCGTTCGGCGAACGCGCTCGGCACGCCCCACGTGCGCAGTACGCCGTCCGCCGTCTCGTGGGAGACCATCACGGACGGTATCCGGTGCCGCCGTGCCCACTCGCCCGTCCAGCGCAGCGTGGTGCGGTCGGAGACCTCGAGCCGGTCGGGGGCGAGCTCCTCCAGGACCTGCCGCAGCCGCGTGCGGCCGGCGAGGACGCGGTAGCCGCCGGTGCCGGGCAGTTCGGGGCCGGGAAGGATGATGACCCTCCCCTGGGGGGTCATGGTGTCGGTCTCCGTGTCTCCGGGCATGACCAGAACCGGCTCGTGCCCGGCCGCGAGGTAGCCGCGGCCCAGCTCGCGGAGCGCGGTCCGCAGCCCGCCCGACGCGGGTGTCACGAAGTTCGCGAGCCGGACGATGCGCAGCCCGTTGGTGCCGCTCGTTCCGCGAGTACCGTTCGTACCGGTCATGCCGCCACCGCCGTCCGCTCCCGCAGCACCTCGGCGTAGTGCCCGAGGAGCTGGTCGCCGACCGCGGCCCACGTGCGGCCCTCGACCGTTTCGCGCCCTGCGTGCCCGTACGCCTCCCGGCGCGCGGGGTCCGCGACGAGGGCAGCGACCGCCTGCGTCACGGCCGCGGTGTCTCGGGGTGGGACGAGCAGTCCCGTGCGCCCGTGGTCGACGAGGTCCAGCGGCCCGCCGGCGGCCGGTGCGATCACGGGTACGCCGCTGGCCATGGCCTCCTGCACGGTCTGGCAGAAGGTTTCGTACGGGCCCGTGTGCGCGAACACGTCGAGCGAGGCGAAGATCCGCGCGAGGTCGTCGCCGGTGCGGCGGCCCATGAACACGGCACCGGGCAGCGCGTCGCGCAGGGACGCTCCGCTCGGCCCGTCCCCGACGACCACGACCTTCACCCCCGGCAGCCCGCAGGCGCCGGCGAGCAGTTCGACACACTTCTCCGGGGCGAGGCGGCCGACGTATCCGACGATCGTCTCGCCGTTCGGGGCGAGTTCGCGGCGCAGCGCCTCGTCCCGCAGCTCGGGCCGGAACCGCACGGTGTCCACGCCACGCGGCCACAGCCGCACCCGGGGCACTCCGTGCTCCTCGAGGTCGCGCAGCGCTGCGCTGGACGGAGCGAGGGTCCGGTCGGCCGCGGTGTGCACGGTACGGATGCGGCGCCACGCCGTGCCCTCGCCGGCGCCCATGTACGTACGGGCGTAACCGGCGAGGTCGGTCTGGTAGACGGCGACGGCGGGCAGCCCGAGCTTCGCCGCCACGCCCATCCCGCGCACCCCGAGCACGAAGGGGCTGGCGAGGTGGACGACGTCCGCCCGGTGCGCGGTGAGCGCGGCGGCCAGCCGCCGGCTGGGCAGGGCCACGCGGACCTGCGGATAGCCGGGCAGCGGAAGGGACGGCACGCGCACCACGGGGCACGGCGCTTCGATGTCGGGCCCGGCGACGGCCGGGGCGATGACCAGCGGATCATGACCGCGGTCGGCGAGGTGCCGGGCGGTCTGCAGGGCGCAGTGCGCCACACCATTGACGTCTGGCGGGAAGGATTCGGTGACGATGACGACACGCATAGGGGTGTTGTCGTCGTGCCGGGGGTGGTGCGGCCAACGTGGATCTTTCCGTGCGGGGAACGTCCTATGAGCGTTTGACCCACGCCCCCGCTTGGACGTCTTTTCCGGCCCGGGCCTGCCCCACGATGTCCTACCCTGCCCGTTTCGGCCATGCACCGACGGCGTTTCGGCCGCGCCGGGGGGCGACTGGGGGCAGCCCCCCGACCACTGACGCCCGTCACCGGCGGGCGGGCACGATGCGCGCCCGCAGCGCCCCCACCAGCGAGTGGACCCGTGTGTCCGTTATACGCCGGACAGGCTGAATGCGACCTGTCCGTCCTCAAACGCGGGACGGGTCAGGAGCGCGCCCGCCCGCACGGCCGGGCTCAAGCGCTCGCGCGACCGCCGCGCAGCAGATCGATGCTGCTGCGGATCAATGTGGAGGCGCGTCCGGGCCGATGCGGCTGTGGGCCGCCGTCTGGACCTCGGCCTCCTCGGCCGGGTCGGCGGCGAGGCGGCGGAGGCGATCGGCGACGCGCGCGTCGCCGGTTTCGGCGTGGAGCGCGGCGACTTCTCTCGTGGTCTCCTCGCAGTCCCACAGGCATTCGACGGCGAAGCCCGTGGCGAAGGAGGGGTCGGTCGCGGCGAGGGCGCGTGCCGTGCGGCCCCGCAGGTGCGAGGACGCGGTCTCGCGGTAGATGTGGCGCAGCACGGGCGCCGCGTTCTCGATGCCGAGCCTGCCCGCGCCGTCGACGAGGGTCCACAGGAGCGGGGCGTCGGGCCCGTCCGCACGGACGGTCTCGCGGAGGGCGCCGAGGACCAGCTGGGTGTCCTGGGCACCGCCTCGGCAGGCGAGGACGCCGGCGGCGGAGGCGCCGAGGGCGTCGGGCCGGTGGACCCAGCCGCGGGCCCGGTCGACGGCGGCCTCGCCGCACATCCGCTCGAAGGCCGACACGGCGGCATCGGCGACCACGCGGGACCCGTCGAGCAGGGCGGCCTCGATGAGGTCCGGCGCGGCGGGGTCCTGTGACTGGGCCAGGTAGTGCAGGGCTGCGCACCTGGCACCGTCGGGTCCGCTGCGCGCCGCCTCGATGATCGTCATTCGGTCGTCGGGTCCGGCGACGGCGGTGAGACAGCGGGCGGCCGGCACATGCAGCACGCTGCCGCGCTCGTGCCCCTGCTGGGCCCACTCGAAGACGGCCTGCACGCTCCAGCCCGGCCGGGGCCCGCTGGGCCGCAGCTGTCGCTGCCACCGGTCGAAGGAGCCGCGTTCCCGGGCGGCCCGCACCCGCGCGCCCACCGCTTCCCGCTGGTCCTCGGCCCACAGCCGCCACGGCCGCGGCTCGAAGGCGTCCCGTACGGCGGCGGCCAGCTCGGCGTCGCCCTCCGGGGTGGCCGGGAAGCGGGCGAGTACGGGTCCGGCGAGCAGGCGCAGCCCGCTGTCGTCGTCGCGCAGGGCGAGTTCGTCGAGGGCCCAGGCCCAGTTGGCTCCGGACGCGGCGTAGCGCCGCAGCAGGGAGAGGGCGTCGTCGCGTCCGTACGAGGCGAGGTGCCCGAGCACCGCGAGCGCGAGCCCGGTCCTCGTCTCGTCCGTGTCGATGTGGTCGTCGGCCCCGAAGAGATGGGCCTCGATCTCGTCGAGCCCACCGTGGAGATCCAGGTAGAGGCGTGCGTAGTAGAGGGAGCGGTTCTCCACCTGCCAGTCGTGGCGGGGGTCGCTCAGCACGCAGTGGTTGAGGGCCGCGAGGGCTTCGGCGCGGGGCGCGGCGAGCGCGTGGAGCGTGCCGTCGCCGCGGCCCCTCTGCAGCAGGCCGAGCAAGGTGCCGCTCGGCGCTATGACTGGTTCGAACATGGAAAATGCCTCACATCAAGCTGTCGACGCAACCGGGGGTGTGTTCGCCTAGGCCGCGCAGCAACATGATCGGCTGCCCGTCGTCTTCCGCTTGGTGTAAACCATCTTCCTCTGCCTCTCGTCGGTGGCCCGTTGCGGGCCCGACGTCATGATGACCCAGCCGTTTCGTCGCCGCGACCACATTTACGGCGCCGCTCTCACCTGGCGTTCAACACCCGTTCACTGCTTGCCGAACAGCTCCAGGAGCTCTGTCTTCCCAAACATCCGCGCGGTATCCACCGCGGACGGAGTTCCTGCTTCCGGATCCGCTCCGCCGTCGAGGAGGGTGCGGATCACGGCGTCCTCGCCCTTGAAGACGGCACCGGCGAGCGGGGTCTGGCCCCGGTCGTTGGCCCGGTCCGCGTCGGCTCCTCGGTCGAGGAGGGCCCGTACCGCCCGGTCGTGGCCGTGGTAGGCGGCGAGCATGACCAGCGAGTCGCCCTTGTCATTGGTGAGGTTCGCCGGCACACCGGCGTCGACGTAGGCGGCGAGCGCCTCGGCGTCGCCCTGACGCGCCAGGTCGAAAATCCTGGACGCGAGCTCGATCACCTCGGGGTCCGGGGTTTCACTCATGGGACGGACTACCTTCCGCTGCGTTGACCTGGTGCTGGGTGGTCTGGGTACGGGTGCCGAGTGCGGTCGGGCAGCACGTACGAGTGAATCGACAGGGTACTGCCCGTGGCGCGACATGACCGCGCCCGTCCACGGCAAAGATCAACGCGCCCCAGGCAACCAACCGGCGTGCGCCATCCGAGTGAAAAGTGCTGATATTCACCCGTTTGCACCTTTTATCGCATAGATACTTCCTGTGAGGCTGGAAGTACTCATGGTGACTGTCCCCTCAACCAGGAGAACAACTCATGATCCTGTCCATCTCAGGCGTCGTGCTGCTGGGAATCATCGTCTTCCTGTTCTTCAAGAAGGACGGGCTGAAGGCGTCGCACGCCCTGGTCAGCGCCCTCTTCGGCTTCTACCTCGCCGGCACGGCCATCGCCCCGAGCATCACAGCAGGCGGCGCCAGCCTCGCCAGCCTGCTGGGCGGGATCAAGTTCTGACGCCCCCGCACCACCCCTTCCACAACTCAAGGAGCAGGAGAACCACGTGGCCCGGCGACCACTCCCCCGCATTCTGAGCAACGGCACCGAACGGATCGCCCGCAGCCGAGAGCTCGCGCGGACAGCCGCCGACAACGCCACGGACGTCCTCCAACCACTCATCACGATCAGCCGCGGACTGCGGCTGCTGGCCGCCGCCGGACGGCGCAAATGGGCCGACACGCCGAAGGACCGACGTGGCCCCACGCTCTTCCTGGCGGCGGCCTGCGTGCTGGTGGTCACGCTCGTCCCGTACGGGCCGCTGCTCGGCCTGATCGCGACGATGGGACTGGCGGGGTGGATGGGGCGGGAGCGTACGCCTGTGCGGACCGGGCCCAACGAGGCGGAGGTGGCGCGGCTGAAGGCGCTCTACGAGGCACTCGTGCCGTACTTCTCCGTACCGGAGGACCCGAGTCCGCTGTTCGCCCACGGTGGGGAGTGGGCGAAGGCGTTCAGCGACCACCAGTTCGACGGCTCCGGCCGGCTGACGCGGCTGCGGGTGCGCTACCCGGCGTACTTCACCGACGGCGAGGCCGACGCGCGCGCCCGCATCGAGCAGCTGCTGCACGCGAAGTCGGGGCGGGGCCGCGAGTACCGCTTCGACTGGGACGAGGAGAGCAACGAGCTGGTCATGAGCGTGCTGCCCGCGCTCCCCACCACGATCGCCGCCCAGCCGTTCGTCACCGCTCCCGGGGAGACGGTGCTGGGCTTCACCGACGCGGGCGCCGTGCAGCGGACCGTGCCGGTCGTCATCGGCGGCGAGACCAAGGACGCCCCGCCGGTGGTGTGGCGCACCGGTCCCCGCTCGACGGAGCCGCATCTGCTGGCGGTCGGCCAGCCCGGGAGCGGTACGACCACGCTGCTGCGCTCGATCGCCCTCCAGGCGCTGGCGCACGGCGATGTGCTGATCGTGGAGGGCAGCGGCACCGGTGAGTACGCGTGCCTGACGGGGCGGACGGGCGTACTGGCCGTCGAGTGCGGGCTCGCCGGGGCACTGGCGAGCCTGGAGTGGGCGGCGCACGAGACGGAGCGGCGGCTCATCGCGGCGAACCGGGCCCGGCAGGCGGGGCACCCCGCGCCTGAGGACACCCGCCGTCCGCTGTGGATCCTCGTCGACCGGCCCAGTGTGTTCAGCCACCTCGCCGCGGCGGACGGGCGCACCGACCCGCAGCAACTGCTCCAGGTCCCGCTGAGGCACGGGCGGGCGGCGTCGGTGACGGTGGTCGTGACCGACCAGTACGACAGCCTGGAGTTCCTGTCCGAGACGGTACGGACCCACACGCGTGCCCGCGTCGTCCTGGGCCCGAGCACCCTCGGCCAGGTCGAGACGGTGCTGGGCGTTCCGCCGCACACGACTCCGACGTCCGACGTCCCGCCGGGCCGCGGGTACGTGCGCCTCGGCACCGCCGCGGTCCTGCGCCTCCAGGTCCCGGCGACCCCGGACCCGTACGACGAGACCACGAGCGAGCCCCACCGCCAGGCGGTCCTCGCCCTCCTCCCGGAACGCTCGGCTCCGTCCGCCGAGGACATCCCGGACCCGACCCCGGCCCCCGAAGCCACGGGAACCCCGGTCCCGGCCGAGGGCTGACGGCGGTCGCGACGCGCAGTGGCGCGCACCGCGACGACGGACCGGCACCACCCGCCCCCCGGGCCGAGGAGGGGCCGTGCAGGGTCGGCCCCGCAGGGGGCGGCGGCGAGTACCGGGCAACAAGCCGTGCGACCTGTGTGCCGCCGCCCCCGAGGAGTCGAGCCCGGAGGGCCCCGGACCCGCACCCACGGCACCGGGCACGCCCGGCAGCCCAGTCACTCCGGGCGGCCCTCACTCTCCGCCACCGGGCACGCCCCATGCCCCCCGCACCCCCAACCACCCGCGCCGCGGACGGCGGGGCCGTCAGGCCACGAACGTCCTCGGCGCCTCCGTGCCCGTCGTCGCCCCCGTCTCCACCAGCCGCGCCGCCGCCGCAAGCCGCACCGCAGCCTCCTCGGCGACCGGGCCACCGACCGTGAAGGGAAGGCGGACGTAACCCTCGAACGCCCCGTCGACCCCGAAGCGCGGGCCCGAGGGGACGCGGACGCCGACGCGTTCGCCCACCTCGGCGAGGCGGGAGCCCGACAGACCGCCGGCGCGGACCCAGAGGGTCAGGCCGCCCTGCGGGACGTCGAACTCCCAGTCGGGCAGTTCCCGGCGGACGGCCGCGACCAGGGCGTCGCGGTTCTCGCGGGCCTGGGCCCGGCGGACCGCGACCGCCTTCTCCCAGCCGCCCGTGCTCATCAGCCAATTGACGGCCAACTGCTCCAGGACCGGGGTGCCGAGGTCGGCGTACGCACGGGCCGCGACCAGCGAGCGGATGACGTCCGGGGCGGCCCGGACCCAGCCGATGCGCATGCCCGCCCAGAACGCCTTGCTGGCCGAGCCGACCGTGATGACGGTCGAGCCCGCCGCGTCGAAGGAACAGACGGGCCGGGGCATCTCCAGGTCCGGATCGAGGCAGAGTTCGGACATCGTCTCGTCGACGACGAGCACGGTCCCCGCCGACCGCGCGGCGTCCACGAGCGACCGGCGCTGCTCCTCGTCGGCCAGCGCGCCGGTGGGGTTGTGGAAATCGGCGACCACGTACGCGAGACGGGGCGCAGCGTCGCGCAGGACCTGGCGCCAGCGCGGCAGGTCCCAGCCCGCGAGCCCCTCGGCCATGGCCACGGGCACGAGCCTGGCCCCGGCCTCCCGCATGAGCTGGAGGATGTTCGCGTACGAGGGCGACTCGACCGCTATGCGTTCACCGCGCCCCGCGAAGAGATGGCAGATCGCGTCCATCGCGCCCATCGCACCCGTGGTGACCATGATCTGCTCGGGCATCGTCGGGATCCCGCGCTCGGTGTACCGGTCCGCGAGCATCTGGCGCAGCGCTGGCAGGCCCGCCGGGTAGTCGCCGTGGGTGTGCGCGTAAGGCGGCAGCTCCTCCAGCGCACCCTGGACACCGCGGGTCAGCCACGGCTCGGGGGCCGGCAGGGCCGCGCAGCCGAGGTCGATCATGGAGCCGAGCGACTCCGGCGGCAGGGGCTCCAGACCTCGCGCGGGCAGGGGGTTCCCGGCGGGGACCGCGGTCCAGCTGCCCGCGCCCCTGCGCGACTCGAGGAACCCTTCCGCGCGCAGGGCCTCGTACGCCGCCGCCACCGTCGTACGGCTCACGGCGAGGGCCACGGCGAGTTCGCGCTCGGCGGGCAGCCGCGCGGCGACCGGCACCCGGCCCTCGAGGACGAGGAGCCGGATGCCATCGGCGAGCGCGCGGTAGGCGGGCGGCTTGCGTGTGCCGGGGCCGGCCGGGCGGGGTTGCTGCCCGTTGAGCTGGCGAGCGAGCTGGGCTGCCCCCACCGCTGAAGTCCACTGCGCCATGGAAGTCAGTCCACCTTCCTCGGATTGGCCATGGTTGACATGTCTTTCCCAGCCACAGAGTGTCACGCATCAGTCCACTCTCACCACTGGGGGGCAGAATTTTGTCCACGCTGTTCCGTCGGCTGCTGCAGCTCTATCTCGGCCTCGCGCTGTACGGCGCGAGCTCCGCCCTCCTCGTCCGTGGCGGGCTCGGCCTCGAACCGTGGGGCGTGCTGCACCAGGGCCTCGCCGAGCGGACCGGACTGACCATCGGCGTGGTCTCGATCATCGTCGGCGCGGCCGTCCTGCTCCTGTGGATCCCGATCCGCCAGAAGCCGGGCCTCGGCACGGTCTCCAACGTCTTCGTCATCGGTGTCGCGATGGACGCCACCCTCGCGCTGGTGCCCGACGCGCACGGTCTCGCCGCCCAGATCCCGGTGATGGCCGCCGGGATCCTCCTCAACGGCGTGGCGACGGGCCTCTACATCTCCGCCCGCTTCGGCCCGGGCCCGCGCGACGGCCTGATGACGGGCCTCCACCGCCTCACGGGCCGCTCGATCCGCCTGGTCCGCACTGCGATCGAGGTCGCGGTCGTGGCCACCGGTTTCGTCCTGGGCGGATCGGTCGGCGTCGGCACGGTGGTGTACGCCCTGTCCATCGGCCCGCTGGCCCAGCTCTTCCTGCGCGTTTTCGCCATCCCGTCTGCGGACGAAGGAAGCCGGGTGGTCGCCGGGGCGTCACCGGAGCGAGTCATACTTCCGAAGTGACCCGCGAATCGCCCCCCCGGCATCCGTATCTCGACCACCCCTCCCCCATACCGTTCGCGCACCGCGGCGGCACGGCCGACGGGCTGGAGAACACGGCCGCCGCCTTCCGTCGCGCGGCGGCGACCGGCTACCGCTACTTCGAGACGGATGTGCACACCACAGCCGACGGGCAGCTGGTCGCCTTCCACGACTCGACGCTGGACCGGGTCACGGACGCCCGCGGCCGGATCGCGGACCTGCCGTGGAGCGAGGTGAGCCGGGCCAGGGTCGCGGGCAAGGAGCCGCTGCCGCTCTTCGAGGAGCTGCTGGAGGAGTTCCCCGAGGCCCGCTGGAACGTGGACATCAAGGCCGAGGGCGCGATCGAGCCGCTCGTCGACCTGGTGCGGCGCACGGCGGCCTGGGACCGGGTGTGCATCGGCTCGTTCTCGGAGAGCCGGGTGTCGCGGGCGCACCGGCTCGCGGGCCCGCGGCTGGCGACCTCGTTCGGCGTGCGCGGGGTGCTGGGGCTGCGGCTGCGCTCCTTCGGCATTCCGGCGGCGCTGCGTGCGGGCGCGGTCTGCGCGCAGGTCCCCGAGTCGCAGAGTGGCATCAAGGTCGTGGACCGGCGCTTCGTGCGGGAGGCCCACGCCCGCGGTCTCCAGGTGCACGTGTGGACGGTGAACGACGCGGATCGGATGGCCACCCTCCTGGACCTGGGAGTCGATGGCATCATGACCGATCATCTGGAGACGCTGCGCACGGTACTGACCGACCGGGGAGTCTGGGTCTGAGCGGTCCGTACGGTCCGGGCGCCGCGCCTCTTCTCCATGGGGACGATCGAGGGGGCGCCGCATGACCGCTGAGACCGCGGACCGGACCGCCGAGCCGGACGACGGCGAACGCCGGGGGCAGCAACGCGGGTGGTACTTCTACGACTTTGCCTGCTCCGTGTATTCCACGAGCGTGCTCACCGTCTTCCTCGGTCCCTATCTGACGTCGGTCGCCAAGGCCGCGGCGGACGCGGAGGGCTTCGTCCATCCGCTCGGCGTCCCGGTCCGGGCCGGTTCGGTCTTCGCGTACGCGGTGTCCGTCTCGGTGGTGCTGGCGGTGCTGGTGATGCCGCTCGCGGGCGCCGTGGCGGACCGCACGGGCCGGAAGAAGCCGCTGCTCGCCCTCTCGGCGTATCTGGGGGCCACCGCCACGGCGGGCATGTTCTTCCTGGACGGCGACCGCTATCTGCTGGGCGCGTTCCTGCTGATCGTCGCGAACGCGTCGCTGTCCGTATCGATGGTGCTCTACAACGCGTACCTGCCGCAGATCGCCGAGCCCGACGAGCGGGACGCGGTGTCCTCTCGGGGCTGGGCCTTCGGCTACACGTCTGGGGCGTTCGTGCTCGTGCTCGACCTGGTGCTGTACACGGGGCACGAGTCCTTCGGGCTGTCCGAGTCGGAGGCGGTGCGCATCTGTCTCGCGTCGGCCGGAGTGTGGTGGGGTGCGTTCACGCTCGTACCGCTGCGGCGGCTGCGCGACCGGCGCCTGGCGGCGGGCGACGGGCTCCCGCCGGGCGAGGGTGCGGTCGGGGCGGGCTGGCGGCAGCTCGTCGCGACGCTGCGGGACATGCGCCGGTATCCGCTGACGCTGTCGTTCCTGCTCGCGTACCTGGTCTACAACGACGGGGTGCAGACGGTGATTTCGCAGGCGTCGGTGTACGGCTCGGAGGAGCTGGGGCTGGATCAGACGACGCTGATCACGGCGGTGCTGCTGGTGCAGGTGCTGGCGGTGGTCGGTGCGCTGGGGATGGGACGGCTGGCCGGGGTGTACGGCGCGAAGCGGACGATCCTCGGCTCGCTCGCGGTGTGGACGCTCATCCTGGCGGCCGGGTACTTCCTGCCGGCGCGGACGCCGGTGTGGTTCTACGCACTCGCCGGCGCGATCGGGCTGGTGCTCGGCGGCAGCCAGGCGCTGTCGCGGTCGCTGTTCTCGCATCTGGTGCCGCGCGGCAAGGAGGCCGAGTACTTCTCCGCGTACGAGATGAGCGACCGCGGGCTGAGCTGGCTGGGCCCACTGGTGTTCGGTCTGGCATTCCAGCTGACGGGAAGCTACCGGGATGCCATCATCTCGTTGGTGATCTTCTTCGGACTGGGATTCGTGCTGCTCGCGCGGGTCCCGGTGCGGCGTGCGGTGGCGGCTGCGGGGAACCCCGTACCGGAACGGATTTAGACGTTGAAGTGAAAGGCCGGTAGTGTACGCCTTTGGCCTGCCAGGCGGACCGTTACTGCGTGCTGAAAACGTCAAAACGCTGGGTGACACTTTCTGCCAGATGTGACAAACCGGGCACTGGTGGGTACAACAAGGGGCGGCACGACGGGCAACGACGCATGACCCGCAACGGGAATGCAACGGGAATCTTTACCGCCGACCGGACGTTGACCGGATGACGACGACAGCGACACCTGTCCTGTGGGCGACAAGCCCGGGAGGCACGATTCATGAGTGAGCGAGCTCTTCGCGGCACGCGCCTCGTGGTGACCAGCTACGAGACCGACCGCGGCATCGATCTGGCCCCGCGCCAGGCGGTGGAGTACGCATGCCAGAACGGACATCGTTTCGAGATGCCGTTCTCGGTAGAGGCGGAGATTCCGCCGGAGTGGGAGTGCAAGGCGTGCGGCGCCCAGGCACTCCTGGTGGACGGGGACGGCCCCGAGGAGAAGAAGGGCAAGCCCGCGCGTACGCACTGGGACATGCTCATGGAGCGGCGCACCCGCGAGGAGCTGGAGGAAGTGCTGGCCGAGCGGCTGGCGGTCCTGCGCTCCGGCGCCATGAACATTGCGGTGCACCCGCGCGACAGCCGGAAGTCCGCGTAACGAGGCACCACCCATAGAGAACAAAGAGCCGCGGGCTGCCGCACACGGAAGGTGTGCCGCAGCCCGCGGCTTTTCTCGTCTCGGCACGGACGTCCCGCGGCACCTCGGACGCGCCGCCGGGTACGCGTGCGCGGCACGGTGCCGCCTGTGCGATACGGGGGAGGCGGCACCGCACCGGCCGGACTACGGGGTCAGTGGAGGGCGGGTGCTCTCGTCCTGGCGGCGCGGCGTGGGCGGCACGTCCTCGCGGATGACCTCACCCTGCACGATCTTTCCGTCCGGGCGGTGAATGCGGGCCTGCCGGAAGGCATCGCCGAGGGAACCGGGAGTGGCCTGCCGCATCCTGCGTTCCAGCGACTTCTCAGCGTAACGCCCCAGAGCCGCACGGACCGGCGGCACGAGCAGCAGCAGTCCCACGGCGTCGGAGATCAGACCGGGCAGCATCAGCAGCAGCCCGCCCAGCATCAGCAGACCGTTGCCGCTGCTCGGGCGGTCCCCAGGGGCGGCCGCGGGCGCGACGCCCGGCTGCTGCCGCTGAAGGGTCTCCGTGAGATTGCGGAAGGCGCGGCGGCCGGCCCGCTTGATGACCACGGCCCCGAGCACTGCGCCGCCCACGAGCAGGGCGAACACGGTGAGCCCGCCGGCCGCTCCGGCCACGACCGTCAGCAGCCAGATCTCCAGCACCAGCCAGGCGGCGATGCCGAGGGGAAGGAGGGTACGGGCGCGTGAGCGCCTGGGGGCGGTCGGTGTGGGTGCGCCGGTCGTCATGCCCCCCAGTGTGCCTGGGCGCCGGCCGGAGTGGCGTAAAGGTGAGATCAGGACGGGCGCTTGGACGAGCCCCGGCCCAGCAGGCGGTTGGCCCGCGAGCCGATGCCCCAGGCGGTGACCCGCCACAGCGCCTCGACGAGGATGTCCTTGCTCATCTTGGAGTCGCCCCGCTCCCGCTCGACGAACGTGATCGGGACCTCCACGACGTGGAAGCCGGCGCCGACGGCGCGGCGGGCCAGATCGACCTGGAAGCAGTAGCCCGCGGAGGCCACGTCGTCCAGGCCGAGGCCTTCCAGGGTCTCCTTGCGGAAGGCGCGGAAGCCTCCGGTGACATCGCGGATGGGGACGTCAAGGAGGACGCGGGAGTAGAGGCTGCCGCCCCGGGAGATGAACTCGCGGGACTTGGGCCAGTTGACGATCCGGCCGCCGGGGACCCAGCGGGAACCGAGGACGAGGTCGGCGCCCTTGAGCGCGGTGAGCAGCCGGGGCAGCTCCTCGGGCTGGTGGGAGCCGTCGGCGTCCATCTCGACGAGGACGCCGTAGCCGTGCTCGATGCCCCAGCGGAACCCCGCGAGATAGGCGGCGCCGAGCCCTTCCTTGCCCTTGCGGTGCAGGACGTGCACCTGTGCATCCTCGCCGGCGATCTCGTCGGCGATCTTGCCGGTGCCGTCGGGGCTGTTGTCGTCGGCGACCAGGATGTCGGCCTCCGGCACCGCTGCGCGCACCCGCGAGACGATCGGCTCGATGTTCTCCGCCTCGTTGTAGGTGGGGATGATCACCAAGGCTCTGCCGAGCGGGCCGTACCGCCTCTGACCACCGTCGTTCACTGCTGCCCCTAACGTCCGTACGCAGAGCCCCACCATAGCGAGCGCCGGTGGTGACACCACGGCGGCACGGACGAAGCGGCACGGACGAATGGGAGAACGGGTCAGGGTCCGGGTCCGGCGTCCTTCGGATCGGGGCCCGGCGTCCTTCGGGCCGGCCTGGGACCCGCTGGCTGCGGGTCGACCGAGAGCCGTTGTCTACTGAACGCCGGGCCCCACCCGGGTCGCACCTTCCCCCGAGCTCCTGCGGAGCAGGGGGGACCCCCACCGGCCGGAACCTTCCCTCGCCCCCGAGGCGCGAGCGCTGAACCTGGCTCCCAGTGGTGGGGCGCCGGTGCGGCGCACCACCCCATGACCCAGCGGCGTTCGACGACTGCGTGGAGGTTCGACCGGTCGGACGTCCTGTGGTGGACTCGGCCGAACCTACCGGCCCCCGGCCGCGGTCTGTCAACAGTCGTGTGATCTGCGGCGATTGACCGAATCGGCTGGTCAGTGACGAAGATCCGCAGGTCGCGACCGAACCTTCGGCGCGTCGATCGACGGTGCGAAATATCCCGATGTCACTCGTTCGGTCGTACGTAGACCGTTTGTCCGAAGACCACGGTTCGCAGGCAGACCGGGAGCGCCGTGCCGGGGGTGAGATCGGGCAGGCCAGGGGTGCCGGAACGGGGGTCCGTCGACCAGCGGGCGACCCGGTCGTCGGGGGCCTGGACGACGAGTTCGCCGGTGCGCCAGATCGCGTAGTCGGCGGGCGCGCCGGGCACCAGGGTGCCCGCGTCGTCCCGGCCGATCGCCCGCCAGCCGCCCCGGGTGTGGGCGGTGAACGCGGCGCGCACGGAGATCCGGTGCTCGGGCGTGCGGTGGAAGGCCGCGGCGCGGACCGTGCCCCAGGGGTCGAGCGGGGTCACCGGGCTGTCCGAGCCGAAGGCGAGCGGGACACCGGCGCGTAGCAGCGCGGCGTACGGGTTGAGGGTGCGGGCGCGCTCGATGCCCAGGCGCTGGGCGTACATTCCCGTGTCACCGCCCCAGGCCGCGTCGAAGGCGGGCTGCACGGAGGCGGTCAGTCCGTACTCGGCGAAGGCGGCGACGGTCTCGGGGGTGAGCATCTCGGCGTGCTCGACGCGGTGCCTGGCGGCCCGGATCCGGGCGAGGCCCAGGGCGTCCGCGGCCGCCCGCATTCCCTCGACGACATTGCTGATCGCATGGTCGCCGATGGCGTGGAAGCCGGCCTGGATCCCCGCCTCGGTGCAGGCCGTGACATGGGCGGCGACGGCCGCCGCGTCGAGATGGGCGACTCCGGAGTGCGGGGCGTCGGCGTAGGGCTCGTGGAGGCAGGCCGTGTGCGAGCCGAGCGAGCCGTCGGCGAAGAGGTCGCCGGCCGCGCCGACGGCCCCGAGGGCGCGCGCCCGCTCCACGTCCGTGTCGGCCCAGTAGCCGACGACGCGCGGACCCGGCTCGTCGGAGGCCGCCTTGAGGAGGCCGACGAAGTCGTCCTCGGACGAGATGTCCGGCCCCGCGCACTCGTGGACGGTGCCGATGCCCAGGGATGCGGCGTGCCGGAGCGCGGCACGCTGGGCCGCTGCCCGCTGCTCGGGGGAGACGGCGGCGTACGCGGCGGAGCGCACGGCGTGGTGGGCGTCCCCGGTCAGCGGCTCACCGTCACGGAAGCCCGGCATGCTCCGGACCCCCGGCACCAGGTCCAGCAGTGCGGTGGTGACGACGGCCGAATGGACGTCGATACGGGTGAGATAGAGCGGGCGGCCGCCGGTGAGCTCGTCCAGCTCGTCGCGCCGGGGCGGCCGCCGCTCGGGCCAGCGCGAGGCGTCCCAGCCGTGCCCGATGAGGATGCGGTCGGTGGGCCGCGCCGCCGCGTACGCGCGGATGCGGTCCGCGGACTCGGCGAGCGAGGCGGCGCCGGACAGGTCGAGGCCGGTGAGCGAGAGCCCGGTGGCCGTGGTGTGCACGTGTGCGTCCACGAACGCGGGGGTGACGAGGGCGCCCTCCAGGTCGATGACCTCGTCGACGCCGGACGCGAAGGCGTCCGCCGCCCCCTCGGAGCCCACCCAGGCGATGTGCCCGCGCTCCACGACCATGGCGGTGGCGAAGGGATCGGCGGGGCTGTGTACGTCACCACCGCGCAGCAGTACGGTGCGGTGTTCGGCCGGGGGCGCGCTCTCACTCATGGGGAACAGCCTAGATTCGCGGCGGCCGTGCCTCGTACGGGGTGGAGAGCACCACGGTCGTACGGGTGGACACGCCGGCCAGCGAGCGGATCTGCCCCAGTAGCTCCTCCAGCTCCAGCGGAGTGGCGACGCGGACCTTGAGGATGTAGTTCTCGTCGCCGGCGACGCTGTGGCAGGCCTCGATCTCGGGCACGCCGGCGAGCCGCTCGGCGATGTCGTCGGGGGCGCTGGGGTCGAAGGGTTTCACCGAGATGAACGCGGTGAGCGGCAGCCCGACCCCCTCCGAGTCCACGACGGCGGCGTACCCGCGGATGACGCCGCGCTGCTCGAGCCGCCGGACGCGCTGATGCACCGCCGAGGTGGACAGGCCCGTGGCCTTGCCCAGGTCGGTGTAGCTCATGCGCCCGTCCTTGACGAGCAACTCGACGATCTGACGATCCAGCTCCTCCATGCGGATCAACCTATTGCCCCAGGTCGCTTCCGGCACAGTCGGATGCGTCGTGGACGGGCACCTGCGGCAGGCATGTGACGAACACCACAGGCCGAGGGCCGTGTCCGTCGAGACCTCACGGTTACCCGAGGGGCCCGGAGGGAAGTGCTTGGTGTGGTCGAGGCCGCAAGTGCCTGGTCGGCCCACCCGAGGGGGAGAATCTCCATGCAGAGTGTGAAGCGCACCGGACGTACCGAACCGGAGCCTCTTGAATCCGTCGCATCCCACGAGGACGACGAGCTCGACGCCTACGACACGTTCGAGATGTACCGGGTGATCTGCCCGGACTGCGCGCAGCCGATCGCGCTGCTCGCCGACGAGGACGCGCTGCCGGAGCACGCACTGTGCCCGACGCCGTGGAATCCGTTCGTACTGTCGGTGTGTGCCGGGACCGGCCGGCCGTCCGTCGACGCACGGCCCGCCGACGAGTCCCTCGAGGTCCAGGAGCAGGACACCGCGCTCCTGTTGACGCTCCCCCAGGGGCTCGACTGGCGGACGCAGCCCTTCTCGCACGTCGGCGGTCCGGGCTCGCGCCCCATGAAGGTGCCCCGGATGCGGCGGGCCGCCTGAGGTCCACCCGCCGGTCCGCTCTACCCGTACGTGCCCTGCACCATGGCGGCGAGGCTGTCGTGGTGCAGGATCATCCGGTCCGGGTTCTCCGGCACCTCCACCTCCTTGAAGTGCACCTGGCGGTACGCCACGCGCAGCATCACGACGGCGTGCCGCAGGGCGGCGTAGAGGGTGTAGAAGTCCATGTCGCGCGGTGTGTGGCCGGTGAGTTCGGCGTAGCGCCGCTCGATGCGGTCGCGGCGCAGGAAGTCCGGCAGTCCGGCCTGGCCGAAGCCGACGGTCAGATCCTGGAAGAAGCGGTGCAGGTAGACCGTCCAGCCGAGGTCGACCTCGCGCGGGGCGAGCGCGGCCATCTCCCAGTCGAGGACCGCGGCGGGGACGAAGCCGTCGTAGATGATGTTGCCGATGCGCGCGTCGCCCCAGTTCTGTACGGCGGGGCCCTCGTCGGCGGGCCAGAGCGCCTCCAGCCGGTCGAAGGCCCGCTCGATGAGCGGTGAGCGCGGCAGCCCGTCCACGACCCAGCCGTAGTAGTCGCGTTGGACGTCCACGTGGCGTCTCAGGGCGCTGCCCTCGGTGGCCGTGGCCGCGACCGGGTACTGGTCGTGGAGCCGGGCGATGAGGGAGACGGTGGCCTCCTCCAAGTCGGCGCGTTCGGCGTCGGTCGCCGCGTGCAGCCAATTGCCCTCGTATGTATAGGGCATGACGTCCGGCGGCACGCGGCCGTCGACCCGCTCCATGACGAAGAACGGTGCGCCCAGCGGCACCGGATCCTCCTCCAGCCACAGCACGCGCGGCACGGGCACATCGGTGTGCCGGGCGACGCCGCGCATGATCTCGTACTGCGCGCGCAGGTCGTAGACGGGGAAGATCGTGTACGCGTCCGGGTCGGCGGCGAGACGCAACGCGCAGGCGCGCAGGGGCGGTTCAGGGTGGTCGATGTCGAAGAGCAGCGTCTCGCTGGACATGCCGTTGGACTCGGGTACGCGGATGTTCGCGACCTTGGCCCCGGGCAGCCGGGCGTCCAGCCAGGCGGTCAGCCGGAGAGCGAGCGACTGCGGGTCACGGGTGGTGGTGCGGGGGCGGGGTGCCGTGGGCATGGCGGATGCTCCTCGCGGGGTGGTGGGTGGGTTGTTCGGGCTGGGGCACGGGTGGGCGTCGCCCTCACCGCACACCCCCTACGCGACCGAGTCGTAGCCCGTGAAGCCGCTCGGGTCGTGGCGGCCGAAGGTGCCGTGCTCGAAGATCCCGTAGCCGGTGCGGCCTTCGAGGGTGAAGCGCGCGGCATGGTCGGTGACCCCGTAGGCGGCCATGGAGTGGGCCGCGGGGTCCGAGAGGTGGTACGTCCGGCGGTCGGTCCAGTCGCGGCCCCGCCACGTGCCGTGCTGCCAGTCGCCGGCGGGCGGGTAGCCGGCGCCGACGGCGAGCGGGGACGAGCAGAGGGTCTCCACACCCAGCTCCAGAGGCTTGCGGGCCGGGTCGGTCAGATGGATGACCGCACGCTCGGGGTGGCGTGTGCCAGGCCGGTAGGTGATGTCGGTGTGGGGCCAGCCGAGCTGGACGTCGCGCGCGCCGGCGCGTACGAGCACGGCCTCGTTGAGGGTGCGGTGGCCGTCGGCGTCCTCCTGGGCGATGACCATCAGGAAGCGGTCGTCGAAGCGGACGGGCACCCAGAGCCAGTGGAAGCCCTCCGGGCGGAACTCGTCGGCGCGGCCCGGCTCTTCGCCGGGTATGGGCCGCACCCCCCAGCTGCGGTCGCGCGTGCCGGTCCACTCCCCCGCCGTCACGGTGAACTCCTCGCCGCCCGCCCGGATCGTGCCGGTGCAGTGACCGGCCTGCACGAAGCGGCGTCCTTCGAGGATCAGCCGCTCGCCGCGCCGCTGGACGTGGTGGGGTTCCCATACGGCCGGGAAGTCGGCCTGCCAGACGATGTCGTACGAGAACGACCCGGGGTCGCCGGGATCGGCCTCGCAGCGCAGCCGGATCCGCCGCAGCGGTTCGTCGACCGTGATGTGCAGCGGTCCGACCGACAGGCGCATCCGGTCGTCGCCGAGCGCGTCGGACGCCCGTACGGCGTGCAGCTGGTCGCCGATGCGGACGGTGGCGTGGGCGTCGATGATCCCGGCGTTGGGGTAGACGCCCAGGCCCGCGACGAGGAGCGCGCGGCCCTCGTGGTCGAGGACATGGAAGATGCACCGGTCGTAGGCGTTGCGATCGCCCGTGACGACGTGCTTCATCGAGAGCGGAGCCTGGTGGATCGGGTACTCGTCGAGCGCGATCGGACGGTCCTCTGACACGGCGGCCTCCAGGTCGGCAGGGGAATTGACGGTACGTCAGAAAGCCCGCCGAGGGCCATACTCGTGTCACCGCCGCGGGCCCGCGGGGCGGAGCGTGCGCGCACGTTCGACCGGAGCGCTCCCCGGCCGCCCCGGAGGCGCGTAAGGGGCCGTCCCCGGACCGTCGCACGACCGCTTCGGGGCACGCCGGAGCCCGCCGGAGCCACCTCTGCCCGCGTACCCCCACGACGGGTACAACACGAACTGCCGCTCGAATCGGCGTGACGGTGACCCCACGCGGCCGACGGACGTTTTGACGGGCATGACCCCGCAGTACCCCCTGGGCGGCCCAGGCCGCCGGCGCCTGACGACGCCACGTCAGGAAGAATCGGTTCCGCACTCGGCGGATCCGCCTATCTACCGCGATCTGCTGCGCAACTGGGCGAGCGCGGGCCGGACCCTGCCGGGCCGCCGTGACCAGGAGTGGAACAGGCTCACGGCGGCGCCGGCGTGGACCCGGCGGACGGGATGGGTCAGCGGGACTCTGGCCCAGCGAGGTGACGGGCGATGACCATGCGCTGGATCTGATTGGTGCCCTCGACGATCTGGAGCACCTTGGCCTCGCGCATGAGCCGCTCGACCGGGAAGTCCGCGGTGTAGCCGTACCCGCCGAGGATCTGGACCGCGTCCGTGGTCACCTGCATCGCCGCGTCCGTGCAGAACAGCTTGGCCATGGCGGCCTGCTGGGAGAACGGCCTGCCCGCGTCCCTCAGCCGGGCGGCGGCGAGGTACAGCGAGCGGCCCGCCTCGATCTTCGTCGCCATATCGGCGAGCATGAAGCGCAGCCCCTGGAAGTCCGCGATGGGGTGGCCGAACTGCTGCCTGCCGGTGGCGTACGAGACCGCCTCGTCGAGCGCCGCCTGGGCGACACCGATGGCGCAGGCCGCGATGCCGAGGCGCCCGGAATCCAGCGCCGAGAGCGCGATCGCGAAGCCCTGTCCCTCGTCGCCGACGCGGCGGGCGTCCGGGACGCGTACGCCGTCGAAGTGCAGCTGAGCCGTGGGCGAGCCCTTCATGCCCATCTTCTTCTCGGGCGCGGCAGCGCTCAGGCCCTCCGCGTCGCCCGGCACCAGGTACGCGGTGATGCCGCGCGGACCCTCACCGCCCGAGCGGGCGAGAACGGTGTAGAAGTCGGCGACCCCGCCGTGGGTGATCCAGGCCTTGGTGCCGGTGAGCACCCAGTCGCCCCCGTCGCGCACCGCCTTCGTCCGCAAGGAGGCGGCGTCCGAGCCGGAGGACGGCTCGGAGAGGCAGTAGGCGCCCAGCAGCCCGCCGCCGAGCATCGCGGGGAGGTGCTCGGCCTGCTGCTCCTTGGTGCCGTAGTTGGCCAGGGCATGGCAGGCGAGCGTGTGGACGCTGACGCCGAGGCCGACGGTGAGGCGGGCGGCGGCGAGCTCCTCGAGCACCTGGAGGTAGACCTCGTACGGCTGGCCGCCGCCGCCGTAGGCGGAGTCGTACGGCAGGCCGAGCAGACCGGAGTCGGAGAGCAGCGCGAACGTGTCGCGCGGGAAGTGACCCGCGTCCTCCTCCTCGGCCGCGCGGGGTGCGATCTCCCGCTGGGCGATCTCTCGGACCAGGGCGATGAGATCCCTGGACTCCTCGGTGGGCAGCATGCGGTCCACCGGCTGCGGGGCGCGGTCGGGCATTACGGCGCTCTCCTCCCTGTCGGGCGCTGCGGCGGTCGCGCGCGAAGGGTAGGGCGGCGCCGCCGGATGTCACTTGGTGCGCCGATGCTGCCCTCCCGGATCACGGAAGTGGCTGACCAGCGGCTGTGGCGGGTTGAGTATGCCCGATCCGGGGGCTTCCGTCACGGGGTGGAATTTTCCCTTCCGCTTTGCCGCGGCACTCTTCGGGCCCTTCCCGAACACTCCTCGGAATTGGTCCGAACCATTGACTCAGTGGTCTAGAAGATCACTGAAAATCTCGGTTCTGGCCTCGCGCGTACTGGTGTGGGGCCAGACTGCTGCGTATGCAGGGGGAATGGGGCGGGGAGAGCGT
>NZ_JBHWKX010000047.1:0-58194 GCF_042730885.1 Streptomyces sp. NPDC059909
AGGGCCGGCGTGCCCGTGGTCTTCGTCGATCCCGCCTACACCTCGCAGCAGTGCTGCGAGTGCGGCCACATCGACAAGAAGAACCGGGCAAGCCAGGCCCACTTCACCTGCCGGAACTGCGGGGTCGTTGCCCACGCAGACCGGAACGCCTCCCGCAACATCGCCCGCAAGGGCGAGGCTGCGTGGACTGCGGGGCGTGAGTCACGCGTCCCTGCCACCCCATAGGGGTGTCTGGACGCAGGAGCCCACCCGGCAGCCAGTTGGGCGCTACCTCCAAGCCCGGTCGTTTACGGCCGGGTCAAGTTGACAGCGGGAGCAGATCCGGACGCTTCGGCTCGACGTGATCGCCGGAGGACTCGCCCCGCAGGCGCCGACCGATCCACGGCACGAGGTACTCGCGCGCCCAGTGGATGTCGTCGCGCCGGACCTCGAGCGTGCCGCGCGGTGGCAGTGGGGGCCACGGCTGGTCCGGGTCGGCGGGCACGTCCAGGCCGAGGACCTGGGCGGCGCGGAGTGCGACGCGCGTGTGCCCCTCGGGCGACAGGTGCAGCCGGTCGTCGTCCCAGGCACGCCTGTCCTGGACGGACTTGAGCGACCAGAGGTCGAGGACCGGGCAGTGGTAGCGGTCGGCGATGGCGCGGACGTGCGCGGTGTACGTGGCGATCTTGCCGCGCAGATGGCGGAGCACGGGCACGCCGCGGGTGTCGAAGCCGGTGGTCACCATGACGGTGCCGACGGCGCCGGTGAGGTCGGCGACGGCTCGTTCGAAGCGCTCGGCGACGTCGTCGGGGTCGGTGCCGGGCCGGATGATGTCGTTGCCGCCCGCGCAGAAGGTCACCAGGTCGGGGGTGAGTTCCTTCGCACGCGGGACCTGTTCGGCCACGATCTGGTCGAGCAGGCGGCCGCGTACGGCGAGATTGGCGTAGCGGAAGGTGTGTTCCGGTACGCGGTCGTCGAGCAGGACCGCGAGGCGATCCGCCCAGCCCACGAACTGACCCTCGGGTCCGGGGTCTCCGACGCCCTCGGTGAAACTGTCACCGATCGCCGCGTACGACCCGAATGCACCATTTGTTCTTGATCTCGAATCGTCTGCCACGTCGAGACATCATTCACGGCGTGAAGTGACCTACGCCACCGTAGGGAGGGGTTGACGAGGCGTGAGATAAACCACCTGGTCAGTTTCCCGGCCGACGGGAATACGGCGGCACACACGCGTCCGCCGTCCCCCTGGGTCAGGTCGGGGAACGGCGGACTCTGCTGACGTTACGTCAGGTTCACAGGGAGACACCGTGCTGGCGGAGGTACGCCAGCGGGTCGATGTCCGAGCCGTAGTTCGGGGTGGTGCGGATCTCGAAGTGCAGGTGCGGCCCGGTGGAGTTGCCGGTGGAGCCGGAGAGGCCGATCTGCTGCCCGCCGCTCACGCTCTCGCCGGACGAGACCGCGAGGGAGGAGAGGTGGGCGTACTGCGAGTACGTGCCATCGTTGTGCCGGATGACGACCTGGTTGCCGTACGCGCCGGCCCAGCCGGCCGAGACGACGGTGCCGGCGCCGACGGCCTTGACGGAGGTGCCGGTGGCAGCGGCGAAGTCGACACCGGTGTGGTAGCCGCTGGACCACATGGCCCCGGCGGTGCGGTAGGCGGTGGTGATGCTCGCGTCGACGGGGGCCGCGAAGTAGTCGGAGAGGCTGCGCTGCGGGGCGGCGGCCGGGGCAGCGGCGGGCGCTTTGGCGGCTGCGGAGCCGGACTCGGCGCGGGCCTGCGTGCGCTCGGCCTTCGCGGGAGCCTCGGCCTTGGCCGGAACCTCGGCCCGCACCTTCGTCTTCGCCTCCGCGGGAGCCTCGGCCTTGGCCGGAACCTCGGCCCGCACCTTCGTCTTCGCCTCCGCGGGAGCCTCGACCTTGGCCGGAGCCTCGGCCGGGGCCTTCGCCTGGGCCTTGGCGCCGATGGTGAGCTTGAGGCCCGGGTGGATCAGCGACGGGTTCTCGCCGACGGCCGCGCGGTTGTCCGCGTACAGCTTCTTCCAGCCGCCGTCGATGTCCTGCTCCACGGCGATCTTGGACAGGTAGTCGCCCACCACGACCGTGTAGGTCTTGGCGGCCTTCCCCGCCTTCGGCGTCTGCGGGGCGGCCTTCTGGGCGACGGTGGCGACATGCTCGCGGGTCACGGTGGGCGCGGACGCCTCCGCGGCGTGTGCACCTGCGGCGCCGATGAGCGGGACTGCGATGGCGGCGCCACCCGTGCCCGCGGCGACGAATCCGCGCGTGATCGGGTTGGTCCTCGGACGGCGATGCTTGCCCTTGGGCATGGCGAATTCCTCTCCGGCGCCTACGAGGTGAGCTGTCGGGTTCGGGCTGGAGATGCCCGGTCGCGCTTGCACGCGACTTGACCCCTAGCCGTCCGGAACTCCGGACCGGCGAACTACCTGGGTCCCCCGCTCCTGCCACGCGTGGGGTGGGTGCGTATTCCGGTCGGCGGCAGGATTAGGCGGTCCGACCGGATTGCGGCGACCGTAAGCGAGCAAATCGGCGGGTACAAGCCTCCCCATTGACCCGACATTCACCCAGTCCCTGGCAAGAGGGACTTCCCGGTCACCCTCCGTCGATCGGGGATCCCTGATTTCCTTACCCGCAAGGGGAATTGATGACGGGACACGGCAACAGACCGTCACGAATATGATCCCGCTCACGCAACGACGCCCATCTCCCTGGCAATCGGGGCGTGTTCTGCTAAAGCATTTGAATTCGGACAGAAGCCCCATTAAAGGCATATGACGAGCCAGGTCCGACTTAGCAAACGGAAGGGTCAGATCCGGCCGATCCGACGCCTCAGCCGCAGCACGACCGCATCGAGATCACCGCGCAGCCCCGTGTCCATTCCGTGATGCAGCAGCACCGCACCCCGGTACGCCGTCTCCGTGTCCAGGCACTCGTACGCCGCCGCCGGATCGAGCCCCCGCAGCCTGATCGCGGGCGGCCGCTCTCCGTAGTGCTGAGCCTGCAGCCACGCCAGGACGACGATCTCGTCGCCGCGTATGTACTGCACGGCGCTCAGCCCGCCCTCCGGCGGCCGCAGCCGGTGGAGCGCGCCGTGCTGCACGACCGGCCTGATCTTCTTGTAGAGAGCCACCCAGCCGCGGGCCTCGGTCAGCTCGTCCTCGCTCCATCGCGTGAGGTCGCCCCCGACGCCCAGCACCCCGGCCATCGCGCTGACGAAACGGAACCGCAGGGAGCTGTTGAGCTGCACATTAGGGCTGTCCGTCACCCAGGCCGCCAAGGTGGGCGCGGTAAAGATCACTGTCGGCGTTGACCATCTCCGGCTCGACCCAGATCCCGAACCGCATGCCCAGCGCGTGCACTTCCTCGGCGAGCGGCTTCAGCCCCTGCGGGAAGCGGTCCGGGTTCGGCGTCCAGTCGCCGAGCCCCGCCCGGTCGCTGGTGCGCTTCCCGAACCAGGCGTCGTCCACCACGAAGAGCTCGACCCCGATCCCGGCGGCCCGGCGCGCCAGGGCCCGCTGCTGCTCCTCCGAGATGTCGAAGCCGGTGGCCTCCCAGGAGTTGTAGAGGACCGGCCGGGAGGCCCGCGCGTCCGGAATCACATGCGCCAGCTGCCAGGCGTGCCAGGCGCGGCTGGCACCGCCGAAGCCCTTGTCGGTCCACAGCCCGGCGAAGACGGGTGAGGTGTATGTCTCACCGGGCGCGAGGAGCAGCAGCCCGGAGTCGTCGTAGCCGGCGCCGCCGCTGATCTGCACCTGGCCGTCGGGCAGGTGCTGTACGGCGATCCGCCATGATCCCGACCAGCCGAGGGCGCAGCCGTACACCTCCCCCGTCTCCTCCGTGGCCTCTCCGTCGTCGACGGCGGCCCAGGGGAGGTGCTGGTGGCCGGTGTGCCCGCGGCGCGACCCGAGCACCTTCTCTCCGTACGTGAGCTCCGACCGTACGAGCCGGGACTCGGCCGCCCAGCGGCCGTGCAGCTGGGAGAGCCGGCGCCGGTCGCGGGAGGGCAGCGTCCATACGGCGGCGTCGGCGCGCAGCAGCTCCAGGGCCGGCCCCTCCCCCGCGTGCGCCACCGTGACCCAGCGCTCGACCACGTCGGAGTCGTCCCGCATCCGGTAGTGCAGGGTCAGCGCGAGGCCGTGCAGGGGGTCGTCGAAGCGCAGCCGCAGCTCGTCACCGTCCACCTGTGCGTCGTCGTAGCGCCATTCGGTGCCGCGCGCCGCTTCCGTGCGTACGGAGAGGGCGGGCCGTACGAACCGGGGGCCGCCCTCGACCGGATACTCCTCGTGGCCGTCGAGCTGCGACTCGAACGGCCAGTAGGGCGGGAGGGGCCGGGCCGCCAGGGCCTCGGCGTCGGCCGGTCCGATCCGGGGCCCCCAGTGCAGATGCAGGAGCTCGTCGCGGTCGGTGATGTGGAGCGCGTAGCTGCTCGTGCGCCCGGACAGCACCCAGATTCGCCCCTTGCCGACCGGCTCGATCATCCCAACCCCCCAGATTCGCACAGGTCCGAACATCATCGGTCGAACCCGCCCTGGAGGCAACGCTCTTGCCCCGACCACCAAGATGATTGCCTGAGGAATCGATGTCGTAGGGTCGGGAGCGCGCCATCGTCGGCGAGCAGTGCCGACCGCAGACACGGAGGAGCCCCCGTGACGCAGCAGCTGCCCCAGCCCCCGTCGACCGAACCCGAGCTCGCCGGGGTGCGCAACTTCCGGGACGTGGGCGGACTGCCGACCGTCGACGGGCGCCGGGTGCAGTACGGACGGCTCTTCCGCAGCGGCCACCTCGCGCACGCCACCGAGAGCGACGCCGCTTTCCTCTCGTCCCTCGGGCTCCACACGGTCTTCGACTTCCGCAACGCCGCCGACCACAAGCTGGAGGGCCCCGACGTCGAGCTGCCC
Organism: Streptomyces sp. NPDC059909; assembly: GCF_042730885.1. NCBI lineage: Bacteria > Bacillati > Actinomycetota > Actinomycetes > Kitasatosporales > Streptomycetaceae > Streptomyces > Streptomyces sp. NPDC059909. Next base: position 4,896 of record NZ_JBHWKX010000047.1, read on the forward strand.
GGCGTGCGGAACCTCAACATCCCGCTCAGCGACCCCGCCGACGGCGCCGAGTTCTGGAAGATGGTCCGCGACGGCGACCTCGCCCAGCTCAGGTCGATCCTCGCCGACGGCAAGGCGGCCGGCCGGATGTCCGCCTCGTACCGAATGATCATCAAGGAGCGGACGGCCGAGCACAGCCGGGTGCTGCACGCGCTGGCGGAAGACAGCGTTCCGGCGCTGATGCACTGTGCGGCGGGCAAGGACCGCGCGGGACTGTCGATCGCGGTCTCGCTGCTGGCGGTGGGCGTCGAGCGTGATGCGATCGAGGCCGACTACCTCAAGTCGAACGACCCGCACCGCCGCTACAAGGTGCGCCGCAGCGACTCCTCCCCCGCGGGGATGTCGCCGGAGGTCATGGAGCTGCTCAGCCCGCTCTTCGACGCCCGCGCCGAGTATCTGGCGGCGGCGTTCGACACGATCGAGGAGACCTGGGGCGGCACCGAGCGTTATCTCTCCGAGGGCCTCGGGATCTCGCCCGAGACGCGTGAGCGGCTGCGCGAGCGGCTGCTGGACGGCTCGGTCTGAGACCCCGCCGGGCGGTGGGTCACTGGCCGCCCACGCTGAACAGCAGGTAGAGGAAGGCCGCGAAGAGGTGGCCCGCCACCAGGTAGGCGAAGAGCCGGACGATCAACCCGACGGGGAACTTCTGCTCCTGGTTCGCGTCCGGGCGCGACGACGGCTTGTCCTGCATGGCGGTCTCCTCAGGCGTGCGGGTGTGCGTGCGGGTCGGGGCTCTGCAGCAGGGTGTGGACGAAGAGCAACTCGGCGCCGTCCTGCGTGGCGGCACCGATCCGGTGCGGGGTGAGCGAGTCGAAGTGGGCGCCGTCCCCGGGTCCGAGCTCGTGCACGGTGTCGCCGAGGCCGAGCCGCAGCCGCCCTTCGAGGACGTAGAGCCACTCCTCGCCGGGATGGACCCGGACCAGATCCCCCTGCGTCCCGTACGGGACACGCACGCGCAGGGCCTGCATGGCGCGCCCGCGGCCGCCGGCCTGCCGGTACGTCCAGCCGTCGGCCTCGGCCGGACCCATCCGGCCGCCCCGGATGATCGCGTCGCGCTCCGCCGGCAGCTCGCCGAGGAGCTCGGAGACCGTCGTACCGTAGATCCTGGCGAGGGCGAGGAGCATCGGCAGCGAGGGCTGCCGGTTGCCGGTCTCCAGCCGGGAGAGATGGGCGGGCGAGAGGCCCGCCCGCTGGGCGGCGGCCTCCAGGGTGAGGCCGCCGCGGCGGCGCAGTTCGCGCAGCCGGGGTGCGACGTCGGGGAGCTCGTCCGCCGCCGCTGCGGCGGCCGGGCCGACCGGGTGTCCTGGGGGAAGGCTCATGCCTCCATTGGGCCAGGATTTTTCCTCTGGGGCAAATTGCTTGCCCTAGAGGCAAAAGTGCTCACGCCAGGGCGCCGACGCCGTCGGAGCGACGGGCGGTGGGTCTCAGGGGCCGGCGACGCTCATCGCTTGGCGGGCTCAGCGGTTGGCGACGGCCTGCTTGACGAGCGTCTTGCCGAAGTCCCACATCAGCCCACTGCCGCCGTGGGCGTCGTCCATCACGGCGGTGAAGGCCTCGACGAAGCGGTCGACCTCCGGCTCGCCGATGATCAGCGGCGGAATCAGCTTGATCACTTCCAGATGGTCGCCGGAGACCTGGGTGAGGATGCGGTGCCGCTGCAGCAGCGGTACGACCACCATCTGCGCGAACAGTCCCTTGCGGGCGGCCTGCAGCATGGTCCATCGGCTGCGCAGCTTCAGGGACGACGGCCTGCCGAATTCGATCCCGATCATCAGCCCGCGCCCGCGGACGTCCCGCAGCAGCTCGTAGCGGTCGGCGAGCGCCGCGAGCCGCGTCCGGAGCAGGTCCCCGGTCGCCCGCGCGTTCGCGACGATCTGCTCGTCCTCCAGCACCGACAGGACCGCGAGCCCGGCGGCCATCGCCTGTGCGTTGGAGCCGAAGCTCGCCGAGTGCACCAGCACCCTGTCCATCGACGAGTAGACCTTCTTGAAGATCCAGTCCTTGCCCAGGGTGGCACCGACCGGCACGTAGCCGCCCGAGAGGGCCTTCGCGACACACACCAGATCGGGCTCCACGCCGTCCTCGTGCTGGTACGCGTAGAAGTCGCCGGTCCTGCCGAGGCCGGTCTGCACCTCGTCGGCGATGAGCAGCGCCTTGTGGCTGTGCAGCAGCTCCTGGGCCGCTCGGAGGAAGCCGGGCGGCGCCTCGAGCACGCCCTTGCCCTGGATGGGCTCCACGACGAAGCCCGCCACGTCCCCGCGCTTCAGCTCGCGCTCCAGTGCCGCCAGATCGCCCAGCTCGATCGCTGTGTCGGGCAGCAGCGGGGCGAAGCCGTCCCGGAATCCCGCCTCGCCGTTGACCGAGAGCGAGCCCGTGGTGAGCCCGTGGAAGGCGTGCGTGCAGTACAGGACCCGGGGCTTCCCCGTTGCGTACCGGGCGAACTTGAGGGCCGTCTCGACCGCTTCCGTACCGCTGTTGCCGAAGAAGACCCGGTCCAGGTGCGGGCTGTGGGCCAGGAGCTTCTCGGCGAGCAGCCCGGGCAGGGGCGCGCAGTCGAAGCGGGTGAGGTCGGCGAGCGAGGCGTCGAGGACGTCGTGGAGGGCCTTGCGGACGACGGGGTGGTGCCTGCCGAGGCCCATGACGCCGAAGCCGGCGAGCATGTCGAGGTAGTCGTTGCCGTCGGCGTCCCAGAAGTAGGCGCCCTCTCCGCGCTCGTAGACCTTGTCGAAGCCGATGGTGCGGAGCATGCGCGGCAGCTGGTGGTTGAGGTGTCTCGTGTGCAGCTCGTACCGTTCGCCGCCGCGCTCCGCGAGCAGCCGCCCGAGGTCGAACTCCTTGCTCATGGCCCGTACTCCTTGGGCTCGTCGGTGTGCGTGCGGCGGGCCAGGGCGGCGCTGATCCGTCCGGCGATCTCCACCGGTGTCAGGCCGATGTCCGCCAGCACCTCGCCGCGCTTCGCGTGCGCGAGGAACTGCTCGGGGATGCCGAACGTACGCAGCGGTACGTCCACGTCGGCGTCCCGCAGCGACTGTCCGACAGCCGCACCGACCCCGCCCGCCCGGCTGTTGTCCTCGACGACGGCGACCAGGCGGTGCCGCTCGGCGAGCGGGGCGAGCTGTTCGTCGACGGGTTTGACCCAGCGCGGGTCGACCACGGTGCAGCGCAGTCCGCGGGCCTCCAGCAGATCGGCGGTCTGCAGGCACACGGACGCGAGCGCTCCGACGGAGACGATCAGCACATCGGCGTCATCGCCGCGGTGCAGGCCGTCACCACCCTGGTGGCCGGTATCGCCGGGGTTCCGGTCGTCGCTGCGGTGCAGTACGTCCATGCCCCCGACCCGGCCGAGCGCCGGCACCGGGTCTCCGACCGACTCCTTGGGAAAGCGCAGCACGGTCGGCGCGTCGCTCACGTCGACGGCCTCGCGCAGCTGGGCGCGCAGCTGGTCGGCGTCGCGCGGGGCGGCGATCCGGAGCCCCGGGACGACCTGGAGGACGGACATGTCCCACATGCCGTTGTGGGACGCGCCGTCCGTGCCGGTGACCCCGGCCCGGTCGAGGACGAACGTGACACCGCACCTGTGCAGTGCCACATCCATCAGCACCTGGTCGAAGGCGCGGTTGAGGAAGGTCGCGTAGACGGCGACGACGGGGTGGAGGCCACCGGTGGCGAGACCTGCGGCGGAGACGGTCGCGTGCTGTTCCGCGATGCCGACGTCCCAGACCCGGTCGGGGAACCGCTCGGCGAACTTCGTCAGGCCCACCGGATGCAGCATGGCCGCGGTGATCGCCACCACGTCGGGCCGCTCCGCGCCGATCGCGGCGATCTCGTCCCCGAACACCGAGGTCCAGGACGGGGCGCCCGCGGGCGTCAGCGGCTCGCAGGTCAGCGGGTCCATCACCCCGACGCTGTGGAAGCGGTCGGCCTCGTCCTCCAGGGCGGGCTGATAGCCGCGGCCCTTCTGGGTCAGGCAGTGGACCAGCACCGGCCCGTGGAAGCGTTTGGCACGGCGCAGTGCCGACTCGACGGCCGCGATGTCGTGTCCGTCTATGGGGCCGACGTACTTCAGCCCCAGGTCCTCGAACATGCCCTGCGGGGCGAAGGCGTCCTTGAAGCCCTTCTTCGCGCCGTGCAGGGACTCGTACAGCGGCCGGCCGAGGACGGGCGTGTGCTGGAGGACGTCCTTGCCCCAGGCGAGGAAGCGCTCGTAGCCGTCGGTGGTGCGCAGCGTGGCGAGGTGGTTGGCGAGGCCGCCGATCGTCGGCGCGTAGGAGCGCTCGTTGTCGTTGACGACGAGGATCAGCGGGCGGTCCTTGGCGGCCGCGATGTTGTTGAGCGCCTCCCAGGCCATGCCGCCGGTGAGCGCGCCGTCCCCGATGACGGCAACGACATGGTCGGTGCGGCCGAGGACCTGGTGGGCCTTGGCGAGCCCGTCCGCCCAGCCGAGGACGGTGGAGGCGTGGGAGTTCTCGATGACGTCGTGCTCGGACTCCTCGCGGGACGGGTAACCGGAGAGGCCGCCCTTGCCGCGCAGTTTGGAGAAGTCCTGCCGGCCGGTGAGAAGTTTGTGGACGTAGCTCTGGTGTCCGGTGTCCCAGAGGATCCGGTCGACGGGCGAGTCGAAGACACGGTGGAGTGCGATGGAGAGCTCCACCACGCCGAGATTCGGCCCCAGATGGCCTCCGGTCCTGGCCACCGCATGAATGAGGAACTCCCTGATGTCCTCGGCCAGTTCGTCCAGTTCCGCTTCGGTCAGCGCCTTGAGATCGCGCGGCCCCCTGATGTTCTCCAGAATCGTCACGCTCGGGCCCCCTCTCTGATCTGTTCCACTCACGGCGACGGCGGGCGGCACGGAACCGCCCGCCGTCCCCTCCTCATCCGCGGTTGCCGGAGACCGTCTCCCGGGCGGCGCGCAGCGACTCCTTGAGGGAGCCCATGGTGGCGAGCACGGCGGTCGGCTCGTAGCCGCAGTGGGCCATGCAGTTCGCGCAGCGCGGGTCCTTGCCGCGGCCGTACTTGCTCCAGTCGGTCTCTTCGACGAGCTCCTTGTACGTGGGCACGTATCCGTCGCTCATCAGGTAGCAGGGCCGCTGCCAGCCGAAGAGCGAGTAGTTCGGGATCGCCCACGCGGTGCACGGGAAGTCGACCTTGCCTTCCAGGAAGTCCAGGAAGAGTGGCGAGTGGTTCAGCCGCCAGCGCCGGCGGTTGCCGCCCGCGAAGGCCTTCCTGAACAGTTCGCGGGTCTGCTCGACACCGAGGAAGTGCTCCTGGTCGGGCGCCTTCTCGTAGGCGTACGCGGGCGAGATCATCATTTCGTCGACCTTGAGGTCGTCATTGAGGTAGTTCAGCACCTCGATGACGGTCTGCGGGGTGTCGGTGTTGAAGAACGTGGAGTTGGTGGTGACCCGGAAGCCGCGCCGCTTGGCCTCCTTGATGGCCTCCACCGCCTCGTCGAACACGCCCTCCTTGGCGACCGACTCGTCGTGGCGCTCGCGCAGTCCGTCGATGTGGACGGCGAACGCGAAGAACGGCGACGGACGGAACTCGTCCATCTTCTTCCGCAGCAGCATGGCGTTGGTGCAGAGGAAGACGTACTTCTTCCGCGCCACCAACTGGCGGACGATCTCGTCGATCTGAGGGTGCATCAGTGGCTCGCCGCCCGCGATGGAGACCATCGGGGCCCCGGACTCCAGAACCGCGCCGACCGCCTGCGCGACCGGCATGCGCTGCTTGAGGATTCCCGCCGGGTGCTGGATCTTTCCGCAGCCCTCGCACTTCAGATTGCACGCGAACAACGGCTCCAGCTCCACGATCAGCGGGAACTTCTCACGCCTGCGAAGCTTCTGTTCAAAGAGATAGGTCCCGATTTTGATGGTCTGACGGAGCGGCATGGCCATCTGGCTCACCTCCTGGGGAGCAGCAAAGAACGGTGCCATTCATAGAAAGCGGGAAGGACGCCACGGAGAACGCGGAAGGCTGATATTCCACCGCGCACCGTGCCAATGCGGACCAGTTCATGCTCAGGAGCGTCCACGACCACTCGGACGGCCGCAACCGGGCGTCGGCCCGCGCTCAGGGCGCTGTGCAGCGTGGCGGCGGACTCCATGTCCACCGCGATCGCCCCGCCGGCGGCCAGCTCGGCCCGCTCGTTGCCCCGTACGACGTGGTCGGAGCCGGTCAGCGGGCCGGTGTGGACGGTGCGCCCCGGCACTGTCCTGGCCAGCTCCCTCACCAGCAGCTCGGTGTCCGTGCAGGCCGTGACGCCCCAGGGACCGCGGGTCTCGTCGGCGACGACCAGATCGCCCGGGTGCATGCCCGGGGCGAGTCCGGCGCAGAAGCCGGAGGCGATGACCGCCGCGCCGCCCCGTCGCTCGTCGCGGAGTGCCCGTGCGACGGCGCGCTGTGCGTTGGTGGGGCCCATGCCCGTACGGAGTACGGTCACCGGGCCCGGCGCGCCGCCGCGGCCGCGCCCGCCGCCGCGCAGGGCGAGCCGCTCGATGCCGAGCGCGCAGGCGATCAGCAGCGGCGGGGCGGTGGAGCCGGACGGTCCGGTGGCGCCGGACGGCTCCGTGGCAGCGTCCACTCAGCCCCCGTTCCGGCCGGCGAAGGGCTCCCCGTGCACATAGCGGCCGAGCGCCGTGAGCGGGAAGACCTGCCGGTACAGGTGGTAGTTGATGGAGAAGTCCCAGGGGAAGCCGGTGCCGGTGAAGTACGGCTCGTCCCAGGAGCCGTCCTCGCGCTGTGTCTCCGCGAGGAAGGCGATGCCCCGCTCGACCGCCTTGCCGTCCCGCTCTCCTGCCGCGAGCAGGGCGAGCAGTGCCCAGGCGGTCTGGGATGCGGTGGAGGCGCCGTGGCCGATCGCGGACGCGTCCCGGTAGGAGCGCAGGTCCTCGCCCCAGCCGCCGTCGTCGTTCTGCACCGACTCCAGCCAGCGGACGGCGCGCCGGATCGCGGGGTGGGCGGTGGGCAGCCCGGCCGCGGTGAGGGCCGGTACCACCGAGCCGGTCCCGTAGACGTAGTTGACGCCCCAGCGTCCGAACCAGGCGCCGTTCGGCTCCTGTTCGGCGAGCAGCCACTCGACTCCCCTGCGGGTACGGGGATGGTGGGCCCTGCCCTCGTGGGCGAGCATCTCGACGACGTGGGCGGTGACGTCGGCGGACGGCGGGTCGATCACCTCGCCGAAGTCGCAGAACGGCAGCCGGTTGGGGAACCGGCTGGTGTTGTCGGCGTCGAACGCGCCCCAGGCGCCGTTCTTCGACTGCATCCCGAGGGTCCAGTTGCCGGCCCGCGCGATCGCGGCCTCGACCCGCGCGGGGTCGGGGTGCTCGACGCGGCGCAGCGCGAGGATGACCTCGGCGGTGTCGTCGATGTCAGGGTAGTTGTCGTTGTGGAACTCGAACGCCCAGCCGCCCGGCGGGAGCCCGGGCTTGCGCACGGCCCAGTCGCCCCGCTTGACGACCTCCTCGGCGAGCATCCAGTCGGCGGCCCTGACGAGCGCGGGGTGGTCGGCGGGCAGTCCGGCGTCGGCGAGCGCGATGGTGGCGAGGCAGGTGTCCCAGACCGGCGACTGACAGGCCTCGATCATCCGGGCTCCGTCGTCGCGCCAGACCGTGAAGCGGTCCAGCGACTCCAGGCCGGCGCGCATCACGGGGTGTTGGAGGTCGTAGCCGAGCAGATGCAGGGCGATGACCGAGTAGACGGCCGGGGGCTGGATGCCGCCCCAGCAGCCGTCGTTCTCCTGCCGCTCGACGATCCAGCGTGCCGCGCTGCTCATGGCCGCGCGGCGCAGCGGGCGCAGGGCGACCTTGTGGTAGCGGTGCAGCAGCTTGTCGAGCCGCTGGAAGACGCCGTCCCAACTGGCCGCCGGGGCACGGGGCACGGGCGGGTTCGGGTGGCGGGCGTCCCTGTGGAGCTCGTCGAGCGCGAAGGGTGCGGGCCGGACCGGGCGCTTCGCGGAGACGATGGTGAGCGGCACGATGGTCTGCCGCGCCCAGCAGCCGAAGTCGTAGATGTTGAGCGGGAACCACGAGGGCAGATAGATCAGTTCGGGCGGCAGCTCGGGCAGGTCGTCCCACTTCCACCAGCCGAAGAGCGCGAGCCAGATGCGGGTGAAGACGCGGCTCGCGGCGATGCCGCCCTGAGCACGCACCCAGTCGGCGGCGCGGGCCATGTGCGGGTCGTCGGGCCGGTCGCCCGCGAGGCGCAGCGCGACATAGGCCTCGATGGTGGTGGAGAGCTCTCCGGGTCCGCCGTAGAAGGTGGCCCAGGTGCCGTCCTCGCGCTGTTCGCCGCGGATGAAGTACGCGGCGGCCCGTGTGGTCTTCTCGTCCTGGATGCCGAGGAACTGACGGAGCAGCAGGTCTTCTGCGTCCATCGTGACGTTGGTCTCGAGGTCGCCCTTCCACCAGCCCTGGGGGTCCTGGCGGCTGAGGAGGTACTCGATGGACCGCTGTGCCGCCCGTTCGGCGTCTGAAGAGGTGTCACCCCCCGCGGGAGGTGGGGCGGGAGGTGTGTCGGTCGGTTCGCTGGCCGCGGCTGCGCGGGGTCCCAGGGCCCCAGGGCTTCCGTCGGTCGTCGCTGTCATGGCTTCCCCTTCGTGCAGTCGGATCTCTGCTGCTGCGGGTCTGCCGTCGGCCGGTGCCGGACATGGCACCGGCCGGCGACTGCGAGCTCATATGCGGTTGATCGTGATCATCTCCGGGGCGTGACCGTCCCGTCCGTACGGCGTGATCGGCCGGCCCGGCGCGGCCGTGCTCATCTCTTGCGTACGACGACGAAGTCGGCGAGCGCGACGAGCTGCGCCCGCACCCGGTCGGGCATCTCGATCCGATCCAGTGCCCCGACGGCAATGGCGTGCTGCCTGCGGGCCTCCTGGGAGGTCCACTCCCGGCCGCCGGCCTCCTCGATCAGGGCCGCCCTGGTGGCGAACTCCTCCTCGGAGAAGCTGTCGAAGTCGTTGCTCTTGGCGTCGGCCGCGAGCAGCTCGCCGAGCCGCTCGGAGGCAGGTCCGCCCGCCGCGAGCGCGGCGACGACCGGCAGGGACTTCTTGCGCTGGCGCAGATCGCTCCAGGTCTGCTTGCCCGTGGAGTCGGGGTCGCCCCAGATGCCGAGCAGATCGTCCACGGCCTGGAAGGCGAGCCCGAGGTGGTAGCCGTACGCCTCCAGCGTGTCGGCGGTGCGGTCGTCGGCGCCGCCGAGCACCGCGCCGATGGACACGGCGCAGGCGAGCAGTGCGCCCGTCTTGTTGCCTTCCATCTCCAGGCACTCCTCGACGGTGACCCGCTCGCGGTGCTCGAAGGAGATGTCCTGCGCCTGCCCGTCGATGAGCTTGCGGGTGGCGGTGGTGAGGCGGCGCGTCGCGCGGCCGGCCTCGACGGTGCCGAGCTCCAGCAGGATCTCGTTGGCCAGCGCGAACAGCGCGTCGCCGACGAGAATGGCCTGCGCGGGGCCGTGCACCTTCCACACGGTGTCACGGTGGCGGCGCTGCTCGTCGCCGTCCATCAGATCGTCGTGGAGCAGCGAGAAGTTGTGCACCAGCTCGACCGCGACGGCGCCGGGGATGCCGACCTCGGGGGCGGCCCCGGCCGCTTCCGCGGACAGCAGCGCCAACGCCGGGCGCACGGCCTTGCCGCCGTCGCCGTCCGCGGGGCGGCCCTGGGCGTCGATCCAGCCGAAGTGGTAGGCGGCGACGGTGTCCATGGGCGGCGCGAGCCGGTCCACGGCAGCGCGCAGCACCGGGGTGGACAGGGTCCGCCCGCGTTCGAGCAGCGCGGTGACGTCCGCGGTGTCGACAGCCGGGTTCGCCGAAGGCGCAGTCGGCACTTTCTCTCCTCTGGTTCCGGGCTCAGTTCTCATGCCGCCTCCTGGAGCGGATGTTCATGGGGACGGCCGAGGGCGGTGAGCGCGGCGCCGGCGGCGGTGAAGCCGCTGCGCACAGCGCCCTCCATGGTCGCGGGCCAGCCGGTGGCGGTCCACGATCCGGCCAGGTACAGGCCGGGTGCACGGGTGCGTGCGGCGGGCCGGAGCCTGCCGACGCCGGGGGTGGGGGCGAACGTGGCCGTGCGCTCCCGGGTGACGAAGAACTCCCGTACCTGCGCGTCGCGGGCCGCGGGCAGCAGCCGCTCCAACTCGGGGAGGTAGCGCTCGCGCAGGGTGGCGACGGGGGTGTCGATCTCGTCGTCCGCGGCCGACTGGGACAGGGCCAGGTACTGTCCCACCCGTCGCCCGCCACCGCCCTCGCTCGAGGGCCCTTCGGGCCCACCCCTCAACAGGCCGGAGGCATCGGTGCGGTCGAAGACCCACTGGACCGGGGTGCCGAGCGCGGCGAAGAACGGCCGGCGCAGCACCGTGCGGTCGTAGACCACATGGATGTTGAGGATCGGCGCGGTGCCGATCTCGAGGAACCGGTCCGGGTCCTCGACCGCGCCCTCGGGCAGCAGGGCGTGCGTCTCGCGCTGCGGTACGGCGAGGACGACGGCGTCCGCGTCCAGCCGCTCGGCGCCTGCCGTGACGTTCCAGCGGCCGTCGGCGGTGCGAGTGACGGCACTGACGCGGGTGCGCAGTTCGGTGCGGACCCCGGCGGAGTCGAGGGCCTTTCGGGCCAGCGTGTCGTGGAGGTCGCCGAGCGGGACGCGCGCCCAGCCGATGTCGGCGGCACCGGGCTCGGAGAGCAGTCCGGTCTTGAAGACCATCGCGGCCAGGCCCATCGAGGCGTGGGCTGCGGTGGCGTTGAGGGTGGCGACGCCGACGAGGTCCCAGAGGGCCTCGACGGCGCGCCGGGACTGGCCGTGACGGCCGAGCCAGGTGGCGAAGTCGATGCCGTCGAGGGCGGGGTCGGCGGGGTCGAGCCCCTTGAGCGCGAGCGCGGCGCGTCCGACGGCCGCCCGCTCGGCGAGGGACAGATGCGGATACGTGGCCAGGCTGGCGGCGAGATGCAGCGGTACGGGCAGCGCGGTACGCCGCAGCCGGCCGAGCCGCGGCCCTCCGGGGTGCGCGACGTCGAGCACGGGGACGTCGAGGCGGGGCTGGAGCGGGGCCAGCCTGGCGCCGTCGACGCGGTCGAGGAACCAGCGATAGGCGGTGCAGCAGCGCAGGTAGACGTGCTGGCCGTTGTCGACGGTGAGGTCGCCGCGCCGGAAGGAGAAGGCGAGACCGCCGAGGCGCGGGCGGTTCTCGACGAGAGTGACGCGCAGCCCCGAGTCGGCGAGCCGGAGGGCCGCGGTGATTCCGGCGAGTCCGCCTCCGACGACGACCGCGTGTCGTTCGGACGTCGTGCCGTCGTGCGTCATGAGCCCTCCCTCGACGCCGGCGTGCCCGTGCGCGGGCCCGCCCCGGTCGGGCGCCGGCGCGGGGCGACGGCGTCCAGCTGACCGTGCCCGACCGGCACCGGCCGTGCGGCGGCCGGGATCCGTGCCGCGTCCGCCGCTTTGTCCGTGGCCACGGGCAGCGCGGACTTGGCGGCACGCGCGTACGTCTCCACGGTCGGGATGCCGGTCGTCGCTGTCAGGGACGCACCGCCGTTCCGGAGGGTTGCGTGCCGATGACGCACGTGCGCGTACCGACGGGGCGTGAGGTGGCGCATCAGGCACCCCTCCTGACGGTGTGCCGGGAGACGTGGCGGGCGTCGAGCCCGGAGAGGCCGCGCACGGCGACGTACGCCTTCTCCCGGCCGGGCAGCGAGACGCGGCCGCGCAGCACGGCCTCGGGGTCGCGCTCGATACGGTCGAGGAGGCGCCGGTAGATCCCGGCCATGGCGGCGACGCAGGCGCCGCTGCGCCGGTCGAGCATGGGCAGCAGCCGGTAGCCCTCGGCGAACAGGCCGCGGGCCCGGCGGACCTCGAAGTGGACGAGGCCGGTGAAGTCCGCACCGGCCGGCGGGCCCATACGGTGGAAGCCCTCGGAGCAGCCGAACTTGGCGAGGTCGTCCGCCGGCAGGTACGTGCGGCCGTTGGCCGCGTCCTCGCGGACGTCCCTGAGGATGTTGGTGAGCTGGAGGGCGAGGCCGAGCGTGTCGGCGTACTCGGGGGCGCGGTCGGCGCCGCGCGCGCCCGGCAGGGTGCCGAACACGCCGAGCGAGAGCCGTCCGATGGCGCCGGCGACACACCGGCAGTAGAGCTTGAGGTCGTCCCAGGTCTCGTAGGTCTCGCCGCGGACGTCCATGAGGACACCGTCGATGAGTTCGTCGAGTCCGTCGAGCGGGATCGGGAAGCGGCGCGCCGCGTCGGCGAGCGCGACCGCGACCGGGTCGGTGTCGTCCTCGTCGACGTCGTCGTCGCGGATCCTGCCGAGGAGCTCGCGGGTCGCCTCGAGCCGGTCGCGCTTGGCGGCCCCGTCGAGGGCGCCGTCGCCGATGTCGTCGACGCGCCGCGAGAAGGCGTACAGCGCCGACATGGCCTGCCGCTTGTCCGTGGGCAGCAGCCGGATGCCGTAGGCGAAGTTGCGCGCCTGCTGGCCCGTGACGGCCTCGCAGTAGCTGTACGCGGCCTGCACCGGCGCGGACATGTGCGTCTGTCCCTCCATGCTCCGGCTCACCCCTCTCTACCGGCTCTACGCAAGACAGCTCCCACTTCGCGGATGAGTCGTGACCTGGTGGGCTTGGGCGGACCGGGGAGTACGTCGTGTCCGGCGGCCGCGATCGCGTCGAGGGCGGCGCGCCCTCCGCCGACGAACCCGGCGAGCAGCAGTCTGAGCCTGCCGTGGACGCTACCCACGAGGGGGGTGCCTTCATCCAGCAGACGGCGGGCGCGTTCGGCCTCGTACGCGACCAGGGCGCGCACCGACGCGCCCCCGGTGGGCGCCGCGAGGTCGTCCTCGGTGACCCCGAACCGCTCCATGTCCTCGGCCGGGACGTAGATCCGGTCGCGGGCCAGGTCCTCCGGGATGTCCTGGAGGTGCTCGACGATCTGGAGTGCGGTGCAGATCGCGTCGGAGAGCCGCACGCGCTCGGAGGTGGTGGTGCCGGTGAGGCCCAGGACGAGGCGGCCGACGGGATTGGCGGAGAGCTCGCAGTACGCGACGAGGTCCTCGTACGTCTCGTAGCGGCCGACGAGCTGGTCATGGCGGTTGGCCTCGATCAGGCCGAGGAACGGCTCGGCGGTGAGCCCGCAGCGGCGCACGGTCGGCACGAGGGCGCGCAGGAGCGGATGACGCGGGGTGCCGTGGCCGGCGTCGCCGCTGCCGTCGCCACTGCTGGCGGCGGCGAAGACGCGCCGCAGGTCTGCCTCGAAGGCGTCGAGCATCACGAGCCGGTCGTCGGCCTGCGCGGGGTCGAGGCCGAGATGGCGGGCATCGGCGCCGCCGGGCGCGAGGTCGCCGTCGCCGATGTCGTCGACGAGACGGGCGTAGCCGTACACGGCCATGAGGTCGTCGCGCCACGCGCGCGGCAGGAAGAAGGGGGCCACCGGAAAGTTCTCGCCCGCGGCCTTGTCGAGTGTGGTGCGCGTGGAGGCATCGGGGCGCACCTGCCGGGTACCTGTCACTGCGGACTGCCCGGCGCGGGGACGGCACTACACACGCGGAGCTGGAGATTTTCCGTCATAGCCGTCACGTCTCCCGTTCTACACTGCCGACCCAATACATCCTATTTCGGACACGCCGCCGGTCTTTCCCGGTGGGGAACCGCCCGGCGGGCGGGACACCTAGGGGGTATCGCCCCACTTGCCGCGAATCAGCACCGGTACAGCTTACGTTGTACAACGCCCGGACCCCTCCCGGGGTGTTGCGCGCATTACAAGAACGATGCGATCCAACGCCAACCTTCCCGGGCGGCACACGACTTGACGGTTGCTTGGCATCGGGCGAACCGGTACTTGACCCTCACTCGGCCGGTGCACCCGCAGGCGCGTCCGGTCCACTGCCGTGCACCGCGGACCGCGGCGCCGTCAGGCCGGCGGTGATCGTCGCGACGGTCCGGTCGATCACCGCGTCGCGCTCCTCGAGCGGCAGTCGTTTCAGCGGACCGTCGAGGATCAGCATGGACAGCCCGTGGACGGCCGACCACGCGGCGACCTCGGCGGCCGCGCGGTTGCTCTCGGGCATACGGCCGGTGGCGACCAGGGCGTCGAGGGCCGCGGTCAGCAGGACGAACGCCCCGAACTCGGGCCCCGGGCCGGCCGGGGTGAGCCCGGCCCACTCCTCGTCCTCGTCGGATCCGCCCGGGAGCTTGGGATTGCAGAACGCGGCCCGGTAGAGGCCGGGCTCCGCGAGGGCGAAGCCGACGTAACCGCGCCCCATGGCCGCGATCCGCGACTCGGCCGCGTCTCCGGGGTCCTCGCAGCGGGGCACGGCGGCGGACGCGCGCTCCATCCACTCGACGAGCGCCAGCTGGCCATGGATCTTCACCGCGTGCAGCAGGTCGCCCTGGCCCTCGAAGTGGCGGTACGCGGCCGTCGGCGACACGCCGACGCGCCGGGCCGCCTCGCGCAGAACGACCTTCTCCGGACCTCCCTCGGTCGCGAGGTCGACCGCGGCGGCGATCAGCGCGTTGCGCAGGTCGCCGTGGTGGTAGCCGGCCTTGCCGCTCGTCGTCCCGTGAGTTGTCGCCATAGCTTCATCCTGCCTGATGTTGACAGCATAAACATCCCCTGGGACAGTCGGTGTTAACGCCGTAAACATCGGCGGAAACGCAAGGGGGAGCCCATGCTGACCAGGATCGCCGCGCTCGCACTGCGCCGCGCTCGCCTCGTACTCGTACTGGCCGCGGCCGCGGTCGCCGTCATGGCCGTGCTCGGCACCGGAGCATTCGGCAAACTGCTCGGAGGCGGCTTCGACGACCCGAACGCGCCGTCGACAAGGGCCCAGGCCCTCATCGACGAGAAGTTCGGCGGGCAGACCGACCTCGTCTTCCTGGTCTCGTCCGGGGGATCGGCGGCCGGGGGGCTGTCGTCCCCCGCCGTCGAGGAGCGGGGACGCGCCATCGCCGAAGGGCTCAGGAACGACCCCACGGTGACCAATGTGGTCTCGTACTGGGACGCCAGGAGCCCGCAGCTCGCGTCCGAGGACGGCGACCAGGCGCTCGTCGCCGCCCATGTCACCGGCACGGAGGACGAGCGCGCGGACCGTGCACGGAAACTGACCGACACCTACGCGGGCGACCGCGGCGGGGTCTCGGTGCGGGCCGGCGGGCAGGCCGCCATCGGCAACGACGTCACCTCGCAGGTCGGTGCGGACCTCGCGGTCGCGGAGGCCATCGCCGTCCCCGTGACCCTCATCCTGCTCGTGCTCGCCTTCGGCAGCCTGGTCGCGGCGCTGCTGCCGCTGGTCATCGGACTCATCGCGATCGTCGGGACCTTCGCCGAGCTGTCACTCCTCGGGTCGCTGACCGACGTGTCGGTGTTCTCCATCAACCTCACCACCGCGCTCGGCCTCGGCCTCGGCATCGACTACGCACTGCTGCTGGTGAGCCGCTTCCGCGAGCAGCTCGCGGCCGGTGACGAGATCGAGGACGCGGTGGTCACGACCGTCCGCACGGCGGGCAGGACCATCGTGTTCTCGGCCGCGACGGTGGCCGCCGCGCTCGCCGCGCTGCTCGTCTTCCCGCCGTTCTTCCTGCGCTCCTTCGCGTACGCGGGCATCGGCGTCGTCGTGGTCGCGGTGCTCGCCGCCCTCTTCGTCGTACCGCCGCTGCTGGTGCTGCTCGGGCACCGGGTGAACAAGGGCCGGCTGCCGTGGGCGGCGTCGGTGCAGCGGCCCGACGCGCCGTTCTGGGGACGCCTCGCGGGGGCCGTCATGCGCAGGCCCGCCCTGACCGCGCTCCCCGTGCTCGCCGTCCTGCTCGCGGCCGCGAGCCCGCTGCTGGGTGTCACCTTCGGCACCCCGGACGAGCGGGTGCTGCCCGAGAGCGCGGCGAGCCGCCAGGTCGCTGCCGCCGTCCAGCGGGACTTCGCGGGCGACGACACCGGCTCCGTGCAGGTGGTGACGGCGGGGCCCGTCGCGTCCGGGCCGCTCGGCGCGTACGCGAGCGAGCTGTCCCGGCTCGACGGCGTCGTCCGCGTGGACGCGAGCATCGGTACGTACACGGACGGGGCGAGGGGACAGGCCGGCCCGCAGAACGCGGCGCTCGGGCGCCCCGACGCCCAGCGCCTGGTCGTCGTCACCTCCCTCGCACCGAAGTCGGACGCGGCCCAGGAGCTCGTCCACGACGTCCGAGCCGTGTCCGCGCCGGGCGGCACCGAAGCCCTGGTCGGCGGCGACGACGCGCGGCTGGTCGATTCCAAGGCCGCCATCGCCGACCGGCTGCCGCTCGCCATCGGCATGATCGCGGTGTCGACCTTCGTGCTGCTCTTCCTCTTCACCGGCAGCGTCGTCCAGCCGCTGCGGGCGCTGGTGCTGAACGTGATCAGTCTGTCCGCGGCCGTGGGCGCGATGGTGTGGGTCTTCCAGGACGGCCATCTCGCCTCACTGCTCGGCTTCACGCCGACGCCGCTCGACACCTCGATGACCGTGCTGCTCTTCTGCGTCGCGTTCGGTCTCTCGATGGACTACGAGGTCTTCGTGACCAGCCGGATGAAGGAGCTGCACGACACGGGGGCGGACCGTGCGACCACGGTGACGACGGGTCTGTCGCACACCGGGCGGATCGTCAGCATGGCCGCCGGGCTGCTCGCGGTGAGCTTCTTCGCCTTCGGCACCAGCAGCATCAGCTTCCTGCAGATGTTCGGCATCGGCAGCGGGCTGGCCATCGTCATCGACGCGATCGCGGTGCGCGGCGTGCTCGTACCGGCTGCGATGCGCCTGCTCGGGCGTCACGCCTGGTACGCCCCGAAGGCCCTGCGCAGGCTGCACGCACGGGTGGGCCTGCGCGAGGCTCCCCTGGAGGAGCCCCGCACCCCGGTCGCCGTCTGACCCGGGCGGCGGGGCGGGGCCTGCCGGTCCCGTCCCGCCGCCCCACTCATCGGAAGGGCCCCCGCCGGAGCGATCCGGCGGGGGCCCTTCCGATTCGAGGACCGGGGACTACTTGCCGGTCTCCTTCTCGTACGCCTTGATGACCTCGTCGGTCGGGCCGTCCATCAGCAGCTCGCCCTTCTCCAGCCACAGGACGCGGTCACAGGTGTCCCTGATCGAGCTGTTGCTGTGGCTGACCAGGAAGACCGTGCCGGCCTCCTTGCGCAGCTCGCGGATGCGCTCCTCGGAGCGCTTCTGGAACTTCCGGTCACCGGTGGCCAGCGCCTCGTCGATCATCAGCACGTCGTGGTCCTTGGCCGCGGCGATGGAGAAGCGGAGCCTGGCGCCCATGCCGGAGGAGTACGTGCGCATGGGCAGCGTGATGAAGTCGCCCTTCTCGTTGATCCCGGAGAAGTCGACGATGCCCTGGTAGCGCTCGCGGATCTCCTCGCGCGACATGCCCATGGCCAGGCCGCCGAGGATGACGTTCCGCTCGCCGGTCAGATCGCCCATCAGCGCCGCGTTGACCCCGAGGAGGGACGGCTGGCCGTCGGTGTAGACCTTGCCGCTCTCCGTGGGCAGCAGGCCGGCGATCGCCCGCAGCAGGGTCGACTTGCCCGAGCCGTTGGTGCCGATGAGGCCGATGGCCTCGCCGCGGTACGCCGTGAAGGACACACCGCGCACGGCGTGCACCTTGCGGACGCCGCGCGACTCGCCGCGGTCCCGTCGGAGTATCCGGCTCAGGGCCGCGGTCGCGCTGCCCCGGCCGCCCGTGCTGCCGTGGACTCGGTACACGATGTGCACGTCGTCGGCGATGACGGTGGGGACCCGGGCGCCGGGTACCAGGTCTTCTTTCTGCAGGTCAGCCACGGCCGTACCGCTCCTCCGCCTTCCAGAAGTACACGAAACCGGCAACACCCAGCAGGAGCGCCCAGATCAGGCCGGCGAGCCACACATGCGAGGGCAGGTTCGACGAGTCGTACGAGTCGATCAGGGCGAACCGGATCAGGTCCATGTAGATGGCCGCCGGGTTGTACATCAGGACGTCGGCGATCCACGCCGGCTTGCCCTCCAGCATCACCGGGATCGAGAACATGACGCCCGAGCCGTACATCCAGGTGCGCATGATGAACGGCATCAGCTGGGCGAGGTCCGGGGTCTTGCTGCCCATCCGGGCCATGATCAGCGCGAGGCCGACGTTGAAGACGAACTGCAGGGCGAGCGCCGGCAGCACCAGCAGCCAGCTCAGCGACGGGTAGCTGCCGAACGCGACCACGATGAGCACGAGCACGATCATCGAGAACAACAGCTGCTGCAGCTGCTGCAGCGCGAACGAGATCGGCAGCGAGGCGCGCGGGAAGTGCAGCGCCCTGACCAGCCCGAGGTTTCCGGCGATCGACCGGACGCCCGCCATCACCGAGGTCTGGGTGAACGTGAACACGAACACGCCCGTGACCAGGAACGGGATGTAGGTCTCCTTCGACATCCCGCGTCCGGCGCCGAGGATGAGGCCGAAGATCAGGTAGTACACGAGAGCGTTCAGCAGGGGTGTCGCCACCTGCCACAGCTGACCGAGCTTCGCCTGGCTGTACTGGGCCGTGAGCTTCGCCTGGGAGAAGGCCAGGATGAAGTGCCGACGGCCCCAGAGCTGCCTGACGTACTCGAAGAGCCCCGGTCGGGCACCGCTCACCGACAGGCCGTACTTGGCGGCGAGTTCCGCCGACGTGAGACCGTCGTCGGGAGACGGCGGAGCGCTGGTCGCGATCGCGCCGTCGTGGGTTGTGTCACTCACAAGTTGAAACTTTCGTGTTCAAGATGCGCGGCAGGTGGGCGCTCAGGTGGCGGCCAGGTCCCGGAGTACGCCCGATGCTCTCAGATCCCGGCCCGTCAGACGACGGGTGGTCGGCCCAGCCGGGTCAGTCGCCACACGGTACGCCACTTCATGGGTCGGCGAGGCCCGCACGGAGTCGTCCAGCCCTCCCTGAAGCCGCCGAACCACGCCTTGAGCGCCGCGGCCGAAGGCCGTCTCACCAGGGTAAGGAGAATCCATACCCCCAGGTAGACCGCCACCAGGGGCGCGGGCAGGTTGCGCCGGGCCAGCCACACCCGGTTGCGCGCCACCATGCGGTGGTAGACCGCATGCCGCGAGGGCGGGGTCGTCGGGTGGAACAGCACCATGTCGGAGCGGTAGTCGATCATCCAGCCGGCGTCCAGCGCCCGCCAGGCGAGGTCCGTCTCCTCGTGCGCGTAGAAGAACTCGTCCGGGAGGCCGCCGACCTGGGCGATGACCTTCGTACGGACGGCGTTGGCGCCGCCGAGGAAGGTCGTCACCCGGGACGAGCGCATCGGGTCGGACGCACGCAGCCGCGGGACGTGCCGGCGCTGGGTGGCGCCGGTCTCCGGGTCGGCGATCCGGAAGCTGACGATGCCGAGGCTCGGGTCGTCCAGGAACGCCCGGCGGACCAGCTCCGCGGTGTCGTTGTTGGGCAGCAGACCGTCGTCGTCGAGGAAGAGCAGGACGTCGACGTCCCGGCCGCCGGGGCCGAAGGCCTCGATCCCGGCGTTGCGGCCGCCGGGGATGCCCAGGTTCTCCGGCAGGTCGATCGTGCGTACGCCGTCGGGGACGTCGGTCACCGGGGCGCCGTTGCCGACGACGACGACCTCGATGGTGTCGCCCTCCTGCTTGGCGACCGAGTCGAGGAGGGCACGCAGGTCGTCGGGCCGGTTGCCCATGGTGATGATCACTGCACCCAGCTTCATGCCGCTCACCTCAGCCTGCTGGAGGCGAGGACGGACACCAGGTGCAGCACCGTCTGCAGCAGGGCGATGCCGGCCAGCACCGCGACGCCGAGGCGGGAGAAGAACAGATCGCCCCGGACCTGGTCGAGGATCGCCAGCACCAGGATGAGCAGGGATGCCTCGATGCCGAGGACCAGCCGGTGGAACTTCAGCGCGGCGGCGGCCCGGCGGGCGAGCGCCATGCCGGACGAGCGCGGCTCGGCCGCCGCGTCCTTCACCGGCTCCATCCCGGCCTGGTGCCGGGCGACGCCGACCAGATCGGTCTCGGCCTTGATCAGGATCGCGCCGAGCGCCGCGAGCGTGCCGAGGAACGCCCACAGCCAGTCGATCCTCCCGCTGCCCCACAGGTCCGCGGCGCGCAGACCGAAGCCGACCAGGACCGCCGCGTCGCACAGGTAGGCGCCGACCCGGTCCAGGTAGACGCCGGAGAGGGAGTACTGCTTCTTCCAGCGGGCCACCTCGCCGTCCACGCAGTCCAGCAGCAGGTAGAGCTGGACCATCACCACGCCGAGGACGGCTCCCCAGATGCCCGGCACCAGCAGGGCCGGGCAGGCCAGGACGCCGGCGAGGGTCATCAGGTAGGTCAGCTGGTTCGGCGTGACCTTGGTGGTGACCAGGGAGCGGGTCACGCGCAGGGAGATCTCGCGCATGTACAGGCGGCCGCCCCAGTGCTCGCCGCTGCGCCGGTCCTTGACTCCCGCCGGGTGCACGACCGGGCGGAGTTCAGCTACGGATGGTCTTGGCATAGTCGGCGTACGCGTCCCTGATCTGATCGGTGGACAGGTCGAGGTGCTCGAGGATGGTGAAGCGTCCGGGGCGGGTCTGCGGCGCGTACTCCACGGCCGCGACGAACTCGTCGACGGAGAAGCCGATCTCCTCGGGGAGGACCGGCAGTCCGTGCTTGCCGAGCACGTCGGCGAAGAGCCTGGACTCCTCGTGGGCGCCGCGCAGGTGCATCGCGAAGGCGGCGCCCATTCCGACCTGCTCGCCGTGGAGCGCGCAGCGCTTGGGGTGCAGCAGGTCGAAGGCGTGGCTGATCTCGTGGCAGGCGCCGGACGAGGGCCGGGTGTCTCCACTGATCGACATGGCGATGCCGGTCAGGACCAGTCCCTCGGCCAGCACGGTGAGGAAGCCGTCGTCACCGACGCCACCGGGGTGACGCAGGACGGCCTCGCCCGCGGTACGGGCCATGGCGGCGGCCAGTCCGTCGACCGGCTCGCCGGTGATCCGGTGCGAGAGCTCCCAGTCGGCGATGGCCGAGAGGTTCGAGATCGTGTCGCCGATTCCGGCCCGGACGAAGCGGACCGGGGCCTCGCGGATGATGTCCAGGTCGATGACCACGGCGATCGGCGTGGGGACACCGTAGGAGCCCCGGCCGTTGTCGTTGTCCAGCGTGGCGACCGGGGAGCAGAGTCCGTCGTGGGCGAGGTTGGTCGCGACGGCCACCAACGGCAGGCCGACCCGGGCCGCGGCGTACTTGGTCACATCGATGATCTTGCCGCCGCCGAGGCCGACGACCGCGTCGTACCGCCTGCCCTTGATGTCGTCGGCGAGCTTGACCGCGGCGTCGATGGTGCCGCCCGAGACCTCGTACCAGTCGGCGTCGGGCAGCAGCGGGGCGAGCCGCTCGCGCAGGGCCTGGCCCGAGCCGTTGCTTATGGCGAACGCCAGCCTGCCCGACGCGGAGATCCGCTGGTCGGCGAGGAGCCCGGGCAGATCGTCCACCGCGCCCGGGCGGATGTCGACGACGACGGGGGACGGGATCAGCCGTGTCAGTACTGGCACGCGATCTCCCGGCCCTTGGCGAGGTCGTCGTGGTTGTCGATCTCGACCCACGTCACGTCGCCGATCGGCGCCACGTCGATCCGGAAGCCGCGGTGGACCAGTTCCTGGTAGCCGTCCTCGTAGTAGAGGTCGGGGTCGCGCTCGAAGGTGGCCTTCAGGGCGTCGGCCAGCTCCTCGGCGGCCTCGGGTTCGATGAGGGTGACGCCGATGTACTCACCGGTGGCGGTGGCGGGGTCCATCAGCTTGGTGATCTTCTGCACACCCTGGCCGTCCGCTGTGATCACCTTCATCTCCTCGTCGGCGAGCTGCTTCACCGTGTCGAGGGCGAGAATGATCTTCTGGCCGTCGCCGCGGGCGGCGAGCAGCGTCTTCTCGACGGAGACCGGGTGCACGGTGTCGCCGTTGGCGAGGATGACGCCCTGCTTCAGGACGTCACGGGCGCACCAGAGGGAGTAGGCGTTGTTCCACTCCTCGGCCTTGTCGTTGTCGATGAGGGTGAGCTTCAGACCGTACGTGGCCTCCAGCTCGTCCTTGCGCGCGTACACGGCTTCCTTGCGGTAGCCGACGACGACGGCGACCTCGGTGACGCCGATCTCGCGGAAGTTCTTCAGCGTGAGGTCGAGGACCGACAGGTCCCCGTCAACCGGCACGAGGGCCTTCGGAAGCGTGTCGGTGTAGGGACGCAGACGCCGTCCGGCACCGGCTGCCAGTACGAGGCCGATCATGCGGGTTCTCCTTCGTCATGTACGGCGGGTGCTCCGGCGGAGACCCAGAAGCGGATGGACTCCACGAGCACCACCAGCGCCACGGCCACCGCGAGCACGGTGAGCGCGACGGTGAAGCCGGTGCCGTGGGACGCCAGGAGTGCAGCAAGAACCGCCACCGCCAGCGTGCGGCCCTCATGCCCGCCGATCGTCCGCACCAGCCAGGCAGGCGGCGCGCCGGTGCCCCCGCGGATGCGGTACACCGTGTCGTAGTGATGGTAGGCGACCGCGGCCACCAGGCCGAAAGCCGCGGGAAGCGCTCCGTTCACCTCGGAACGGGCGGCCAGGAGCAGGATCACGCCGTACTCCACGGCCCGGAAGACCGGGGGGACGAGCCAGTCGAGCGCGCCCTTGAGGGGGCGTGCGACGGCGAAGCCCGAAGTCGCGACGTAGAGCACGGCGGCCACGACCGGCCACCAGCTGCCGACGTCCGTGACACCCGCGGCAGTGACGACGGCAGCACCGCCGCCCACGGCGACGACGAGCGGCGCGAAGCCGGGCAGCGGCCGGGCCACCCTGGCGAAGGCCGCCGCGAAGCTCTCGGCGAGCTGACCGGAGTCGGCGAGCTCCGCCAGGGCGGTGGCCGCGCGGTCGGTGCGCCGTGCCTTGCGGGTGAGCGAGCGCAGGACGCGGCCCGCGGTGGTGTACGTGGCGGCGAAGGCGCAGCCGACGAGCAGGGCGTAGAAGACGATGCGGGGCGTGGCCACGGCCGTGAGTACGGCGATCATGGCCCAGCGCTCGCCGATCGGCAGCACGATCATGCGGCGCACCCAGACCGTCCAGCCGACGCTGTCGAGCTTGTCGGAGAGGGCGGCGGTGGGGCTCGTGTTGGACACCGCGTCGTGGTTCGCCTCGTTGAAGGAGAAATCCACGACGTGGCGGCAGGTCTGGAGGATCATCGCGCCGAGGGCCAGGGCCCAGACGTCGTCGCCGCCCCGGGCGGCACCGAGGGCGAGGCCCGCGTAGTAGGCGTACTCCTTGGCCCGGTCGAAGGTGGCGTCGAGCCAGGCGCCCATCGTCGAGTACTGCAGGGAGTAGCGGGCGAGCTGCCCGTCCGTGCAGTCCAGGACGAAGGAGAAGAGCAGCAGCACGCCGGCGGCCACGTAGCCCCCGCGCGTGCCGGTCGCGGCACACGCGGCCGCGATGAGCGCGGTGATCAGCGAGGCGGTGGTGACCTGGTTGGGGGTCAGCCCCCGCCGCGCGCACCAGCGGGCGATGTAGCGCGAGTAGGGGCTGATGCAGAAGGTGGTGAAGAACCCGTCCCGCGCCTTCACCGCGGAGCGCAGCCGTACGTCCTCGTCGTCGACGGCCGCGACGGCCTGCCGGGCCTCGTTGCGGGCCTGGGCGTCACCCGGCACGGTCGCCACGAGCGACCCGATCTCGGGCCGGTGCACCGGGGTGCCGTCGGCGTCGAGCGCGTCCGCGACGCGGTCGGCGAGCACCCCGCTGTGCACGGGGGCGCGCCTACCGGCGGACGACGCGGCGTCCGGGGCGGGGGCGGCGGCCGTGTGCAGCGCGCTCAGCAGAGCCCCGCGTGCCCCGGCCTGGGCCGTGACGGCGCCCGGGACCGCCGCCGCGGGGAAGCGGGGGTCGGTGAGGCCCAGGCGCAGGGCGTGAAGGTGGCCGACGAAGCCGGGGTCGACCACGGCGACCCGGTCGGCGGGCGGGACCGCGGCGAGCAGCGCGGCGGTCTCGTCGGGGCCGGAGGCGACGCGGACATCGAAGCCCAGCGACCGCAGCTCGCCTTCGAGCGGCGATCCGGGTACCGGCGGACCGGTGAGGACGGCGGTCGACAGACGGACTCACTCCTTGGCACTGACAGATGGATGTGCACGCGGCTCGGCCCGGGACACGGGCGGCGGCACGTCGGGTGAGGCTATCGGATGTTCGGAATCTTGCGTTCACCGAGGTTTACCGCTGGGGACATCCCCCGCTCCCCCGGCCCGACCGCTGCACCCGCCGGGGGCCGCGGTTCCCGGCCGGGCCGCGGTCGCCCCGGCCCGGCCCGGGTGGTGTCTTGCGGAGCCTGCCGGGCTCGCGTGCCCTGGCACCGTACGCCGATCCGGCCTGATCCACTGGACCCCACCTAGATCATCATCGTCGATCCTCGCCTTGCCCCACAAACCGCCCCCGCGCACCCCCTAGGGTGGCGGCTATGACTTGGCTGATCACAGGTGGAGCGGGGTACATCGGGGCCCATGTGGCGCATGCCATGGCCGAGGCCGGGGAGAGCGTCGTCGTCCTCGACGATGTCTCGACGGGCGTCGCCGGGCGGCTGCCCCACGGCGTGGCCCTGGTGCGCGGCTCGGTCCTCGACCGGGAGCTGCTGGACCGCACGCTCGCCGAGCACGCGGTCACGGGTGTGGTGCATCTCGCTGCGAAGAAGCAGGTCGGGGAGTCCGTGGAGCAGCCGCTGCGCTACTACCGCGAGAATGTGCACGGGCTCACCGTCCTGCTGGAGGCCGTGGTCGCCGCCGGAGTGAAGCGGTTCCTCTTCTCGTCGTCCGCCGCCGTGTACGGGGTCCCCGATGTGGAGCTCATCACGGAGGACACCCCCGCGGTGCCGATCAACCCGTACGGCGAGACGAAGCTCGCGGGCGAATGGCTGGTGCGGGCGACGGGCCGGGCGCACGGCATCGCCACGGCCTGTCTGCGCTACTTCAACGTGGCGGGCGCCGCCCGGCCCGAGCTCGCCGACACCGGGGTGTTCAACATCATCCCGATGTTCTTCGACCGGATCACCCGTGGCGAGGCGCCGCGGATCTTCGGCGACGACTACCCGACCCCGGACGGCACCTGCATCCGCGACTACATCCATGTCGCCGATCTCGCCGACGCCCACCTGACCGTGGCCCGCCGTCTGGCCGGCCAGGACGGCGCCGGGGACCTCACCGTGAACATCGGCCGCGGCGAGGGCGTCTCCGTCCGCGAGCTCGCCCGCCTCGTCGCCGAGGTGACGGGCCACGGCACGCCCGCGGTCGTCGAGCCGCGCCGGGCCGGTGATGCGGCACGGGCGGTCGCCTCCGTCGAGCGGATCGCCAAGGAGCTGGGCTGGACGGCCTCGCGCGGGGTGCGCGAGATGGTGGAGTCGGCCTGGGAGGGCTGGGTGGTGCGCCACCCCGAGGCCCGCGTCCGCTGAGCCGGCGCTCCGCCGATCGACCCTGCTCGCCCGCCGCTCTGACCTGCGGACATCATCGCAGGTCAGAGCATATGACAACGGTGTTCAACGTCGGGTTGCCCGATACCCCCCACCCGTAGTTCACTGGCCGGACGGACAGATCGAATCGGACAACCCGGGAGGCGTCTTTCATGGGGGCAGGGCACGACCACGGACACACGCACGGCGGCGGTGTCCCGCCGACGGGCACCGCGGCCGCCGCCTACAAAGGACGGCTGCGGATCGCGCTCGCGATCACGCTCGGCGTGATGGTCCTGGAGATCGTGGGCGGGATCCTGGCGGACTCGCTGGCCCTCATCGCCGACGCCGCGCACATGGCGACCGACGGTCTCGGCCTCGCCATGGCCCTCCTGGCGATCCACTTCGCCGCCCGCCCGGCCGACGCCCGGCGCACCTTCGGCTTCGCCCGCGCCGAGATCCTCGCCGCGCTGGCGAACTGCCTGCTACTGCTCGGGGTCGGGGGCTACCTCCTGTACGAGGCGGTGCAGCGCTTCATCACGCCCGCCGAGACCAAGGGCGGTCTCACCATTGCGTTCGCCCTGGTCGGTCTGATCGCCAACCTGGTGTCGCTGTCGCTGCTGATGCGGGGCCGGAAGGACAGCCTCAATGTGCGGGGCGCGTATCTGGAGGTGCTCGCGGACGCGCTCGGCTCGGTGATGGTCCTGGTCTCGGCGGGCGTCATCCTGGCCACGGGCTGGCAGGCCGCCGACCCGATCGCCTCGCTCCTGATCGGCCTGATGATCGTGCCCCGTACGGTCAAGCTGCTGCGGGAGACCCTCGACGTGCTGCTGGAGGCGGCACCCACCGGCGTCGACATGGCCGAGGTGCGCGAGCACATAGTGGCGCTGCCCGGCGTCGAGGACGTCCACGACCTGCACGCCTGGACCATCACGTCGGGGATGCCGGTGCTCTCCGCGCATGTCGTCGTCGCGCAGGACGTGCTGGACGCGGTGGGGCACGAGAAGATGCTGCACGATCTGCAGGGGTGCCTGGGGTCCCACTTCGACGTCGAGCACTGCACCTTCCAGCTGGAGCCGAGCGGTCATGCCGCGCACGAGGCCGGGCTCTGCCACTGACCCTGGTCACCAGGCCCGTCGCTGAGCCTGGCACCGGACTCCGTCGTTCCACCGAACCGCGCTGCCGACTCCTGTTAGCGTTGGCCCGGCAACGGACATGGAGAGGAGCTGAGGTTGATGACCGTCGCGGTGGATGCTGCCGTGCGCAGCGCCCGGTCCTTCATCGACTTCCGGGTTCTCGGCTGACCTGACCCGTACCTCTCCGCACGTACGTGCGTTCGTCGGCCGGAGCCCGCTCACTCAAAGGGTTCCCACTTGTCCGACAACGTCCTGCACGACGCTTTCTTCTCCCTTCACCGCGGCCTGCCCCGGCAGGGACCCGGCTCCGACGACACCACCCGTCGGCTGCTGGCTCTCGCGGGTCCGCTGCCGTCCCGTCCGCGTGTGCTCGACCTGGGCTGCGGCCCCGGCCGTGCCGCACTGCTGCTGGCCGCCGAGGCCGGCGCCGAGGTCACGGCCGTGGATCTGCACGAGCCGTTCCTCGACGAGTTGCGATGTGCCGCCGAGGCCCGCGGACTCGGCGACCGCATCCGTACCGTCAACGCCGACATGGGCCGGCTGCCCTACCCCGACGGGTCGTTCGACCTGGTCTGGGCGGAGAGCTCGGCGTACTCGATCGGCTTCGACGGCGCGCTGCGCGACTGGCGGCGGCTGCTCGCACCCGGCGGTGCGCTCGCCGTCACCGAGTGCGTGTGGGCCTCCGGGACGCCGAGCCCGGAGGCCCGCGTCTTCTGGGAGCAGCACTACCGTCTGCGTACGACGGCCGCTAACGCTGCGGCGGCGGTCGAGGCCGGCTACCACGTCCTCGGCGTGCACCAGCAGCCCCCGAGCGACTGGGAGGAGTACTACGGCCCGCTCGGTGCCCGCGCCGACGCCGCCGACCCCACGGCTCCCGGGATGACGGAGGCACTCGCCGCCACCCGGGCCGAGCTCGCCATGTGGCGCGACCACGGCACGGAGTACGGCTACGCCGGCTTCGTGCTGCGGCCCGCGGACACCCGCTGGCGGACCCGCCCCGAGCGGGCGGCCGACATCGCCGCGGTGCACGCCGTCAACACGGCGGCGTTCCCCACGGAGGAAGAGGCGGATCTCGTCGACGCGCTGCGCGAGGACGCAGCGGCCTGGCTGCCGGGCCTCTCGTACGTCGCGGAGGCACCGGACGGCTCGGTCGCGGCGTACGCGCTGCTCACCCGCTGCCGGGTCGGCGACGCCCCCGCGCTGGCCCTGGCCCCGTGCGCCACCGTGCCGGAGCATCAGCGGCAGGGCGCGGGCTCCGCGGTGATCCGGGCCGTACTGGACGCGGCGCGGGTGCGCGGTGAGCGGCTGGTGCTGGTGCTCGGGCATCCGGAGTACTACCCGCGCTTCGGTTTCACCCCCGCCTCGCGGCTGGGCATCGCACCCGGGTTCGAGGTGCCCGACGAGGCGATGATGGCGCTGGTCCTGGACGGTTCCACGGCTGTGCCGCAGGGCACGATCACCTACCCGGGGGCCTTCGGGGTCTGATCCACCACTGTCCGCGCCCGCCACGCGTCCGCGTGGCGAGCGCGGACATGCCCAGAGCGGTGAAGTGCGGACAAGCCGCTTTTGTACGGCAGACTGGGTGGGCCCGCAGGGCCGAGGAACGAAGCGAAGGATGGCTATGCCGACCACACCCGCCACCGCGGCGAACAGCTCGCCCAACGGCACCAAGCAGCCGATCTTGCTCGAACTGGTCGACGAGAACGGCCATACCATCGGCACCGCGGAGAAGCTCTCCGCCCATCAGGCGCCCGGACAGCTGCACCGGGCGTTCTCCGTGTTCCTCTTCGACGAGCAGGGGCGACTGCTGATCCAGCGCCGCGCGCTCGGGAAGTACCACTCCCCCGGTGTCTGGTCCAACACCTGCTGCGGCCACCCCTACCCGGGCGAGGCGCCGTTCGCCGCTGCCGCGCGACGTACGTTCGAGGAGCTGGGCGTCTCGCCGTCGCTGCTCGCGGAGGCGGGCACGGTCCGCTACAACCATCCGGACCCGGCGTCCGGCCTGGTCGAGCAGGAGTACAACCACCTCTTCGTCGGCCTGGTGCAGGCCCCGCCGCGGCCGGACGCGGAGGAGATCGGCGAGACGGCGTTCGTGACGGCGGCCGAGCTGGCCGAGCGGCACGCCCGGGACCCGTTCTCCGCGTGGTTCATGACCGTGCTGGACGCCGCGCGTCCGGCGATCAAGGAGCTGACGGGGCCGGCCGGCGGCTGGTGAGCCGTCCGCGGCCGGGGCCATGGACACGGCCCCGGCTGCCACTGCCGCTACGGCTACGGCTACGGCTACGGCTACGGCTGGACCAAGCCATGGGCCCCGGCCGTCGCGAGCGGCAGCGCGACCCAGATGATCTTTCCGCCGGTCGCGGTGTGCTCCACGTCGCAGGTGCCGCCCGCCTCGCGGGTGACCTCCCGGACGAGCAGCAGTCCGCGGCCGCCGGTCTGTGCGTAGTCCGTCTCCAGCGCCTTGGGCCGGTACGGGTGGTTGTCCTCGACGGCCACCCGGATCCACTCCGGGCCGATCGCGACCTCGACGGCGACCTCGGGCGACAGCAGGGCCGCATGCCGTACGGAATTGGTCACCAGCTCGGAGACGATCAGCAGCAGCCCCTGCAGGAGCTCGTCGTGGACCGGCACTCCCTGGCGGCGGATCAGATCACGGACCGCGTGCCTGGCCTGTGGCACGGAGACCTCGAGCGCAGGTGCGGTGAACCGCCAGACGCCTTCGTACGACAGTGGCCGCGCCGGGACGCTCCCGGGGCTCTCCATAAGTCCGGCACCCACCCTCGTGAATTGTGGTCAGGAACCAATTGAGTTCTTGACTACTGAGTGTGGGAAAGGGCTGGTCCGTACCGGGCAGCTGAACAGAAGTTGCCGCTTATCGACGGAATCCGACCGTGCGGGTATGACGGCGTCAATTCTGCGACTGTTCCTTATCTGATTCTGACGACTTCGCCGACACCTCCGTGTCGCTCACCATGCCGATGACACGGCGGCCGCCGATCCCGACCGCGATCAGCCCGAGCCCGTCGAAGAGCAGCGCCAGCGAGAAGAAGATGCCGAGCACATAGCGGCTGCTCTCGGGCCAGTTCACGAGCACCAGAATGCCGAGCAGCAGGCCGAACGCTCCCTGCAGCAGCGTCCAGCCCATCTGCGGTCCCCGCACCACCAGGCTGCCGACGAGTCGGAACAGCCCGCCGGTCAGGAACAGCAGGGCGGCGAACATGGTCAGCGCCTCCGCGCTGCCCTCCGGATGCCGGATGACGACCACACCGGCCGCGATGTTGAGCGCGGCGACGACCACCGCGAGCCAGAAGAAGTTGCTGCCGCGCGACTCGATCGCGTGCAGCAGCCCGACCAGACCGCCGATCAGCAGCAGCCAGCCGAAGAGCAGCATGGAGGTCAGGGTCGCCAGGCCGGTGTAGACGAGTCCGACCACCCCGCACAGGACGAGGATCACGCCGAGGGCCGCGAGCCAGCCGAAGCTGCGGCGGAGTTTTCTGCTCTCCTGGGTGGGACCGGACATCAGTGCCTCCTTGTCGCACCCCCTTCTTGATCATAGGTTCGGGCCGGGCCGATAGCATCCGGCGCATGGACCGTTCGGAGCCGCAGCAGGGGCAGATCTCCGCCGAGGTGGTGGCCGGGGTCGCCACCGTCGTCATCGGCAATCCCGAGAAGCGCAATGCGATGACGGCCGCGATGTGGCGCGCGCTGCCCGAGGTGCTGGAGCGCCTGGCGCACGACGTGGAGGTACGGGCGCTGGTGCTGACCGGCGCCCGGAGCACGTTCTGCGCCGGTGCCGACATCTCGTCGCTGCGCGAGCGCGCGACGGTCGCCGGGGAGGATCCGCAGAGTCTGGCCGTACGGGCCGAGGAGGCCCTCGCGGCCTTCCCCAAGCCGACGCTGGCGGCCGTGCGCGGCTACTGCGTGGGCGGCGGCTGCCAGCTGGCCGCGGCCTGCGACCTGCGGTTCGCCGAGGAGGGCGCGTCCTTCGGGGTCACCCCGGCGAAGCTGGGCATCGTCTACCCGGCGTCCTCGACCCGGCGGCTGGTGTCGCTGGTCGGGCCGGCGGCCGCGAAGTATCTGCTCTTCTCGGGCGAGTTGATCGGTACGGACCGGGCGCTGCGCACCGGCCTGGTGGACGAGGTGCTGCCGGAGGGGGAACTGGGCAAGCGGGTCGCCGAGTTCACGCGGGTGCTCACGAGCCGCTCCCAGCTGACGCAAGCCGCGGCGAAGGAGTTCGCGTCGGGCCGCACCGACCGGGACGCGTACTGGGCGGAGCAGGCGCGCGGCAGCGGCGACACCGCGGAGGGGGTCGCCGCCTTCCTGGAGCGCAGGACCCCGCGCTTCACCTGGACGGTGTGACCGTCAGCGCCCTGCTGCCGTGACCTGGCCGGCCTTGGTGCGCCACTTCGCGACGATCTCTGCCGGAGCCTTGTCCGGCGAGCCCGCGTCGTAGGGCGGCTGCGGGTCGTACTCGGTCATCAGCTGAATCGTCTGGGCGGTCTCGTCGCCCGCGATCCGGCCGATCAGATGCAGCGCCATGTCGATTCCGGACGAGACCCCCGCGGCGGTGACGTACTTGCCGTCGAAGACGACCCGCTCCCCCGTCGGCTCGGCGCCGTGCGGCACGAGGTCGTCCAGCGCGAGCCAGTGCGAGGTGGCACGGCGGCCCTTGAGCAGCCCCGCACCCGCCAGCACCAGCGAACCGGTGCACACGGACGTGGTCCAGGCGCTGGTGGCGTCGGCCGTGCGCAGCCAGTCCAGAATCGTCTCGTCGTGCATGGCCTGGCGTGCGCCGGGGCCGCCCGGGACCAGGACGATGTCCGGGGCGGTCACCTCGGCAAGGCTCCGGTCGGCGACCAGCGCCAGATTGCCCTGGTCGTTGCGCACCGGACCCGGCTCCGCGGCGACGAACACGGTCTCGGCTCCGGGCAGCCGGCTGAGGAGTTCGAACGGGCCGACGGCATCGAGCGATGTGAAGCGGTCGTAGAGCAGGACGGCGATCTGCACGGCTGTCTCCTTCAGTGGTCGGTGGTCGGTGGTCGGTGGTCAGCGGTCGGTGGTGTGTAGTCGGTGGACGGGTGCGTGGAAGCGCCGGCGGTACTCGGCGGGCGCCGCGCCGAGCGCCTTGACGAAGGCCCGGCGCATCGCCTCGGGCGTGCCGTATCCGCAGGCGCGGGAGATCTCCTCGATGCCGTCGCCGGTGTCCTCCAGGAGCCGGCGGGCGTGCTCCAGCCGGACCCGGTCGACGTATCTGCCGGGGGTCATGCCGGTCTCGGCGCGGAAGGCGCGGGCGAACTGACGGGGCGAGAGCCTCGCGCGGTGCGCGAGGGTGTCGACCGACAGATCGTCGCCCGGGTGCTCGGTGATCCACGCCTGTACCTCGCGCAGCGGTTCGCGCTGCGCGGTCTGGGCGGCGAGCTGGGCGCTGAACTGCGCCTGATTGCCCGGTCGGCGCAGGAAGACCACGAGATGGCGGGCGACGGTCAGGGCGGTCTCGCGCCCGAGGTCCTCCTCGACCAGCGCGAGGGCGAGGTCGATGCCGGCCGTGACCCCGGCGGAGGTGGCGAGCTTCCCGTCCCGTACGAAGATCGGCTCGGGGTCGACCTCGACCGCGGGGTGGCCGCGCGCGAGGTGGTCGCAGACGGCCCAGTGTGTGGTGACGCGATGCCCGTCGAGCAGCCCTGCTTCGGCCAGCAGCAGCGCGCCGGTGCAGACGGAGACCAGGCGTTCGGCGCGCGGGGCGTAGGCGCGCAGCCAGTCGATCAGCCCGGGGTCGGGTCGACGGGTGCCCTCGCCGCCCGGCACGAGCAGGGTGTGCGGAGCGCAGGCGAGGTCGCCGAGGCCGACGTCGGGGACGAGGGTGAGGCCGCTGGAGGTGCGGATCGGACCGCCGTCGAGGGAGGCGGTGCGGATGCCGTACGTGAACGGGGCTCCGGGGCGCTTGCCCGCGCCCGCGAACACCTCCAGCGGGCCCGTCACGTCAAGACTCTGCACGCCGTCGAAGACCACGACGAGCACGGATCGCTCGGTCATGTCTCCATCGTCGAACCCTTGCGCGATGACCGCAATGACGCGCACCCCACCTTTCCTGCCATCGCTCCTCCGTGAGGTGCCGTCCCACCTTCCCGTCGTACCGACCAGTCGGTAACGTGCCGGTCATGACCTCACTGCCGCCGCGCGCGGGACGCCGCTGCCACAACGCCGTCAACCCGCTGCACTCCACGCTGTACTTCTCGCCCGACTACGCGAAGGAGCTCGCCGGGATCGGCATCGAGGACACGAGCGCGGCCTACTTCGCGGGGCGTGCCGCCGCGATGGGCGCCGTCGGCCCGGGCACGGTGGCGGCGACGTTCTACAACTTCAACCACGAGCTGATCGCCCGGCATCTGCCCGCTGTGTGGGACACGGCATCGCCGGCCACCGTTCTGGAGGCCCGGCTGCGGGCCGCGGACACCACGCTGCGGCGGCTCCTCGGCGACGAGGCGGTCGGATCGGACGAGATGGCGGAGGCCGCCCGGCTCGCGCTGCGCGCCACGGAGGCCTGCACCCGGCACGCCCGGCCGCTGTACGCGGCGCACGCGGACCTGCCCGTGCCGGAGGAACCGCATCTCGCCTACTGGCACGCCGCGACCCTGCTGCGCGAGCACCGCGGCGACGGCCATCTGACCGCGCTGCTGTCCGTCGGTCTCGACCCGCTGGAGGCCCTGGTCAGCCACACCGCGACCGGCAAGGGCATGTCACCGCGGTGGATCCTCGCCAGCCGCGGCTGGCGCCGCACCGACTGGGAGGCGGCGTCCGGCCGGCTGCGTGAGCGCGGACTGCTCGACTCCGAGGGCGAGTTGACGAGCGCGGGCTCAGCGCTGCGGGCGGAGCTGGAGGAGCACACGGACCGGCTCGACCTCGCACCGTACGAGCATCTCGGCGCGGCAGGCGTCGAACGGCTCACCGAGCTGGCCCGCGGTTTCCTGATGACGGCCGTCGCGGCCGGCGCCTTCCCGGCCGACCTCAACGGCAAGGGCTGACGGTCGCCACGGAGCAATGCCGCCCGGTCGGAAAGTCCCCCGGCCGGACCTGACGCAACGTCGTACCCGACCCTCCGAGCTGGGCGGACACGCCGAAGACCGCCGAGCGGGGTGGCCATCCGCACTGCACCGCGGACGCACCGCCAGACCCCGCTGAAGCGAGCGCGGCAACTCCTGGATGGGACGACCCGGCTGGTCAGCGCTGGCGGATGGCTTGCGTGTGACGCGAACCGGCAACTCATCCAGGAGGACTCGCACCGTGCCCCGTAGCATCCCCGAACCGCCCTGACCTGGCGGCGCCTCGTCCCGCTGATCGGGCTCGACCGGATCCTCACGGCTGCGGATGTCCCCGATGGGGAGGCCGGTGTGATGTGGCTCACTACCGCCGCGATCTGGGCTCCGGCCTTCTTCCTGCTCCACCCCCGCCGGGTGTGTCCCGCTGGGGCGCGACCCCGGGAAAGCACGTCCTCGGCATCGAAGTGGGGCGCCACGGCACCGGCGAGCGCATCGGTGACGACCGCCGCACGTCGCCGACCCGGCCGACCCGGCCGACAGGCGCACTGTGCGGGCACGCGACACAGCCGGGGGCCACCCGGCAGAATGCAGCCTGAAGCACAGCCAGCAGCAGAAGGCGAGTCGGGTAACCGTGACGACGTCCATCGAAGGCAGGATCGCCGAGGAGCTCGGCGTACGTGAGCGGCAGGTGAAGGCGGCCGTCGAGCTGCTCGACGGCGGATCGACCGTGCCGTTCATCGCTCGCTACCGCAAGGAAGCGACCGAGAT
This sequence comes from Streptomyces sp. NPDC059909, assembly GCF_042730885.1. Classification (NCBI taxonomy): domain Bacteria; kingdom Bacillati; phylum Actinomycetota; class Actinomycetes; order Kitasatosporales; family Streptomycetaceae; genus Streptomyces; species Streptomyces sp. NPDC059909. The sequence continues at coordinate 39,238 of NZ_JBHWKX010000047.1, forward strand.
GCTCGACGACGCGCAGCTGCGCACGCTCGAGGAGCGGCTGAGGTATCTGCGGGAGCTCGAGGAGCGGCGGACCGCGATCCTGGAGTCCGTACGGGAGCAGGGCAAACTCACCGGCGAGCTGGAGGCGCAGATCCGGGGCGCCGAGACCAAGGCCCGCCTGGAGGACATCTATCTGCCCTTCAAGCCCAAGCGGCGCACGAAGGCACAGATCGCCCGCGAGGCGGGTCTTGAGCCGCTCGCCGAAGGTCTGCTCGGCGACCCCTCGGTCGAGCCGCTCGCGGCCGCCGCGGCGTTCGTCGACGCGGACAAGGGCGTCGCGGATCCGGCGGCCGCGCTGGACGGCGCACGGGCGATCCTGACCGAACGCTTCTCGGAGGACGCCGACCTCATCGGCGAGCTGCGTGAGCGGATGTGGACGCGGGGCCGGCTGGCGGCGAAGGTGAAGGACGGCAAGGAGGAGGCGGGCGCGAAGTTCGCCGACTACTTCGACTTCGCCGAGCCGTTCACCGAGCTGCCCTCGCACCGGGTGCTGGCGATGCTGCGGGGCGAGAAGGAAGAGGTCCTCGACCTGGTCCTGGAGCCCGAGGAGCCGTCGGACGAGCCCGGCCCCTCCACGTACGAGGGCATGGTCGCCCGCCGCTTCGGCATCGCCGACCGCGGCCGTCCGGCCGACAAGTGGCTGGCGGACACGGTGCGCTGGGCCTGGCGGACCCGGATCCTCGTGCACCTCGGGATCGATCTGCGGCTGCGGCTGCGCACGGCGGCCGAGGACGAGGCGGTGCGGGTCTTCGCGGCGAACCTGCGGGATCTGCTCCTCGCCGCCCCGGCGGGGACGCGGGCGACGCTCGGCCTCGACCCCGGCTTCCGTACGGGTGTGAAGGTGGCCATCGTGGACGCGACCGGCAAGGTCGTCGCCACCGACACGATCTACCCCCACGTCCCCGCGAACAAGTGGGACGAGTCGCTCGCGAAGCTGGCGCGGCTCGCCAAGGAGCACGCCGTCGACCTGGTCGCGATCGGCAACGGTACGGCGTCGCGCGAGACGGACAAGCTGGCGGGTGAGCTGATCGCCAAGCACCCGGAGCTGAAGCTCACCAAGGTGATGGTGTCGGAGGCGGGCGCGTCCGTGTACTCGGCGTCCGCGTTCGCCTCGCAGGAGCTGCCGGGGCTCGACGTCTCGCTGCGCGGCGCGGTGTCGATCGCACGGCGGCTCCAGGACCCGCTCGCCGAGCTCGTGAAGATCGACCCCAAGTCGATCGGCGTCGGCCAGTACCAGCACGATCTGTCCGAGGTGAAGCTGTCCCGCTCGCTGGACGCGGTCGTCGAGGACTGTGTGAACGGCGTCGGCGTCGACGTCAACACGGCTTCCGTGCCGCTGCTTTCGCGCGTGTCGGGCATCAGCTCGGGCCTCGCCGAGAACATCGTGGCGCACCGGGACGCGAACGGGCCCTTCAGCTCGCGCCAGGCGCTCAAGAACGTGGCCCGGCTCGGTCCGAAGGCGTACGAGCAGTGCGCCGGCTTCCTCCGCATCCGCGGCGGGGACGACCCGCTGGACGCGTCGAGCGTGCACCCCGAGGCGTACCCGGTGGTGCGGCGGATGGTGAAGACGGCCGGGAGCGAGGTCGCCTCGCTGATCGGCAACACGGCGGTGCTGCGGTCGCTGCGGGCCGACGACTTCGTGGACGAGACCTTCGGTCTCCCGACGGTGACGGACATCCTGCGCGAGCTGGAGAAGCCCGGGCGCGACCCGCGGCCCGCGTTCACGACGGCGACCTTCAAGGAGGGCGTCGAGAAGATCTCCGACCTGTCGTCGGGCATGATCCTCGAGGGTGTCGTCACGAACGTGGCGGCGTTCGGGGCGTTCGTGGACGTCGGCGTCCACCAGGACGGGCTCGTCCATGTGTCGGCGATGTCCCGGACCTTCGTCAAGGACCCGCGGGACGTGGTGAAGCCGGGTGACGTGGTCAAGGTGAAGGTCCTCGACGTCGACATCCCGCGCAAGCGGATCTCGCTGACGCTGCGGCTGGACGACGAGGCGGCCCCCGCCGAGGGCCGCGAGCGCGGCCAGGGCGGGCGTCCGCCCCAGCAGCGCCAGGGTGGCGGCGGTGGCGGCGGCCGGGACCGCCGCGGCTCCGGCGGTGGCGGTGGCGGCGGCCGCCAGGCCCCCGCCCCGGCCAACAGCGCCATGGCGGACGCCCTCCGCAAGGCGGGCCTCCTCGACCCGAAGCAGGGTGGGGGCAGGCGCGGCTGACCTCCCCGTACCGGGGCTCCACCCCGAGCCCCGGTACGCCCTGCGGCCCGGCTCCCCGACATGCCCGGTCCCGTCCGGTCGGCCCGGGTGTCCGTCGGCAAGCGCGGACGGGACGGTGTGGTGGCCGGCACCACCGAGGCGGCCGGGATGTCCGTCCTCGAATGCCGGAAAGGATGGGTGCGGTGGCCGGCACCGCCCAGTGCGCCCGGAGTCCGTCCTCGAATGCCGGACAGGCGGCCGGAGGACCGGGGACCCGACGGCGGATCCGCTGCGTGGGCTTTCACCCCACCGAAGTCACGGTCCGGCCAGGAGCACCTCCAGCGCCACCGCCGTATCCGGATGGCGGCCGGCGAATGCCGCGCCCGGCACGCCGGGATCCGCCGTCTCCCACGTCCCGTCGCAGCCCAGCAGACTCGACACCGCATCACACGTCTCGGGGTGGGCGGCAAGCAGCACGCCACCGCGGCTGCCGTTCGCGCGCCGCGCCGGATGCACGGCTTCCGGCGCCGGCTGCGCCCGCCACGGCGGCACCCACTCGTCCAGCGCTGCGAGCCGGCCGGGGAAGATCCGTCCGGCCTCACGGATCAGCAGCGGGGCCAGTTCGGCGCCCCCCGCTCGCAGGGTGGCGATAAGGGTCGGCAGCCACGGCAGGAGCACCGGGTCCGGAAGGCGGCCGAACGCGTTCGACACCGCTTCCACGACCAAGTCGGTGAGGCCCGGGACGGGCTCCAGGGCGTGTACGAAGCCGCTGAGGTAGCGCGGATAGGCGGGCACCACCATGGGGTTGCCCAGCAGTTCGTCGCACCTCGCCCGAAGGTCCGCGCGGGAGAGGCGCCCGAGCTGCACCTGAGCCGCCCACAGCAGCGCCGTTTTGGACGGGCCCTGCGGATGCGACTGGGCAACCGCCAGCTCCAGTTGGGTGCGGTCACAGCCGAGCGACAGCGCCAGGCTCTCCATGCCGAACAGGAAGCCCAGCATCGCCGCCACCTGGCGGACGGTGGCGTCGTCGTCGGTGAACGCCGTCGGCAGCAGGGTGCAGTAGTGCGCGTATCCGGCCTTGACGAAGGACTCGATCCACGGCGGCAGCACCGGCTCGCTGGTGCGGTAGTACGCCAGCAGCCGCCGTACCCGGCGCAGCACCTCCGGTGCACCGTCGACGCTGCGTTCGGCCGACAGCACCTCCAAGGCACGTGTGCCGAGCTCGTCGGCCAGCCGGCGGCTGCGCAGGTACAGCGTCGCGTCCTCGACGGCTTCCAGGACGGTCGCCGCGGTGGCCTGCGGGCCGTACGCCGTGCGGCGCAGGCGCTGCTCCAGGACCTGCTCGATGCTGACGCCCTCGTAGCCGAGCTCGATGAGCGCACGCTCGTGGGTGCCCAGCGCCAGGTCCCACGACTCCTGGATCGAGCGCTCCCCCAGCCTCCGCTCGCCCATGATCGGCCGCGCGGCGCCCTGCGGCATCAGGTGGCGCAGCATCCACAGCACGTCGGAGCACTGCTCCAGTTGCGGCTGGGAGGCGATGTCCAGCAACGCCCGTTGCACGCCGCGCTGCTGCAGCTTCAGGTTCAGGGGCGCGAGCCGGTCGTGCACATCACGGGCCAGAGGTGGCAGCGCATCGTAGCCGACCTGGCCGATCCGGTCGCCGCCCATCATGATCTCCACGAGGCGGCGCACGTCGCGCCGGCCCGGCACGGTGTCCTTCTCGATGCAGGTGACCGCCGCGTCCTGGAAGTCGTACGGCGTGGGCTTGGCCCGGTCGCGCATCCCTGCCAGCAGGATCGACGTCTCGAACACCGCGATGGCGTCGGCGGTGGAGGCGAGGTAGCCGCCTCGGCGTGCGGCCCGCACGATCTCCACCGACCAGCCGAGCAGTTCGGCCTCGTCCAGCCGGTCCAGGACCGGCGGTTGCCGCAGGAAGCCGGTCAGCTTGTCCGTGGGCGGGACCGCCGGTTCGGGAGCCGCCGCGGCCGCGGTCTTCTTGGCCTTCGTCTTCCTCGCGCCCGTCTGTCCCGCCAGTCGGTACGGCTCCACGCGGGTGCGCTTGAGATTCTTCGCCCAGACCGTCGCGGCGATCGACACCGAGCCGGCGGCGAGGCCGAACTGCGCCTCGATCGCCGCGTGGCTGGACGGAATCAGGCCGTGCTGCCACTTGGTGGCACTGCGCGGGCCGATCTCGAAGGTGGCGGTGCCCTGGACGCCGAACTCCGCGACCCGGCTCGCCGCGTGGAAGGCGCCGCACACGTAGAGGCAGTCCGCGGGATCGGTGCCGGTCGCGGCCAGGTGTTCGCGCATCCTGGTCCACATGTAGCGTTCGCGGTCCTCGTCCACGCGCACCCGGTGGGCGTCGCCGGGTGCGAGGCGCCGGAAGAGGCTGCCGACCAGGAGCATGACCTGGCGGTAGGTGTCGTGGTCGCTGTCGCCGAGCGGCAGTTCGACGTACTGGTGCCACCACTCCGACCAGTGCCGCACCCGGCCGTGGCGCAGCAGGTGCTCCTCCAGTTCGGCGAAGCGCGGCCGCAGGTCGCCGATCTCGACGCCGACCGCGTCGCCGTGCAGCGCGGCCTCTTCCTCGGCGGGCGTGGCCTCCGCATCCACAGGCTCTACGGGGTCCGTCCCGCGCGCGTCCCACTGGAAGACATGGTCCGAGGAGCGGTCGACGAGGACCAGTTCGACGCCCGGCGTGTCCAGTGCGTAGGCGATCGCCTGGTACTCGGCCGAGGCCTCGGTGATCGGTGCGACCACCGACAGCGGGGACCACTCGGCCGGGAAGCCGTCGACCTCGGTCGCGAACGCCTGGACCGCCACCGGGAGCTTGCAGTTGCGCAGTTCGGTCAGGAGCGGCGCCATGTCCTCGCACAGCTCCAGGTACACGACCTTGGGCTGCTTCTCCCGCAGGCGGCGTGCCATCGCGATCGCCGAGGCGGGTGAGTGGTGGCAGACGGGGAAGATCTCCAGCGGCTCGCGCACCGCGCGGTCGACGTCGTCGACGATGCCGAGGAGGATGCCCTCCAGGGCGTCGGGCCCGTCGGCGAACGTCGCGGCGGCCTCCTGCAACTGCCCGCGCAGTGCCTCGAAGGTCCCCTCGTGCGCGCTGCTCATGACAGGGTGGCGATCGCGTCGCGGCCGCCCTCCAGGAACTCCGGCCAGGATCCGCCCTGTTCCTTGCTGCGCGGCTCGACGACGCCGTGCAGGTACTTGTTGAGGATGGCCAGGTCCTCGGGCTCGCGCCGGGCCAGTGAGCCGACGAGCGAGGAGGCGAGGGTGTGCGCGGTCAGGGCGCGCTCGCCGAAGAAGTTGCTGTGCAGGATCGCGTCCTCGAGCACGCCGATCTGTTCGGCGGTGGACAGCGCGGACTCCAGCTTCTCGTCGTCGCTGCCGGCCGCGGCCGCCGAGGCGCGCAGGTCGGCGAAGCTCTGCAGCAGCACGTCGAGCAGCGTCGGCGGCACGTCCAGCTCGATCTGGTGGCGGCGCAGCAGTTCCTCGGTGCGGGAGCGGACGATCTCCGTCTCGCTCTTCTTGTTCGTCACCACGGGGATGCGGACGAAGTTGAAGCGGCGCTTGAGCGCCGAGGACAGATCGTTGACTCCTCGGTCGCGGCTGTTGGCGGTGGCGATGATCGAGAAGCCGGGCTTGGCGAAGACGGTGCCGTCCTCGCTGTCCAGCTCGGGAACCGAGATGTACTTCTCGGACAGGATCGAGATCAGCGCGTCCTGGACGTCGCTGGTGGAGCGGGTGAGTTCCTCGAAACGGCCGATCGTGCCGGTCTCCATCGCGGTCATGATCGGCGAGGGGATCATCGATTCCCTCGACTGGCCCTTGGCGATGACCATGGACACGTTCCACGAGTACTTGATGTGGTCCTCGGTGGTGCCGGCCGTGCCCTGCACGACCTGCGTGGAGTTGCGGGAGATCGCGGCGGACAGCAGCTCGGCCAGCCAGCTCTTGCCGGTGCCGGGGTCGCCGATGAGCAGCAGGCCGCGGTCGGAGGCCAGCGTGACGATGGAGCGCTCGACGAAACTGCGGTCGCCGAACCACTTCTGCGGGATCTCCCGGTCCAGGCCGTCGGAGCGCTCGGAGCCCAGGACGAACAGGCGAACCATTTTCGGGGACAGGCGCCAGGAGAAGGGCTTGGGGTTGTCGTCGACGGACTCCAGCCAGTCCAGCTCCTCGGCGTACTTGATCTCGGCAGGGGCGCGCAACAGATCGGACATAACAGGGCCTTTCTCAAAGGGATTTCTAAGCGAGAAACGTCTTGAGCTCGTGGACGAGCTTGCGGATGTGGCCGGAGAGCACCGGCGTACCGAGTGTCTTGAAGCGCTCCCGGAACCAGGGGTTGACCTCCTGGCGGCCGGAGCTGGTCACCGAGCCGACCGGAATGAACTTCACTCCGGAGCGGTGGACCGCCTCGATGCCTTCGAACAACGGCTGGGAGCGGTCGAATTCGTAGAAGTCCGAGATCCACACCATCACGGTGTCCCGGGGATCGGTGATCTTCGGGCGGGCCATGGCCATCGCGACGGGGCCGTCGTTGCCGCCCCCGAGGTTGGTGCGCAGCAGTGCCTCGAACGGGTCGCTCACCCAGGGGGTCAGGTCTATGGCCCGGGTGTCGTAGGCGATCAGATGCACGTCCACCTTCGGCAGCCCTGCGAAGATCGACGCCAGGATGGTGCAGTTCACCATCGAGTCCACCATTGAGCCCGACTGGTCCACGACGACGATCAGCCGCTGGGGCGTCGTCTTGCGGGCGGTGTGCCGGTAGTAGAGGCGGTCGACGTACAGCCGCTCCTCCTCCGGGCTCCAGTTGGTGAGGTTCTTCCAGATCGTGCGGTCGAGGTCGAGGTTGCGGAACACCCGCTTGGGCGGGACGGAGCGGTCCAGGGCGCCCACCGTGGCCTTTTCCACCTGGGTGCGCAGCACTTCGGCGACCTCGTCGACGAAACGGCGGATCAGGGCCTTGGCGTTGGCCAGGGCCACGCCCGAGAGGTTGTTCTTGTCCCGCAGCAGCTGTTCGATCAGCGACATGCTCGGGGTCAGCTGCGCGGCGAGCTTGGGGTCGGCGAGCACCTCGCGCAGGTGCATCCGCTTGACGAGGTCGGCCTCGATGGCGCCGAGTTCCGGGCCGATCGCGGGGATCAGCCGGCTGAGATCGGGCGTCGTGCCAAGGCCGCCGGTGCCGGTCGGACCGGCTCCCGGTCCTGCCGTGCCTCCCCCGGCGCGGCCGCCGCGCAGCTCGCCGGGCTTGCAGCCGAGCGCGCGCTCCAGCCAGCCCGCGTCGGACTGCCAGCGGGCCAGCTGGCCGGCGGTGACCGTGCCGGAGCCGGAGGCGAAGACGTTGAGCAGCACCTTCGACACCAGCGCCGCGCGCTGTACTTCGGCGGCCCGGTCGCGTGCGCCGTCGGCGGGGCCGGGGTGGGGTGGGGGTCGGGCGCCATCAGACCGTCGGACTCGGCGGCCAGCTCCGGGTGGCGCTGCACGATCGAGTCGACGGAGGCCCCCGGGTCCAGCAGCGCGGACGGCAGACCGATGTCCTCGACGACGGCGAGGCCGGCCGACTCCAGCGTGGCCTGCTCCTCGTGGTCGAAGAGGCGGGCGAGGAGCCGCCAGTAGAGGACCTGACGGCGGTTGTCGTGGGCGTCCGCCTCGGGGTTCTGTGAGGTCGCGTACTCGGCCGATTGCCCGGTCTCGGCCATCTGAGCGGTCGTGTGCTCCGTCATTTCCGCAGCAGCGTCTCTGATCAGCTAAGCGATCCCATGCGGACCGTAAGGTCCGGTGTGGGTTCTGCCCACCTGGGTGGGGCGGCATGAGCGTGGAGATGGAATCCAGCGCCCAGTGCTGCTCCTCGTGGCTTGTGCCGGTTGGTGGGTGTGCTGATCGTGGTCACGCCCTGGTGCCGGTGGGCTGCGCGGGGCAGCGGGTTCCGGTCCGTTGGTGCGTGTCCCTCCGGACGCTGGCCAGCGCGACCGGATGGCCGTGCTGGGGAGGGAACCTCACGTCGCCTGGGCGTGAGGTGGTTGGTTCGTGGCCGGGTGGGGCCGGTCTTGGACCGGTCCGTCCGGCTGGTCTTCGGGGCGGCCGTGATGACGGCCTTGGCTTCCATCGTGTCCACCACGGCGCGGATCACCATGGCGCCGCTGGCGCGGTCTGTGACGGTCTTGGTCTGGTGGGCGAGGCCGCGTGCGGCGATCCTGCGCCATGCGCCCTGGTCGCGGTCGCCCTGCCAGCCGCAGCCGGGGCAGATGGCCCACTTCCAGCCGGACACGGTGGGCCGGTCCGGGGATTTGCGGTGGCGGAGCGGGGTCAAGCAGCAGGGGCAGTGCTTGGAGGTGTTGCGCGGTGGAACGGTGACCACGGCGATGCCGACTTCGGTGGCGAGGTGCCGCATGCGGTCGGCGATCTGCCCGCGCACGGTCTGCGACAGGCGGGTGTTCTGGGTGCGGCCCATGCCCCCGGCTTCCATCGACCGCAGGTCTTCCAGGTAGATGACCGTGGCCCCGGCAGCAACGGCCTGATCGACGGCCCAGCGGGCGGCGGCCCACGCCAACGCGTCGTTGAGGTTGGAGCGACGCTCGCAGACGCGGCGGATCTCCTCAGCCAAGGTGGCGGCCTTGCCGTCCAAGGTGTTGTCGGCGAGCCGGGCGTAGTGGTCGGTCTTGGCGTGCAGGCGCTCGCTGATGCGGCGGAGCCGGTGCTGCTTGGCCAACACACCGGCGGCGCGGAACTGCGCACCCGAACCGAGGGCGGTGATCCGGCCGTCTTCGTGGAGGCGGGCCGCACCCGCGCTGAGGAGAGTGTTCAGCCCCCAGTCCACACCCAACGCCACGGTGTGGCCGGTGCGGTGAGTCTTGGGCACGGGGTGGGTGTAGGCGAGGTCGGCCCGCATCTTTCCGTCCGTGATGCGCAGGGTGGGCAGGTGGATCACGGCGTTCGCCGGAACGGTCGGGGGCAGAGTGATGGCGCAGGCCACCCAGGTCCAGTCCGCGTACTTCTGCGGGTCGGGCCGTGCGGGGAGCTGCAAGCGCAGCAGTGCCCGCTGCCCGTCATCGGAGCGTTCGATGGTGGCCTGCTGCCCATCACACGCAGCCAGGAGCAGCATGCGCGGGACACGCGGTGCGGGCTCCAGCTCGAACACATCAGCCGGGAGACGGCTGTGCTTGCGCTCGAAGGAGATGACCTGACGGGTGCGGGAACGGATGATGCTGGACGGCAGGTACTCGCCGCCCGGTATCGCGGCGCGCACTCGCTCCCACTCCGCTCCGGTGCGCTTGTCCGGATCAGCGGGCCAGGTCGCCAGGACCCCGGCGGCCACGTCGGCGCGCCACTTCACCGACCGCAGCGCACGCCCGGCCATCTCCTGCGCCATGCGCACGATCCGGTCGTTCACCTTCACCGGAGCGGTGACAGTCCACCCCAGGCGGCGCAGCGCCATCCAGGCATTCGAGGGGAGCTTGCGGCCTCCGGCGTCCTGACCGGAGGCCAGGCTGTCGACGTCCGGAGTGTTCCAGTGCTCGGCGATCAGACGCCCGGCCATGCCCCAGACGAGATCGAGGCACCAGCCGATCCGCTCCGTCAGCGCGGCGGCGGGGATGATCTCGCCGGTCTTCTCGTCCACGCCCGACCGGATCAGGGCGCGGACGCATGCTGTACGGGCAGTTTCGCCGTCGGCGAGGGGCAGTTTCCGGCTCACGCGGCCTCACCCTGGTCGCTGCACTGGCCGGACTCGGCCAGCAGACGGCGACGGTTCTCCGCGCTGCGCATCCCATACAGCCGCCCGGCGAACGTGGTCACCAGGCAGACGAAGTCTTCCAGCAGTTCATCCCTGCCGCCGAGCTTCTTCGGGTGCAGCACCTCCACGGTGACCCCGTACACGGCGAACAACCGCTTGAGCCAGCCCACCCCGAACCGGGCCAGCCGGTCCTCATGCGTGACGCGCACAACGGTCACTGTGCCGTCCGACACCATCGCCAACACCCGGTTCAAACCAGGCCGGTTCTCCTTCAAGCCCGAGCCGCGATCCTTGACGACCTTGACGATCTCACCGGTCGAAGTGGCCCGCAGCTCGGCTTCCTGGGCCTCCAGCGAGGACTCCTGCCCGGACGAGCCGGACACGCGCACATACAGCAACTCCCGGCGCGGACGAGTAGTCGAGGAGCCGCTGCCGCGCTTCATGTTCTCCACGTCCACGGAGGAGAAACGGCGCTCACGGCCGACCCACGTGAACGGGATCTTGCCGTCCAACGCCCACTGGCGAAGCGTCATCGGGTGTATCCCGAGACGCTTCGCAGCCTTGGACATACGCAGCAACTCCATGCCCACAATTGTACATGCACAACACTAGGGATACTTAATGAAGTTGATGAGCCTCCCAGCACGCTCCCGCAGCACGGCCACGGCGTCGGTGGCGGCCTTCTCGGCCTTGACGCCGGCCTTGTCGGTCGTGCCTCCGGCCCATCCCCCGGCGTGGATCGTGACAGCCTTCTTCCGTACGGTCGTCTCGACGGCCAGGGGCTGGACGATGAACGCCCCGGCGTCCCAGCGGAGCAGCCCGATGCACGCGCCGGACGCCGCGACGGCCTCGGGGGTGAGCGGTCCGGCGGTCGGAATGCGGTCGGTGTCGACGGCGAGTGGGTGTCCGGCGCTGGTGAACGTCAGTGCGTCGTCGTCCTTCCGGGCGGCGTAGCCCTCCAGCAAGACGGGTACGGCGATGCGCGCCGGGTGCCGGTCCAGCGGTGCGGTCGCCGGAGCGGTCGCGTTGGGCAGGGCGACGCGGGCGGTGGCGAAGGCGTCGGCGGGATCGCCCAGGCGTGCGTGCTCGTCGCTCCAGATCAGGTCACCCTCGGCGGTGACCGGCATGTCGGTGAGGTCCATCGAGCGGCCTTCGCCGGCGGCTGCCAGGAGTGACATGTGCGGGCGGAGCAGCTGCCACAGGCCCGCTCCGACGACCGTGTCGGGCTTCGGCACCGACACGCCGGCACGCACCAGGCGGGGCGTGGTGCCGTCCGCGGGCTCGAACACCGCGTGGACCTGGACCTGTGCGGCGGTCGCGTGTTCGTGCACGTCGACCCCGAGGGGCAGGAGGCGGCCGGTGGCCGTACCGGTGATGGTCACGTCGGCCGCACCGGGCAGCGTCAGCAGCATCGCGCGCGACCACAGGTCGGCCCAGCGGCGTGCCGGGATGCGGTCCAGGGCGGCGCCCGGGCAGGATGCGGCGAGTTCGGCGGCGAATCCGTCGAGGAGCGTCGCCAGGCGGCGCAGGGCCGGGTCCGGAAGCATCGCGGAGAGGACGGGCCCGGCCCCGGAGACCACATCGTGGTCGATGCCCTGCCACCCCGAGCGCGCCAGATCGGACAGCCAGGAGCGGGCGGCGGCGAGCAGGTTCGCCGCTTGCTGCCCGCCGGGCGCCGGGACGGTCTCCTCGCTGCTCGGCCGGCCGGCCGCCTCCTCGATGCGGGTCATCAGTGCGTCGTGGACGGAGCCGAGCAGTGCGGTGCGGGCGGCGGCGAGGGCGACGAAGTGGTCCTCACCCGCGGCTCCGGCCGCTGCCTTCTCGGCCGCCTCGGCGACCCTGGTGGCCAGCGGCGTCCCCGCGACGGCATGGGCGAGCTCTGTCAGGCCGGCGGCCTGGGCGGGCTGGGGACGGAGCAGGCCGGCGACGAGAGCCCGGTCGAAGGCGTCGACGGCCGCCAGGGCTTCGTCGAGCCCGTCGATGGTTTCGGCGAGCAGGTCGGTGCGCATCACGCCACCGCCCTGGTCGGCGGGAACCACTGCATCTCGGGCAACGGTGCGGTGCTCGGGGCGAGTTCCAGGTAGGCCAGGTGGCGCAGGAACCGGCTGAAGACGGGCGCCGCGGCCTTGGTGTCCCCCTGCGGTGGACGTGTGCCGCTCATGTCGGCAGCGATGGTATGAGCGTTCGGCTCCCCGTCCGCGAGCTCGACCCTCAGGTAGCGGGCGACGCGCTCGGCCCCGTACTGCAGCACCGCCTCGCCCAGCAGGGCCCGGATGTGATTGCAGAACGAGCCCCGCGCGCCGCCGCAGGGCCGGTTGTTGTTGGTGCTGCACGCGAACGCGTACGTACCCGCCGCGACCGACGAGACATAGACCCGCTCGATGTCCGAGCCGCTGGACACCACGCCCTGCAAACGTCCGTCGGCCAGCTCGACGAACGGGACCTTGGCGAGCTTGCGCGGCCGTGCGGGTGGTATCACCCGTGCCGTGCTCGACCTCTCCCAATCCGACAACGCACCATCTCCTATGCACCAAGGGGACTTCCTCGCCACAACGGCGGGACACGGCTGAACATACTTGCGACCACTGACAGCACCGGTTGCGCGGACGCCCGGTCGCGTGACGCGCTGCTCGCGGAGCCGGCAACAAGGCCGCGGAACGAGGCGGATGTCCGGTCGAGACGCGCGGGAACCGGGCGCCGAGCGCGTCCATGCGCCGCTCGACCCCTCCGTGCGGCGACGGCGGGGAACCCACACGCCGATCGCCGCATCCTGACGCGGCTCGGCGGCAGCTGCGTACCGCTCGGGCGGGGGAGGCGGCGAGCCCACGCCATGGATCGGAGAGCGCAGGGGCATCAGCGGGGAGAGGGCCCGCCGTGGGCGCGCCCCGCTCTCAGGTTGACGCCGTGAACGCGCCGTCCGCGAGGACCGGCACCGTCGTCGACGCGTTGATCTCCGCCGCGATGTCCACGTCCTCCGTGAAGCCCGCGAAGGCGCCCTCGCTCAGTTCGCGGCCGGAGTGGCAGCGGCGGAGGACCGTCGCGGGGTCGGCCGTCGTGTCCCACGCGGCTGCGGCCGTGGCGGCCTCGGGGGTCAGGTCCGTCGTGCCGAGGCCGCGCAACGTGGAGATGAGTGCCCCGGCGCCCAGCAGGTCCTCCACGGCGGGCCGCAGGGAGCCGTCGGGCCACTGTTCGCCGGCGGCGATCACCGCGAGGGGGCGCTCGGAGGTGCCGTAGCCCTGGGTCCTCAGCCATCGGGCCGCCGCGCGGGCGTTGCGCAGGGACACGGCGACGACCGTGGCCCCGCCGCCGGCGGCCTCGGCTGCGATGGTGGAGCCGTTCGGCGAGGGCAGCACGAGGCGTGCGGTGCGGGGCGCGCGACGCAGGGCGGCGGGCGACAGTGACCAGGGCGATTCCCCGGTGGCCGCGCGACGGCCGACGGCGAGGGCGGCGTCCATGCGGGTGGCGTACTCCTGCGCGGTGGCATCGCGCCAGCGGTACGGATAGACCCGGGTGCCCGCGTCGACGGCGACGCTCACGGCCGTCGTGAACGACAGCACGTCCACGACGGCCAGGCACGCCACCTGCGGCGCCAGGTGCCGGGCGCCCGCAGGCCCCCACTCGAACCCGACGCCGCGGCCGTTCACGACTCGGTCACCTTGCCGTCCGCCACCTCGATGCGCCGGGTCGTACGGACCGCGTCCAGCATCCGCCGGTCGTGCGTCACCAGCAGCAGCGTGCCGCTGTACGAGTCGAGCGCGGACTCGAGCTGCTCGATGGCGGGGAGGTCGAGGTGGTTCGTCGGCTCGTCGAGCACGAGGAGGTTGACGCCGCGCCCCTGGAGCAGGGCGAGCGCCGCGCGGGTACGTTCGCCCGGGGAGAGGGTGACGGCGGGGCGCAGCACATGGGCGGCCTTGAGGCCGAACTTGGCGAGAAGGGTACGGACCTCGGCGGGCTCGGTGTCGGGGACGGCCGCGCAGAAGGCGTCCAGCAGCGACTCCGTACCGTGGAAGAGCTTCCGCGCCTGGTCGACCTCGCCGACGACCACGCCGGAGCCGAGCGCCGCGTGCCCGGAGTCCAGCGGCAGGCGGCCGAGGAGGGCCGCGAGCAGCGTGGACTTGCCGGAGCCGTTGGCGCCGGTGATGGCGACCCGGTCCGCCCAGTCGACCTGCAGCGACACCGGCCCGAAATGGAAACCGCCCCGCCGCACCTCGGCATCGCGCAGCGTGGCGACGACCGCGCCGGAGCGGGGCGCGGCCGCGATCTCCATCCGGAGCTCCCACTCCTTGCGGGGCTCGTCGACGGCATCGAGGCGTTCGATCATCCGCTGGGTCTGGCGGGCCTTGGCGGCCTGCTTCTCGCTCGCCTCGCTGCGGAACTTCTTGCCGATCTTGTCGTTGTCGGTGGCCTTGCGCCGCGCGTTCTTGACGCCCTTGTCCATCCAGGACCGCTGCATCTGGGCGCGGCCTTCGAGGGCGGCCTTCTTGTCGGCGTACTCCTCGTACTCCTCGCGCGCGTGCCGCCTGGCGGTCTCGCGCTCCTCCAGATAGGCCTCGTAGCCGCCGCCGTAGAGCGTGATCTGCTGCTGGGCGAGATCGAGCTCGAGGACCTTGGTGACCGTACGGGTGAGGAACTCTCGGTCGTGGCTGACGACGACCGTGCCGGCGCGCAGTCCCTGGACGAACTTCTCCAGCCGCTCCAGTCCGTCCAGGTCGAGGTCGTTGGTGGGCTCGTCGAGGAGGAAGACGTCGTAGCGGGACAGGAGCAGCGAGGCGAGCCCGGCGCGCGCTGCCTGGCCGCCGGAGAGGGACGTCATCGGCTGGTCGAGGCCGACGGTGAGGCCGAGCGAGTCGGCGACCTCCTCGGCACGCTCGTCGAGGTCGGCGCCGCCTAGCGCCAGCCAGCGTTCGAGGGTGGTGGCGTACGCGTCGTCGGCGCCGGGCGCGCCGTCGACGAGGCCCTGCGTGGCCTCGTCCATCGCGGCCTGCGCGGCGGCGACCCCGGTGCGGCGGGCCAGGAACTGCCGTACGGTCTCGCCCTCGCGGCGCTCCGGCTCCTGCGGGAGGTGGCCGACGGTGGCGGTCGGCGGGGAGAGCCGCAGCTCCCCCTGCTCGGGGGTGTCGAGGCCGGCGAGCAGCCGGAGCAGGGTGGACTTCCCGGCGCCGTTGGCGCCGACGAGGCCGATCACATCACCCGGCGCGACGACGAGGTCGAGGCCGGAGAAGAGGGAACGGTCGCCGTGTCCGGCGGCGAGGTCCTTGGCGACGAGGGTTGCAGTCATGAGGGGGCCGATCCTATCGGGGGCACAGGTCGGGCCCGGTCCCGGCCAGTGGGGGCCGGGCCCGGCCGGGGCCCGCCAGGGCCGCCTGGAGCGGCTCAGAGCAGGCCCGCGAGCTTGTAGAGAGCGAGCGATCCGGCGACGGCCACGTTCAGGCTCGCTCCCGTGCCGATCATCGGGATCTCCACGCACTCGTCGAGCAGGTCGAGGGCTTCGGGTGGGATGCCGTCCTGTTCATGGCCGAGGACCATGACGGTGGGCTCGCGTGCGGGCGGGAGATCGGCGAGGCGGACGGCCTCGTCCGCGAGCTCCACGCCCACGATCCGTACGCCACGCTCGCGCTGCCGCGCCAGCCAGCCCAGTGGATCGCCGGTCCAGTGGGTGCACAACGGCTTGCGCAGGGTGTTGCCGCGCGCCAGCGCCTCCGGCACCCATGGGAAGCGCGGCACCGTCAGACAGGCGCCGACCGCGTCACAGGTGCGGGCGAGGGTTCCCAGGTTGGCTCCGTGCAGCGGCCACAGGGGTGCTGCGTAGAGGTGGTCCCAGCAGGAGTGGGCGCGCGGTCTGCGCGTGCGGCGCAGCTCGGCGGGGGTACGCATACGGATCGCGGGTCCGTTCCTCCGTGCGCCGCTCATCGGCGCGGGGAGGCGGACCTCCGGTTCGGTCGGTTCATGTCGTCTCGGCGATTCGACGGCTCGCCCGGGCCCCTCGGCTGTGTCATCGCACCACGGGCGCGACCAGCACGCCTCCCATGGCGCGTGCCACCAGGAAGGATCGCCCCTTCACCGCCCGCCCGTCCAGCGGAATTCTGTGGCTGCCGGGCTCCAGCATCCCGTCGAAGACGTCATGGGTGTGTGTGCGGTAGAGCCGGTCCAGGCGGTAGGCGACGAGCCGGACGCGGCAAGCGGAGGTGACCGTCACCTCGGCCTCACCGGCCCGCGCCGTCAGCCCGGTCAGGCGGCGGCGCTCCACCGGGCCCCGGTCCAGGGCGTGTTCGATCTGGGCGACGAGGAGCGGGATGACCGGGGCGAGGCCGTCGACGTAGGCGGCCTCGACACCGGCCCGTTCGAACGCGGCGCGCACCGCAGCGCGTTCCGCCTCCCCGACGGCCCGCCCGAAGGCCACGGCTCCGTACGTACGCAGTTCATCGGCCGGGATCCGGGTCGCGTCGTCGGTGATCTCGGCGCCGATGCCGATGGTGCGCAGCGCGGCAGCGAGTTTGGCGAGGACGGCGACGCGGGCGCCGATGAGCAGGACGCGGCGGCGCGGGCGGGCCTCGTCGTCGTCGAGCAGCCGCTCCAGCTCCGCGCGGTACTCGGCGGCGCGGAAGCGGAACGGTCCTATCCCGTGGTAGCCGTTGAGCTCCAGGTCGGCGGTCTCGTCCGTCTGCCAGGCGAAGTCCCGCCAGACGATGTCGCCGCCGTCGCGCTCGATGACCGCGGTGACGGCGCCGCAGTCGAGCCCCTCGCACTCGGGGCAGCCGTAGATGACATACCGTCCGCCGGGCAGCGGGGCCTCCGCCTCCAGCAGCAGGCCCCGCACCTGGCGGGTGAAGATCGCGGGCGGGATGTCGGAGGCGAGCGGGGAGACGGCGTCGAGGTCGGAGAGCTGGAAGAGGAGCGGCCGGCCGTCGACGATGAAGTCCATGAAGTCCCGGTGGACCTGATAGCCACCATCGGCGAGGACTCCCCCGGCCCGCATCGCCGGCGCCAGCCCGAAGGTCGCGTACTCGGCAGACATGTCCTGAGTATCCCCAGCTGCACCGGGATGTGAGCACGCCGCGAAGGATTCGGCTACCGTCCCGATCGTGAAGGGCAACGGCGATTCGGGCGAAGTGATCGTGGTCGGCAGCGGGGTCATCGGGCTGACGACGGCGGTGGTGCTCGCGGGGCAGGGCCGCCGGGTGCGGGTGTGGACCCGCGAGCCGGCCGGGGAGACGACGTCCGCGGTGGCGGGGGCGCTGTGGTGGCCGTACCGGATCGAGCCGCAGGAGCGGGTCGGCGCGTGGTCGCTCACGTCGCTGAGGGTGCACGAGGAGCTGGCGGCGAGGCCGGAGGAGACCGGGGTGCGCCTGGTGCCCGGTGTGCACGCCGGGGTCCTGCTCGACGGGCTCGGGCCGTGGGCGCGGCAGGTGGCGGACCTGCGGCAGCTGCCGGCCGACGAGGTGCCGGCCGGACACGGGTCCGCGCTCGCGGCGCGGCTTCCGCTGGTCGACATGCCGGTGCATCTGGCCTGGCTGCGGGCGCGGCTGGAGGCGGCGGGCGGTGCGGTGGAGACCCGGGAGGTGCGCTCGCCGGCCGAGGCGGCGGCGGAGGCTCCGGTGGTGGTCAACTGCACGGGGCTCGGCGCCCGTGAGCTCGTGCCGGATCCGGAAGTGACCGCGGTGCGGGGGCAGTTGGTGCTCGTGGAGAACCCGGGGATCACGTCGTGGTTCACGGCGGCGGACGAGGCGTCGAGCGCGACGACGTACTTCTTCCCGCAGCCCGGCCGGCTGATCCTGGGCGGTACGGCCGACGAGGGCCACGGGGCGTCGGCCCCGGACCGGGTCCCGGACCCGGCGACGGCCGCGGCGATCGTGGAGCGCTGTGCCCGGATCCGCCCGGAGATCGCGGATGCGCGGGTTCTCGGGCACCGGGTGGGGCTGCGGCCGGTGCGGTCGAAGGGGGTTCGGCTCGAACGGGACGGCGAGGCGCCGGCGGCAGGCACGCAGCTGATCCACAACTACGGCCACGGCGGCGCGGGCGTGACGGTCGCATGGGGCTGCGCGTACGCGGTGGCATCGCTGCTTGGGTGAGCACCGCCCCTCCACGACCTGTCAGGCATTACTCCCCGTCAGGAGTCGCTGTCCGTCAGGAATCCTCGGCATCGTCCCGGCCGCTCCTCGGCCCGTCCCCCTGGTCCGTTTCGGTTCCTGGCTCCGTCCCCGTGTCCTTCTCCCCCACGGGTCCGGGTCCGATGCGGATCTCGAAGGCACCTGCGTACCTCTCGTGGCCCGCGATCACGGCCTCTTCGACGGCCTGCTCGGCGAGCTCGGTGCGGACGATCAGCGGGTCCTGGCGGAGATCCCGCATGAGTGACAGGCACATGCCGATCATCACCAGCACGAACGGGGCCGCGACCAGAATCGTCAGATGCTGCAGTCCGGCGGGCGCGTCGCCCTTGCCCTCACCGACGAGCAGCATCACGGCCGCCACCGCGCCGGTCACCACGCCCCAGAAGACGACGACGAGCCGGGTCGGTTCGAAGGTGCCCTTCTGCGAGAGGGTGCCCATCACGATCGAGGCGGCGTCCGCCCCGGAGATGAAGAAGATGCCGACCAGAATCATCACCACGACGCTGGTCACGCCCGCGATCGGGAACTGCTGGAGGACGCCGAAGAGCTGGCCTTCGGGCGTCGTCGCGGCCCCGAGCCGTCCCCTCTCCTGGAGCTTCATCGCCGTACCGCCGAGGATGGCGAACCAGATGAGACTGACGGTGCTCGGCACCAGGATCACGCCGCCGATGAACTGACGGATCGTCCGTCCGCGGCTGATGCGGGCGATGAACATGCCGACGAACGGCGTCCAGGAGATCCACCAGGCCCAGTAGAAGACCGTCCAGTTGCTCAGCCAGTCCGCGACCGTTCCTAAAGACTGAGCGGAAGTGAGTCCTGTTGCCAGAACTCATGCTCAGCCGAACGCCCCGAACGGTGTTGGGCGTTCTGGTCCCCCG
>NZ_JBHWKX010000048.1:0-41022 GCF_042730885.1 Streptomyces sp. NPDC059909
GGCCGGTGCGGCGACACGACGTCCGCCGGACGACCACACACCGATTTTCACGCACGCAGGGTGTCGCCGTCAGGCGACCGGATTACTGACCCCGGGGCCGCCGAGCGAGCGCCGGGGCGGCGGCCTGGGGTCTCTCAGCGGCGCGCGCGGCCGAGGAGCAGCAGGGCGACCAGCAACCCGGCCGCCGAGAAGCCGATCGAGGCGGCGAAGTCCGTGCGGAAGCCTTCGGTGAGGGCGGCGAGGGGGTCGGCCGCGCCGGTACGGGGCACGGCGACCGTGGAGAGGACGGCCACACCGAACGCGCCGCCGATCTGGAACGACGCGGTGTTCAGTCCGGAGGCCAGTCCGGACTCCTGTTCGGCGACTCCGGCGAGCGACGCGACCGATGCCGCGACGAAGGCGGCACCGAGCCCCGGCCCGAACACCAGCAACCCGAGGAAAATGTCACCGAAGTAGCTGCCGTCCGTCGCGACCTGGGTGAGCAGAAGGCAGCCGATGCCCGTCAGGGCCATGCCGACCACGGCGACGGAGCGCGGCCCGGTGCGGGTGACGACGGCCTGGCCGGCCACCGAGCCCACGGCCGCCATGACCGGCATCACGGCGGTGCTGAGTCCGAACAGCAAGGCGGAGTAGCCCAGCACCTGCTGGGCGTACTGGGACACCGTGAGCGACATGCCCCAGGCGGCCATGCCGAGGAGGATCAGCACGAGGTTCCCGCCCACCAGCGCTCGCGAGCGGAAGATCCGCAGCGGCGCAAGCGGGGCGGCGGAGCGCGACTCGACGAGGGCGAAGACCGCGATCAGCAGTGCCGACAGGCAGAGCAGCCCGACGGTCCGGCCGTGGCTCCAGCCGATGTGCGGTGCCTCGACCACGGCGTACACGAGCAGGGCGAGCGCCGCGGTGACCGTCACGGCACCCGCGAGGTCGAAGTGGCGCTCGCGCGTCAGGGCCCGGCTCTCGCGCAGCAGTACGGGGCTCAGCCCGAACAGCGCGAGGGCGACGGGCACATTGATGAAGAAGATCCACTCCCAGCCGAGCCATGACGTCAGCGGGCCGCCGATCAGCAGCGCGGCCGTGGCACCGATGCCGCCGACCGCCGACCAGATGCCGAGCGCCTTGTTGCGCTCGGAGCCCTCGGCGAAGGTCGTCATCAGGATGGAGAGCGCGGTGGGCGCCATGATCGCCGCGGAGATGCCCTGCAGGACCCGGGCCACGATCAGCACGCCGCCCGTCCAGGCGAATCCGCACAGCAGCGAGGAGACGAGGAACAGGGCGGTGCCCGCCATGAACATGCGGCGCCGGCCGAGCAGGTCGGCCGAGCGACCGCCGAGCAGCAGCAGACCGCCGAAGGCCAGCAGATAGGCGCTCATGACCCACTGTTCGCCGCCTCCGGGGAAGCCCAGATCGCGCTGGATCGACGGGAGGGCGAGAATGACGATCTGCGCGTCGAGAATGACCATGAAGTCGGCGGCGCAGAGCAGTGCCAGCGCCCTCCAGCGGCGCGGATCCGGCTGCTGCTCCGCATCGGGCCGATGCTGTGTCCGGGGTTCTGAATCGTCCATACCCGTACTGACGGGGCGGTTGCGGAAAAGTCGTCGCCCTTCCACCGGGTGGCGGGCGATGAGTTCCGGCCGGTCTCCGAGTCTGTTCAAGTGGGCCACGTACGTGCGAAGGGGCGGAGGGAGTGACCGTCATGGCGAGCGACACGGACTTCGCGAGCCTCACCGAGCCGTACCGTCGCGAGCTGCTCGCCCACTGCTACCGGATGCTCGGCTCCGTGCACGACGCCGAGGACCTCGTCCAGGAGACGTATCTGCGCGCCTGGCGCGCGTACGACGGCTTCGAGGGCCGCTCCTCGCTGCGCACGTGGCTCTACCGCATCGCGACCAACGCCTGTCTGACCGCCCTGGAGCAGGGCAGCCACCGCCCGCTGCCGTCGGGGCTCGGCGCGCCCGGCGACGACCCGGGCGGGCCGCTGGCTCCCGGGCAGCCGGAGGTGCCCTGGCTGCAGCCGCTGCCGGACGGGCTGCTCGCGGCGGACCGCGCCGAAGGGGCCGACCCGGCCGCCGTCGTCGCCTCGCGCGAGAGTGTCCGGCTGGCGTTCGTCGCCGCGCTTCAGCTGCTTCCGCCCCGGCAGCGGGCGATCCTGATCCTGCGCGATGTGCTGCGGTGGCGCGCCTGCGAGGTCGCCGAACTGATCGAGACCACGGAGACGGCCGTGAACAGCGCCCTTCAGCGCGCCCGCGCCCAGCTGTCCCGGGCCGCTCCCGAGGCGGACGCGGTGGCGCGTCCCGCCGATGCCGAGCAGCGGGAGCTGGTGGAGCGCTACGCGAAGGCCTTCCAGAACGCCGACATCAACGGCCTGATGCGGCTGCTGACGGACGACATCGTCTTCGAGATGCCGCCGGTCCCGACCTGGTTCACCGGCCGTGAGGCCGCCGGGCGACTGATCTCGACGCACTGCCCGGTGTTCGGCATTCCGGGCAGCCGTCTCGTCCCCACGGCGGCCAACGGCCAGCCGGCGCTCGCGCTGTACGAGTGCGGCGAGGACGGCGTCCTGCGTGCGTTCTCCGTCGAGGTGCACACCGTCACGGCGTCCGGGATCGCCCGGGTCGTCTCCTTCCAGGCCCCGTCGCTCTTCCCTGCCTTCGGGCTGCCGCTCGCCGAGCAGGCACCGGCGGTGCGCTGAGGCCTGTCAGCGGTCGTTCTGCGCCAGCCGCAGCAGATGGTCCGCCAGCGCCTTGCCGCCCGCCGGGTCGCGGGAGATGAGCAGCAGGGTGTCGTCCCCCGCGATCGTGCCGAGGATCGCGTGCAGTTCGGCCTGGTCGATGGCCGAGGCGAGGAACTGGGCCGCGCCCGGCGGCGTGCGCAGGACCACCAGGTTCGCCGAGGCCTCCGCGGAGATCAGCAGCTCACCGGAGAGGCGGCGCATCCGCTCCTCCTTCGCGGACTCGCCGAGCGGCGCCTGCGGGGTGCGGAATCCGCCCTCGCTGGGCACCGCGTAGATCAGCTCGCCCCCGGTGTTGCGGATCTTCACCGCGCCGAGTTCGTCGAGATCCCTGGAGAGCGTCGCCTGGGTGACGCTCAGCCCGTCGTCGGCGAGGAGCTTCGCCAGCTGGCTCTGCGAGCGCACCGGCTGCCGGTTGAGGATGTCCACGATCCGGCGGTGGCGTGCCGTGCGGGTCTGCGGCACCGACTGGCCGCCGGTCACGGTGTCCTGCGTCGCCTCGGTCATCGTCGTCTCATTCTCCGGATCTTCCGTCCCCGTGCTGTGCTGCGTCGAGGATGCCGGGGAACGCCTGGAGGAATGCGTCCACCTCCGCGTCGCCGATGATCAGCGGCGGCATGATCCTTACGACATCGGGGGCGGGCGCGTTGACCAGGAGGCCGGCACCCTGAGCCGCCTTCTGCACCTGGGGTGCGAGGGGCTCGTTGAGCACGATACCCAGCAGCAGGCCCGCGCCGCGGACATGCGAGACCAGAGGATGGGCCAGGGACTCGATTCCGTCCCGGAGCCGCTCGCCGGTCCGCTTCACCTCGTCGAGTGTGCCGTCGAGGGTCCTGAGTACGGCGAGTCCGGCCGCACAGGCGACCGGGTTGCCGCCGAAGGTCGTGCCGTGCTGCCCCGGCCGGAAGAGGTCGGCCGCCTCGCCGAACGCGACGACCGCGCCGAGCGGCAGGCCGCCGCCGAGGCCCTTGGCGAGGGTGACGATGTCCGGCTCTACGCCGTGGGCCTGGTGCTCGAACCAGTGCCCGGTCCGTCCGACGCCGGTCTGGACCTCGTCGAGGACGAGCAGGGTGCCGGTGGCACTGGTGATCTCGCGGGCGGCCTTGAGATAGCCCGCGGGCGGGACGACCACGCCCGCCTCGCCCTGGATCGGCTCGATGACCACGATGGCAGTGTCGGTGGTGACGGCGGCCCGCAGCGCCTCGGCGTCGCCGTACGGAACGTGGGTGACGTCTCCGGGCAGCGGGAGGAACGGCTGCTGCTTCGCGGGCTGGCCGGTGAGCGCGAGGGCGCCCATGGTCCGGCCGTGGAACCCTCCGGCCGTGGCGACCATGTGTGTGCGCCCGGTCAGCCGGCCCAGCTTGAAGGCGGCTTCGTTGGCCTCGGCGCCCGAGTTGCAGAACAGGACACGTCCGGGCCGGCCGAAGAGCTGGAGCAGCCGCTCGGCGAGGGCGACGGGCGGCTCGGCGACGTACAGGTTGGAGACATGGCCGAGCGAGGCGATCTGCCGGGAGACGGCCTCGACGATCGCGGGGTGGGCGTGGCCGAGCGCGTTGACGGCGATGCCGCCGACGAAGTCGAGGTACTCGGTGCCGTCGGCGTCCCAGACCTTCGCGCCCTCGCCGCGGACGAGGGACAGCTGCGGGGTGCCGTAGTTGTCCATCATCGAGCCCTGCCAGCGCTGCGACAGCCGCTGATTGGCCGTGTCGCTCACGGGGTTCCCCCTTCGGTTCCGTCGGGCACGACCATCGTGCCGATGCCCTCGTCGGTGAAGATCTCCAGGAGGATGGAGTGGTGCACCCGGCCGTCGATGACGCGTGCGGTGTTGACGCCGTTGCGCACGGCGTACAGGCAGCCCTCCATCTTGGGGACCATTCCGCTGGAGAGCTCGGGCAGCAGCTTCTCCAGCTCGGTGGCGGTGAGGCGGCTGATGACCTCGTCGCTGTTCGGCCAGTCCTCGTAGAGGCCCTCGACGTCGGTGAGGACCATCAGGGTCTCGGCACCCAGGGCGGCGGCGAGCGCCGCCGCCGCGGTGTCGGCGTTGACGTTGTAGACGTGACCGTCGTCGGCGCTGCGGGCGATCGACGAGATGACCGGGATGCGGCCGTCGTTCAGCAGTGCCCGGATCGCTCCGGTGTCGATCTCGGTGATCTCGCCGACCCGGCCGATGTCGACGAGCTCGCCGTCGATGGTCGGGCGGTGCTTGGTGGCGGTGATGGTGTGCGCGTCCTCGCCGGTGAGGCCTATGGCCAGCGGGCCGTGCTGGTTGAGCAGCCCGACCAGCTCGCGCTGGACCTGTCCGGCCAGCACCATCCGTACGACGTCCATCGCTTCGGGCGTCGTCACGCGCAGTCCGGCCTTGAATTCGCTGACCAGCCCGTGCTTGTCGAGCTGTGCGCTGATCTGGGGGCCGCCGCCGTGCACGACGACGGGCTTGATGCCGGCGTGCCGCAGGAAGACGACGTCCTGGGCGAAGGCCGCCTTCAGTTCCTCGTCGACCATGGCGTTCCCGCCGAACTTGATGACGACCGTCTTGCCGTGATGCCGGGTGAGCCACGGCAGTGCCTCGATCAAGGTCTGCGCCTTGGGGAGTGCGGTGTGCTTACGCGTGCTCATGTGTCCCTTGTCCCTGGATCCTCAGGAGGAGTAGGCGCTGTTCTCGTGGACGTAGTCGGCGGTGAGGTCATTGGCCCAGATGACGGCCGATTCGCTGCCCGCGGCGAGGTCCGCGGTGATCCTCACCTCTCGGTAGCGCATGTCGACCAGGTCGCGGTCCTCGCCGACGGAACCGTTCCTGCAGACCCAGACGTCGTTGATGGCCACGTTGAGCCTGTCGGGTTCGAAGGCGGCCTTCGTCGTGCCGATCGCCGACAGCACCCGGCCCCAGTTGGGGTCCTCGCCGTGGATGGCGCACTTGAGGAGGTTGTTGCGGGCGATCGAGCGGCCCACCTCGACGGCGTCGTCCTCGCTCGCCGCGTTGACCACCTCGATGCGGATGTCCTTGGACGCGCCCTCGGCGTCGCCGATGAGCCGGCGGGCGAGATCGTCGCAGACGGCCCGTACGGCCTCGGCGAACGCGTCGTACTCCGGGGTGACCCCGGCGGCACCGGACGCGAGGAGCAGCACGGTGTCGTTGGTGGACATGCAGCCGTCGGAGTCGACCCGGTCGAACGTGACGCGGGTGGCGTCGCGCAGCGCCTTGTCGAGGGTGGCGCTGTCCAGGTCGGCGTCGGTGGTGAGGACGACGAGCATGGTGGCGAGGCCGGGGGCGAGCATGCCGGCGCCCTTGGCCATGCCGCCCACGGTCCAGCCGTCGCCCTGGTGGACGGCCGTCTTGTGGACGGTGTCCGTGGTCTTGATGGCGATGGCGGCCTTCTCGCCGCCGTGCGCGCTGAGCTCGGCGGCCGCCTTCTCGATGCCGGGCAGCAGCTTGTCCATGGGCAGGAGGACGCCGATGAGCCCGGTGGACGCGACGGCGATCTCGCCGGCGCTGTGGCCCTCCAGGACCTCGGCGGCCTTCTCGGCGGTGGCGTGCGTGTCCTGGAAGCCCTTGGGGCCGGTGCAGGCGTTGGCGCCGCCGGAGTTGAGGACGACGGCGGAGACCTCGCCGCCCTTGAGGACCTGCTCGGACCAGAGGACGGGTGCGGCCTTGACGCGGTTGGAGGTGAAGACTCCGGCGGCGGAGTGGCGTGGCCCGTTGTTGACGACGAGCGCCAGGTCCGGGTTGCCGTTCTCCTTGATTCCGGCGGCGATTCCCGCGGCCGTGAATCCCTTAGCTGCCGTCACCGTCATGGCGCGACTCCGATCGTGGAAAGTCCTGTGGTCTGGTCGAGACCGAGGGCGATGTTCATGCTCTGGACCGCGCCGCCCGCCGTGCCCTTGGTGAGGTTGTCGATGGCGCTGATCGCGATGATGCGGCCGGCGGCCTCGTCGTGGGCGACCTGCACCTGAACGGCGTTGGAACCGTAGACGGACGCCGTGGCGGGCCACTGCCCCTCGGGGAGGAGGTGGACGAACGGCTCGTCGGCGTACGCCTTCTCGTACGCGCTCCGTACGGCGTCGGCGGTCGTGCCCGGCTTGGCCTTGGCGCTGCAGGTGGCGAGGATGCCGCGGGACATGGGGGCGAGGGTGGGCGTGAACGACACGGTGACCGGCTCCCCCGCCACCGCGCTGAGGTTCTGGATCATCTCGGGCGTGTGCCGGTGGCCGCCGCCGACGCCGTACGGGCTCATGGAGCCCATGACCTCGGAGCCGAGCAGATGCGGCTTGAGGGCCTTGCCCGCGCCGGAGGTGCCGGTGGCGGCGGTGATCACGGCCTCGGGCTCGGCGAGCCCGCCCGCGTACGCCGGGTAGAGCGCGAGCGAGACCGCGGTCGGGTAGCAGCCGGGCACCGCGATGCGCTTGGACCCCTCCAGCGCGACGCGGGCACCCGGCAGTTCGGGCAGGCCGTAGGGCCAGGTCCCGGCGTGCGCGGAGCCGTAGAACTTCTCCCAGTCGGCGGAGTTCTTCAGCCGGAAGTCGGCGCCCATGTCGACGACGAGGACGTCCTCGCCGAGCTGCTCGGCGACGGCGGCGGACTGACCGTGCGGCAGAGCGAGGAAGACGACGTCGTGGCCCGCGAGGACCTCTGCCGTGGTGGGCTCGAGGACGCGGTCGGCGAGCGGCAGGAGATGCGGCTGGAGTGAGCCGAGCCGCTGCCCGGCGTTGGAGTGGCCGGTCAGGGCACCGATCTCGACTCCGGGGTGCGCGAGGAGCAGTCGGAGCAGTTCTCCGCCCGCGTATCCACTCGCCCCCGCCACTGCTGCACGTACCACCATGGGACCCTCCGTCATTGATGGCATGACTATACGTAGCGCCGCAGGTTTATGCAACGAGCCCGCCCGCGAACCACATCACCATCATGAGCCCGCCCCGGCCAACGCCGCCGTACGCGACCGCGACGACGGGGGCAACGCCGGGTGACGCCGGGCACCGGCCCTTGACATGCAGCCCTTTGGCTGCCTATCTTTCATGCAGCTGAATGGCTGCATGTTTGGAGTGGCGAGAGATCCGATGGACGAGGTGTTCAAGGCACTGGCCGACGCCAGCCGCCGCCGACTGCTGGACAGCCTGAATGCCCGGAACGGGCAGAGCCTGCGCGAGCTGTGCGCCGGGCTCGACATGGCCCGGCAGTCGGTCAGCAAGCACCTCGCGGTGCTGGAGGCGGCCAATCTGGTGACCACCGTGCGGCGCGGCCGGGAGAAGTTGCACTACCTCAACGCCGTGCCGATCAACGCCATCGCCGAGCGCTGGATCAGCCGGTACGACCGCGAGCGCGTGCGCGCCCTCGCCGACCTGAAGGCCGCATTGGAGCGAGAACCCATGAACGACAACCCCTCATTCGTATACACGACGTACATCAACACCACGCCGGAGCGGCTCTGGCAGGCGCTGACCGACCCGGCCTTCACCCGCCGCTACTGGGGCGTGACGTTCACGGCGGACTGGACGGCGGGGGCGGGGATGACCTGGGAGCAGGAGGGCGTCACGATCGCGGACCCGGCCCAGGTCGTGCTCGAGTCCGAGCCGTACCGTCGGCTGTCCTACACCTGGCACAACTTCACGCCCGAGCTCGCGAAGGCCTTCGGGATGAGCGAGGAACTCTTCGCCCGGATGGCCGACGAGCCCCGGTCGAAGGTGACGTTCGAGATCGAGCCGGCCGGGGAGCTGGTGAAGCTGAGCGTCGTCCACGACGGCTTCACCCCCGGGAGCGCCGTGCTGGAGGCCGTGGGCGGGGGCTGGCCCCACATCCTGTCCGGCCTCAAGACGCTGCTGGAGACGGGCGAGGCGCTGCCCCAGCCGTCGTAGCGACCACACCACCGCCGGACGGAGGCTCTGCCATACGGAGGTGATGGTGCGGTCCGTGCCGGGCACGGCGGGGATCATAGGCACATGGTGCATGCGGAGAGCGGCGGTTGGGCCGCGGATGCCGTACGTGAGCTGTGCGCGGACGCGGATCCGACACCGCTGGTCCGGCTCGTCGGGCCGCCCGGCGAGCTGTACGTCAAGGACGAGTCCGCGCACCCGTCGGGGACGCTCAAGCACCGCCTCGTCCGGGCGCTGCTGTGCGAGGCGGTCCTGGACGGCGCGGTGCGCGAGGGGACGACCGTCGTGATGGGGTCGGGCGGCCCCGCGGCCGTGGCCGGGGCGTACTGCGCGCGCCGCGCCGGACTGCCGTTCGTCGCGCTCGTACCGGCCACGACTTCCCCGGCGGTGCGGGAGTCCGTCGAGCGGTACGGCGGGCGGTGGCGGATCGCGTCGGTGCCCGCCGACATGCAGGACGAGGCAAGCGGGCTCGCGGACAAGATCGGTGGTCACTTCCTTGACCATTTCGCCGACTCGGAGCGGGCGATCGCGCGCTGCCCGCTGCCCGATCTCGCCGAGGAGCTGTACGGGCAGCTGGCGGAGGCCGGGGCGGCGAACCCGGCGTGGCTGGTGGCCGGACTCGGGACGGGGACGACCACGGCGACGCTCGGGCGGTACGCCCGCAGGCGGTGCGGGCCCGGGACCCGGGTCGCGGGCGTGGACGCCGAGCACTCCGCGTACTTCCCGGCCTGGGCGAGCGGCTGCGCGGACTACACGACCGGGCTGCCGTCCCCGATCCCCGGCATCGGCCGGCCCCGCACGGAACCGGCGTTCCGCCCGGAGCTGCTGGACCTCGTGATCCCTGTGGCGGAGGACGCGGCGGCGGACGGGCTGCGGTGGCTGCGCGCGCAGACGGCGAACGGGAAGAACGGGTCCGGGAACGGGAACGGCGAAGGAACCGGGACCCTGGCGGTGACCCTGACCGGGGCCGGCAAAGGGAAGGGCAAGGGGAACGGCAGGGGCAGCGCGGGCTGGGGCGGGGGCGGTCTCGCGACCGGCGCCGTCGGCTGGGCCGTACGCCATCTGCTCACGCGCATGCGGGAATCGGCCGCTCCCGGGAGCGTGGTCATGGTGACCGGTGAGCGGGCGGCCCGCTCGCGCTCAGCCGCCGGCCTCCAGGCATAGGTTCCAGCGGCCCGCCCTGCCGGTCAGGACGACGGTGGAGAGCGGGCGGACGTCGACGTTCCAGTACGTCGACGGCGGAGCCTTCAGTGCGTACACGAGCGCTGCCCGTACGACGGCGGGTTCGGCGACGGCCAGCATGGAACTGCCGTCGTCGGCGGGGCGGGTGTCCAGCCAGCCGCCTATGCGGGAGATGAATCCCAGCAGCGGCTCACCGCCGTGCGGCGCCGACCGCGGATCGGCGAGCCAGGCGTCGACCGCGTCCGGCTCCCTCGCCGCCACCTCCGACAGCGTGAACCCGCGCCACCGCCCCATGTCGCAGTCGCTCAGCGCGGGCTGGGCGATCGGTGCGTACCCGAGCGCGTCGGCCGTCGCCCGGCTGCGGGCGGTCGGCGAGCAGTAGCGCAGCTCGGCGGCGCCCAGCGGCACGAGGACAGGCGCGGCGAGCTGCACCTCGTGCCATCCGGCCTGGTCGAGCGGCCGGTCGTCGTCGAAGCGCTCGGCCAGCCGGGTGGAGCAGCGCGCGGCGGCGACGAGGGTGATCCGAACACTCATGGCGGGATCGTGAGGCCGCGCGCGGCCCAGGTCAAGAGGGGTTACTGACCGTTAATGGAACTCACTGAAGTCCGAGGGCCATCCACTTCCCGGGGTCACCGAGCCGTGTGAATCCGACCTTCTCGTACACACCGTGGGCGTCCTCGGTGGCGAGCAGGATCCGGCGCAGCCCGAGCGGTGCGAGGTGGTCGCGGGCCGCCTGGACGAGTGCGGTGCCGAGCCCCTCGGCCCGCGCGGAGCGGTCGACGTACACGTCGCAGAGCCAGGCGAAGGTGGCGTGGTCGGTGACGACGCGGGCGTAGGCGACGAGCGCGCCGGATGCCGTTTCGTACGCCCCGAAGTTCAGCGACCCGGCGATCGCCCGGTCCTGCTTCTCACGGCTCCGGCCGATGGCCCAGTACGCGTCGGTGGAGAGCCAGTGGTGGACACGGGCGGGGTCGAGGCGGGCGGGGTCGGTCGAGATCTCGTAGGCACCGAAGGTGACCGTCGTGTCGTCGCTCATCACCGCACTCTCACAGGCCGGGGGCCGATTGTCAGTGGCGGCCGCCACGATCTTTCCGTGAGGCCGCGGCCTTCCGTGGCCCTGGCAGTGGTCGACCACCCGGCCGGTGACGGTACGTCACCTGTGTCAGCCCAGGATCTCGTCACAGGCGGTGCGCAGCCGCCGTACGCCTTCCGCGATCTCCGCCGGACCCGCCACGCCCGCGAAGCTCAGGCGGAGGTGGCCCGCCGGGGGTTCGGCGCTGAAGTAGGGGCGGCCGGGTGCGACGGCGACGCCGGCGCGGAGGGCCGTGGAGACGAGGGCGGACTCGTCGGTGCCGTCGGGGAGGCGGAGCCAGAGGTGGTGGCCGCCGGAGGGGATGTGCGGGAGGCCGACCTCGGGGAGGTGCAGGCCGAGGGCCGCGGTCATGGTGTCGCGACGGGTTTTCAACTCGGCTGCGACGGCGCGGAGATGGCGGCTCCAGGCCGGGGAGCCGACGAGTTCGAGGGCCGCCTCCTGGAAGGGGCGGGCGACGAAGAAGTTGTCGACGACGTGGATGGCGCGCAGGCGTTCGAGGACGGGGCCACGGGCGATGAGGGCGCCCACGCGCAGGCTCGGTGACGTGGCCTTCGTGAGCGAGCAGACGTGGACGACGACGCCGTCGGGGTCGTCCGCGGCGAGCGGGGCGGGCAGGGGACCCGCGTCGTCGTGGACGAGGCGGCGGGCGAAGTCGTCCTCGACGACGAACGCGCCCGCGGCGCGGGCGGTGCGCAGGACTTCGGCGCGGCGTCCGGGGGCGAGCACGGCACCGGTGGGGTTCTGGAAGAGCGGCTGGGAGACGAAGACCCGTGCACCGGTGGCGTGGAAGGCTGCTTCGAGGAGCTCGGGGCGCACGCCCTGGGGGTCGACCGGCACGGGCACCGGGCGGAGTCCGGCGGCGCGGGCGATGGCCAGCATGCCGGGATAGGCGGGCGATTCCACGAGTACGGGGGCGCCGGGCGGGGCGAGGGCGCGCAGCGCGGTGGCGAGGGCGGACTGACCACCCGCGGTGACCAGCACCTCGGCGGAGGTGACGCCGGGGCCGATACCGCGGGCGAACCATTCCCGCAGCTCCGGCAGCCCGTCGGTGGGCGGCCTGCCCCAGGCTCCCGGGCGCCTGCCCGCCCTCGCGAGCGCGGCGGCCATCGCCTGCTCGGGCTGGAGGGAGGGGTGCAGATAGCCCCCGTTGAACTCGACCACCCCGGGCGGCGGTGCCGCGAGCGTCACCAGCACGCCCGACGCGTCGACGGCCCGGGGCACGACCTCCGTCGCGGCGTCCGCGCTGAGAACGACCTCCTGCCAGGAGGTGTCCCCGGGGTCGGGGGTGGCCGTACGCGGCTGCGCCCGGAAGGCGCCCGCGCCGGGCCGGGTGACGACGAGTCCCTCGGCGGCGAGCTGCGCGAGGGCGCGGGAGACGGTCACCGGGGATACGCGGTAGCGCTCGACGATCGCACGGCTCGACGGCAGCTTCTCGCCGACCGAGTAGCGGTTCAGCTCTCGCTTCAGGGAGTTCGCCAGCTCGGCCACACTGCTACGCTCTCGCATGGAAGCACAGGATAGCGCTACTCCCGTCACCTCGATAGCGGTCAGCGGTTCGGTCCCGTCCGGCACGACCACGGCGGCGGCGGCCGGCACATCGGCGCCCGGCACGACGACGGCCCGCGCGACAACAGCTCCCGCAGCGACGGCCGCCGGCGGGCGCCGCGGCGGCACGGTGCTCGCCTCGCTCGGTGTCCTCGCCTTCTCGCTCACCTTCCCCTCCACCGTCTGGGGCATGGAGTCCTTCGGCCCCTGGTCCCTCGTCGCCGTACGGAGCGTCCTCGCCGCCGTCATCGCGGGCGGCTTCCTCCTCGCGCTCCGCGTCCCGGTCCCCGACCGTCGGCTCCTCGGCCCGCTCGCCGTCGTCGCGGGCGGCGTGGTCGTGGGCTTCCCGCTGCTGACGACCCTCGCCCTGCAGACCTCGACGACGTCACACGCCGCTGTCGTCGTGGGGCTCCTCCCGCTCACGACCGCCGTCTTCGCGGCCGTACGCACCGGGCGGCGGCCCTCCCGCACCTTCTGGGCCGCCGCCCTCGCCGGTGCGGCCGTCGTGATCGCGTTCACGCTGCAGCAGAGCGGCGGCGCGGTCTCCACCGGCGACCTCTACCTGTTCGGCGCGCTGCTGGTCTGTGCCGCGGGCTACACGGAGGGCGGTCGGCTCGCGCGGCTGATGCCCGGCTGGCAGGTGATCGGATGGGCGCTGATCCTGTGCCTGCCGCTCGCCGTGCCGGGTGCGGTCGTCGCTCTGATGGCCGAACCCGTCCGGCCGACCGCCCACGGCATCGCCGGGCTGCTGTGGGTGGCCGCCGGATCGACGTTCTTCGGGCTGTACGTCTGGTACCGCGGCATGGCCTCGATCGGCATCGCCAAGGCCAGCCAGCTGCAACTCGCCCAGCCCCTGCTGACTCTCGTGTGGTCGGTGCTGCTGCTTTCCGAGCAGTTCTCCCCCGCCGCTCCGCTGGCGGCGGGCGCGGTCCTCGTCTGCATCGCCGTCACTCAGCGCGCGAACTCCTGAGGACGTCTGAGACCGTCTGAGGGTGACAAGGGTCACACCCCCGGACGTAGACTCAGGAATACCGACCACCCCCTTCAAGGAGGTCACGCCCGATGGAAGCGAGTGTGGGAGACAAGCTGCTCGTGCACGGCCGTGTCGTCGGCCAGCACGACCGGTTCGCCGAAGTCGTGGAGGTTCTGGGCGATCACGGCACTCCGCCCTACCGCGTCCGCTTCGAGGACGACGGCCACGAGTGCCTGATGTCACCAGGTCCCGACACCGTCGTACGCCACCGCGAGCAGACCTGACCAGGAGTTCGGCATCACGGGGCCGGTCCTCCGGATCGGGCCCCCGAACTCAGCGCGGCGCCCGGACCCGGGTCGGATAGTGATCGGCCACGACCCTGGCCATCGCTCCGATCCGGTCCGTCGTGACCTCCTTCGCCGAGAAGAAGCAGTGGCCGCGCACCTCCGGGCGGTCGGCCGCGAGCGTGAGATGCCGTGACAGCTCGGCCGGGTCCTGCCAGGCGTCTGGCTGAGCCGGATCTCCCGCCTTGTACAGGGCCTCACCGATGTAGAGGTCGACGCCGCTCCCCCGCGCCACGTCGTCCCACCAGGGCACCAGGGTGGCGTAGTCCGCGGCGGGATGGCCGATGTGCCAGTACAGCTGAGGGACGACGTAGTCGATCCAGCCCTCGCGCACCCACGTGCGGGTGTCGGCGTACAGGTCGTCGTACGTCTCCACGCCCGCCGTGGTGTCGGAGCCGAGCGGGTCGGTCCCGGCGTTCCGCCAGACCCCGAAGGGGCTGATGCCGAAGCGCACTCCCGTACGGGTCGACCTGATCCGCTCGGCCATCTCGCGCACCAGCAGGTCGATGTTGTTGCGCCGCCAGGCCGCCCTGCCCGGAAAGCCCGCACCGTGCTCCTCGTACGCCGCGTCGTCGTCGAAGTACTGCCCGGCGACCGGATAGGGGTAGAAGTAGTCGTCCCAGTGCACGGCATCGATGTCGTAGCGCGCCACGGCGTCGAACATCGCGTCCTGGACGAACGCCCTGACCTCGGGGAGCCCCGGGTTGTAGTAGAGCTTGCCGCCGTACGGAACCACCCAGCCCGGGTTCAGCCGGGCGGGGTGCCTCGCGGAAAGCCGCGTCGGGTCCGAGTGCGTGGCGACCCGGTACGGGTTGAACCAGGCGTGGAGCTCCAGCCCGCGCGCATGCGCCTCCCGCACGGCGGTGCCGAGCGGGTCCCAGCCGGGGTCCCGCCCCTGGACGCCGGTGAGCCACTGGGACCACGGCTCGTGCGGCGACGGCCACAGCGCGTCGGCGGTCGGCCGCACCTGGAGGACGACGGTGTTGAGCCGGCGTGCCACTGCCGCGTCGAGGTGGTCCAGCAGCTCCGCGCGCTGCTCGTCCGCACTCAGACCGGTCTCGGACGGCCAGTCGCGGTTGGCCACACAGGCCAGCCACATGCCGCGGAACTCCCGCCCGCTCCGGCGGCGGGCCGGGGCGGCGGCCGCGCCCGCCGAGGTGTCCGCGGCCATGGCCAGCGCGGCGAGGGAGCCGGCCGCCGTCACGAATCCTCTTCTGGTGATCTGCGTCATAGGGCGAAGCATGCCGCCCCGGCCCTCGGAGCACACGCACCCTCGGAGTAACGTCGTGGGGTCGAGGCGGGCGCCGGAACCAAACGGGGGACCTGCCGCACTGAAGACCACGCAAGATCAGCGAAAGGCACGATGTGACCGAGACTGTGGCCGACGTATCCCGCGTCGGAGTGGTGGGCTGTGGCCAGATGGGCGCCGGTATCGCCGAGGTGTGCGCCCGCAGCGGACTCGAGGTCAAGGTCGCCGAGACCACCGGCGAGGCCCTCGAGATCGGCCGTACGCGTCTGTACAACTCCCTCTCGAAGGCCGCCGAGCGCGGCAAGATCACCGAGGAGGAGCGCGACGCGACGCTGGCCCGGCTCAGCTTCACGACCGATCTCGGAGAGTTCGCGGACCGCGATCTCGTCATCGAGGCCGTCGTCGAGAACGAGCAGGTCAAGACCGAGATCTTCCAGGTGCTCGACCAGGTGGTGACCCGGCCGGACGCGATCCTCGCGTCGAACACCTCCTCCATCCCGCTGGTGAAGCTCGCCGTCGCGACCTCCCGTCCCGACCAGGTCATCGGCATCCACTTCTT
This sequence comes from Streptomyces sp. NPDC059909, assembly GCF_042730885.1. Lineage (NCBI taxonomy): Bacteria > Bacillati > Actinomycetota > Actinomycetes > Kitasatosporales > Streptomycetaceae > Streptomyces > Streptomyces sp. NPDC059909. Next base: position 15,539 of record NZ_JBHWKX010000048.1, read on the forward strand.
CAACCCGGCGCCGGTGCAGAAGCTCGTCGAGCTGATCCCCGCGCTCACCACCTCCGAGGAGACCATCAAGCGCTCCGAGGCCGTGGTCCAGCAGGCGCTGGGCAAGCACGCGATCCGTGCGCAGGACCGCTCGGGCTTCGTCGTGAACGCGCTCCTCATCCCGTATCTGCTCTCCGCGATCCGGATGTTCGAGTCGGGCATCGCGAGCCGTGAGGACATCGACAACGGCATGGAGCTCGGCTGCGCCCACCCCATGGGCCCGCTCAAGCTGTCGGACCTGATCGGCCTCGACACGGTGGCCTCGGTCGCCGACTCGATGTACGCGGAGTTCAAGGAGCCGCTGTACGCCGCCCCGCCGCTGCTGCAGCGCATGGTGGACGCGGGACGGCTGGGCCGTAAGACGGGGTCGGGCTTCTACTCGTACTCCTGAGGCTCGCACTCCTGAGTGCTCGCACCTTCCGAGGCGCATGAATTCGCACAGGTGTTTCACACGGGGTGTGTGGAGCGTGTCCGCATATGCCGTGCGCACACGCTCCCCTGCTCCCACCAGGCAGAGTTGACTCGGATCCGCTCAGCAGAGGGACCCGTGGGACAACTTTCCGAGGAGGAGCACTCAGGTGACCACCGACCCCGACCACTTAGCGGCCGTCGAGGAGTTCGCGGAGCTGCGCCGCACGCTCGACGTCGGCCTCGCCCGGATCGACGGGCATCTCGCCCTGCTCGCCCAGCGCCATGACCAGATCGACCGGGACCTCACCGATCTGGCCACGCGCGTGGTGGCACTCGAGCACACGAAATGGCCGCTGCCCGCCGTCGCCGCGCTCACCGCGGTGGGCGCGCTGGCGGTGGCGGTCTGGCAGGCGCTCGGACCGTAGCGGAAGCCGCCGCACGCACGACGGCGGCAGGGGCGACGGCCCTGCCGGCCGCGAGGTCAGCCCAGCCGCAGATGGTGCAGCATCAGCAGCCCGGCCGCCATGTTGGCGGCCGGGACCTCGCCACGGGCGATCATGTCGGGGACCAGCTTCAGCGGTATCCACTCGCGGCGCGAGGACTCGAAGTCGTCCTCGGGATGGCCGATGTACGTCGCCGCGTCCGACCAGTAGAGGTGGTGGCGGGCGTCGGTGAGGCCGTTGGACGGCTCGACGGTCAGCAGATGCTGGAGGGGCCCCGGTCGCCAGCCGGTCTCCTCCTCCATCTCCCGCGCCGCCGCGGCCTCGATGTCCTCGCCGTCCTCGACGACACCCGCGGCGAGTTCCCAGCCCCAGCTGTCGGTGATGAAGCGATGCCGCCAGAGCATGAGGACTTCGTTGGCCTCGTTGACGGCGGTCGCGACCGCGACCGGGCGCAGGCGGATGAGGAAGTGGTCCAAGTGCCTGCCGTCGGGCAGTTCCACGTCCGCGAGGTTGACCCGGAACCAGCGGTTCTCATACACAGTGCGTTCGCTTAAATTCGTCCACTGCACTTCTCTGCCACCTTCCGACAAGTAGATGGCAACATCGCAGCAGGAGTGCGCTCACAGGGGAACGCTCACCCGGCAACCCGCTCCGTCACAGAGGGACGCGCAGGGCCCCGTCGATGAGTTCGGCCGCCTCGGCGGCGGTCGGGGATCCGTTCTCCACGAGGTGCCGGCGGACCTCCCGCAGCCGGTCCCTCAGCCGCTGGGACTCCATCCCCCGTGCCCGCTCCGCCATTTCGGTCGCGGTCCGCGCGGCCCGGTCCGCCTCACCCTGCCGGAGCTCGATCTGGCTGAGCATGGCCAGCCGGTGGACCCGGCCCCGGTCGTGCGCCGGGGTCGCCGCGGCCGCCGCCGCGTGCTCGCGGGCCGCGGTCAGATCGCCCAGGCTCAGCAGGGCCTCCGCGACCTGGACGTTCACGAGCCCGGGCTGCACATAGCCCGTCTCGTCCGGCTCATGGCCCGGACGGATCCGCTCCGCCTCCGCCTCGGCGCGCCGGATGCAGCCGAGCGCGCTGCTGCCGTCGCCGAGATGTGCGTACGCCTTCGCCTGCATCGCGTACAGATCGGCCGCCAGCGCGGGAGTGATCTGACGCCCGGCCGCCCGCAGCGCGGCCTCCGCGAAGGCGACCGCCTGCCGGAACTCCCCCATGAACAGCGACTGGTTGACCAGGAGCGCGATGACATAGGCACCGAGGCCCCGGTCACCGCTCGCCTTCGCCAGGCGCAGCGCCTGGTGGAAGTACCGCTGGGCGAGTCCGTGCGCGTCGGAGTCGTACGCGCAGATACCCGCGACGGCCACCAGTCCGCCGGTGGCGCGGTGCAGTTGGCGGCCGAGGGTGTCGCTGTAGGCGCCGCGGAGCAGCGGGGCGGTCTCGGCGTTGAGGAACCCGACGATCCGGGAGCGGGTGGCGATGCCGCCGGCCTTCCGGTACATCAGCTCGTAGTGTGCCCGGGCGGCGCGCAGCATCTTGATGTCGGCCATGCTGACCCGGGTCCGGCCGTTGCGGGAGACGTCGGCGTCCTCCGGGGGGTTCTCCCACTCCCAGACGGGCATCACCGCGGGCGTGCCCGTGACCGCCGCCGCGCCGATGATGTGGGGGCGTTGCTGTTCGTCGGAGCGCCACAGGGCGGTGGCACGCTCGACGAATCCGGAGAGCGGTGAGCCGTGCGGGGTCGCGGAGTCCCCGGGGACGCCGAGACCGATGTCGTCGAGCGTGACCGCGCGGTGCAGCCGGGCCGCCAGCACCTCGCAGATCAGGTCGGGCACCCGGCCACGGGGCCGCTGGCCCTTCAACCAGCGGGCCACGGCCGTGTGTTCGTACCGGAGTGCGAGGCCTCTCGCCCGGCCCGCCTGGTTGACGTGGGCGGCCAGGCCGGCATGGGAGATGCCCGCCTCGTCGAGCAGGGCGTCGAGCAGGGTGTTGGGCTGCATGGGCCCCTCCATTGGCTCGGTGCGGCCCAGCGTAGTGGAGCGCGGTTCGCACGGGGTGTGAAACAAGTGCATATATCCATGCCGCGCGCGCTCTGCCGCCGTGCCGTGGGCGCCGGTTGACTGAGCTGCCTCTCATGGAGGCGGCCGGGCCGCCGGCTCCCCCTCGTACAGTGCGGCGGCCCGCACCCGCGTCGTCCGTTCTGCCGATCTGCCCGACACTCCGCGGCAGGGCGGACGGCGCCGGCCGCGAAAGCAGCTCTCTATCGATGGGAGGGTTCCGGGCGGGTACGGCGCAGCCCTGGTTCTGCGGACTGCGCCGGGACCCGCATGCGGTCGTTGCGGAGCACCAGGAGCGCCACGTCGTCGGTGAGCCGTCCGCCCGTGTGCCGCAGCAGTGCCGAGTGCACCCGGTGGATCACCGCGGCGGGGGCCGCGGGCGGGCCGGCGGCGCTGGTCCCGGCGAGCACCTCCTCCAGCCGGAAGAACCGCCCGGCGGCGTCGCGCGCATCCTCCGCGCCGTCCGTGTGCAGGAACAGCGCCTCGCCGGGCAGGAGTCGGGCACACCGGTGGACGGGAATGAGGTCCGGCAGCGGGAAGGGCCCGAGCGGCGGCAGCGGGGGCCTGCGGCAAGCGGCACGGCGCCGTGCCGCAGACGGTACGGCCACGGATGGCCGCAGTTCACGGCGTGGACGTCACCATCGGCACGGATCTCCATGAGCAGCACGGTGATGAACTCCTCGGGCTGCTCGTCCCCGGCCCGCTCCCGCGGATGGCGTTCCAGCGCACGGTCCAGTCTCCGCAGCACGCCCGGGAGTTCCGCCTCGTCGTGCGCCGCCTCCCGGAAGCTGCCGAGCACCGCGGCGACGGCCCCGACGGCGGCGAGCCCGTGCCCACGTACGTCCCCGATGACGACCCGCACCCCGTGCGGGGTGGCCACGGCCTCGTACAGGTCCCCGCCGACGGACGCGCCCCGGTACGCGGACAGCTGTCCGGCGGCGACGGCGAGACCGTCGATCCGCGGTGGCAGGGGCCGCAGCAGCACCTGCTGTGCCGCGTGCGCGATCTTCCGCACCCGCTCGAGCTCCCGCGGGCCCCGCCGCACCCAGCACAGCAGCCCGCCCCATACGGTCAGGAAGACGACGCTGGTGCTGATCCGTGCCCCGAGGCCGTCCTGAGCCGCCGGCGGGCACCAGAGCCGCCACGCCATGGCCGCGGCCCCCGCGCCCCGGGGAGCAGGAACGGCAACGCCCTTCTGGCCGGGCCGGACCGGCCGCCCCGTGCCGCCGGACCGCCCGCGCCGCCGCGCCCCGTGCGGCGGAGGCGGCAGCCATCGCCTCGTACGCCGGTGGAGCCCTGGGGGAAGGGATCCCGTGACCTGATTCGCAGCATGCCGCTGGCCCCCTCGTAGGCCAGTCCGGCGCGCAGGCCGCCCGTACGGCCGGATCGAATCTGTCGATCGCCGGTGGGGGCGCGGGAACGCCGCCCGGGCGTCTCACCCGACTGAGTGAGTAGGTCTCCCATGCCCGCAAAGGCCGAGGGGCGTACCCGGAACACATCCGGGTACGCCCCTCGGCTCTGCCAGGCAGTTCTGCCGGGCGTCGGACGTCAGGCGCCGCGCAGCACCGCGCCCACGCGCTCGGCGGCGAGCGCGACCGCGGCGTCACGGGCGGCCGAGGCCTCCTCGACGGTCAGCGTGCGGTCGGGGGCGCGGAAGCGCAGCGCGTACGCCAGCGACTTCTTGCCCTCGCCGATCTGCTCACCGGTGAAGACGTCGAACAGCCGGATGGACTCCAGCAGTTCGCCCGCGCCCTCGCGCAGGACCCGCCCGACCTCTTCGGCCGGGACGTCGGAGGAGACGACCAGCGCGACGTCCTGCGTGGCCACCGGGAAGGTGGAGATCCGCGGCGCCTGTACGACACCGGCGGACGCCCGCTCCACGCGGTCCAGGTCGAGCTCCATCGCGCAGGTGCGCGCCGGCAGACCCAGCGCGTTGAGCACGCGCGGGTGCAGCTCACCGGCGAAGCCGGCCGGCTGCTCCTCGCCGTCGATCACCACGAAGAGGCCGGCGCAGCGGCCCGGGTGCCACGGTCCGTACTGGTCCGGGCGGACGATCAGCTCCGTGCCCGCCTCACGGGCGACGGCACGCGCCGCCTCGACCGCGTCCGCCCAGTCCGCCGGGCGGCCCTTGCCCCACCAGCCGGCCTGCTCGCGGGCACCGGCCAGGACGACCGCGACGTGCCGCGGCTGGGCGGGCAGCGCGGCGTTCAGTGCGGCGATCTGCTCGTCGGTGGGCCGCCGGTCGACGGGCAGCTGCGTCGCCGCGACCCCGGCCTCGAGACCGGGCCGGAAGACCAGCCCGGTCTCGAAGAGGGCCAGGTCGTGGCTGCCCCGCCCGTGGTTGCGGCGCAGCGCGGCGAGCAGCCCCGGCACCAGCGCCGTACGCAGCGCCGGCTCCTCGTCGGAAATCGGGTTGACGAGCTTGACCACGCGGCGGCAGGTGTCCTCCGCGTCCAGGCCGAGCTGGTCGAAGATCTGCTCGCTGACGAACGGGTAGTTCAGCGCCTCGACGTATCCGGCGCCCGCCAGCGCGCGGCCGATGCGCCGGTGCAGCCGCTGCCGGCCGGTGAGCCCGCGGCCCGACGGCGGCGTGGGCAGCGTGGAGGGCAGGTTCTCGTAGCCCTCCAGCCGGATGACCTCCTCGGCCAGGTCGTTCGGCGCGTGCAGGTCGGGGCGCCACGACGGAACGGTGACCACGAGCTCGTCCTGGCCGTAGACGTCGCAGCCGACCTGCTGGAGGCGGCGCACGACGGTCTCGCGGCCGTAGTGGACACCCGCGACGCGGTCGGGGTGGTCGGCGCGCATCGTGACCGTGCGCGGCGCGGAGGGCGCCACGATCTCGGTGACGCCGGCCTCGGCGGTGCCGCCCGCGAGCAGCACCAGCAGGTCGACCGTGCGCTGCGCGGCGGCGGCCGCGGCCTGCGGATCGACGCCGCGCTCGAAGCGCCTGGACGCCTCGGAGGAGAGCTTGTGCCGGCGCGCGGTGCGGGCGATCGAGACGGCGTCGAAGTGCGCCGCCTCGATGACGACCTCGGTGGTGCCCGTGACCTCGCCGGTCTCGGGGTCGCGGACCGAGTCGGCGATCTCGGTGTTCGCTCCGCCCATGACGCCCGCGAGGCCGATCGGCCCGCGGTTGTCGGTGATGACGAGGTCCTCGGCGTCCAGGACGCGCTTGGCCCCGTCGAGGGTGGTGAACTTCTCGCCGGGCTCGGCGCGGCGCACCCCGATCGGTCCGTCGACGAGGGACCGGTCGTAGGCGTGCAGCGGCTGGCCGAGCTCGAGCATCACGTAGTTGGTGATGTCCACGGCGAGCGAGACCGGGCGCATGCCGGCCTTCTGCAGGCGGCGCTGCATCCAGATCGGCGAGCGCGCCTCGGGGTCGAGACCGACGACGGTACGGGCGACGAAGCGGTCGCAGCCGATGGGGTCGGCGATCTTCACCGGGTGGCCGAACGAGTTCGGGCCCGGGACGTCGAGCAGCGCCGGGTCGCGCAGCGGCAGGCCGTACGCGATGGCGGTCTCGCGGGCGACGCCGCGCATCGACAGGCAGTAGCCGCGGTCGGGCGTGACGGCGATGTCGAGGACCTCGTCGAACAGCTGCAGGAGCTCGGTGGCGTCGATGCCGGCCTCGTGCTCCGGCGGCAGCACGATGATGCCGTGCGAGCCGTCGTCGCCCATGCCGAGCTCGTCGCCGGAGCAGATCATGCCGCGGGACACCCGGCCGTACGTCTTGCGCTCGGCGATCTGGAAGTCGCCGGGCAGGACCGCACCGGGCAGGGCCACGACGACCTTGTCGCCGACGGCGAAGTTCCGGGCGCCGCAGATGATCTCCTGTGGTTCGCCCGTGCCGTTGGCCTGGCCGACGTCGACGGTGCAGAAGCGGATCGGCTTCTTGAACTCGGTCAGCTCCTCGATGGTGAGCACCTGACCCACGACGAGCGGGCCCTTGAGCCCGGCGCCGAGCTGCTCGACCGTCTCGACCTCGAGGCCGGCGGCGATGAGCTTGGTCTGTACGTCACGGCCGGTCTCCGTCGCCGGCAGGTCGACGTACTCCCGCAGCCATGAAAGCGGGACCCGCATCAGATCTCCATCCCGAACGGCCGGGTGAACCGGACGTCACCCTCGACCATGTCTCGCATGTCCTCGACGTTGTGGCGGAACATCAGCATCCGCTCGATGCCGAACCCGAAGGCGAATCCGCTGTACTTCTCCGGGTCCACACCGCAGGCGACGAGCACCTTCGGGTTGACCATCCCGCAGCCGCCGAGCTCGATCCAGCCCTCGCTGGAGCAGGTGCGGCAGGGCCGGTCCGGGTTGCCGACGGACTCGCCGCGGCACACGTAACAGACCATGTCCATCTCGGCGGACGGCTCGGTGAACGGGAAGAAGTTCGGCCGCAGCCGGGTCTTCATGCCCTCACCGCCGAAGAGCGCCCGCACCATGTGGTCGAGCGTGCCCTTGAGGTCGGCCATGGTCAGGCCCTCGTCCACGGCGAGGAGTTCGACCTGGTGGAAGACCGGGGTGTGGGTGGCGTCCAGGTCGTCGGTGCGGTACACGCGGCCGGGGCAGATCACGTACACCGGCGGCTCGCGGTCCAGCAGCGAGCGGACCTGCACGGGCGAGGTGTGCGTGCGCAGGACGACGCCCGAGCTCTGGGCGCCGCGCGGGCCCTCGACGAAGAAGGTGTCGTGCTCACCGCGGGCCGGATGGTCGGCGGCGATGTTCAGCGCGTCGAAGTTGAGCCATTCGGACTCGACCTCGGGGCCCTCGGCGACCTCGTAGCCCATGGCCACGAAGATGTCCTCGATGCGCTCGGAGAGCGTGGTCAGCGGGTGCCGGGCGCCGGCCGGAGTGCGGTCGTAGGGCAGGGTGACGTCCACCGCCTCCTCGACCAGCACGCGGGCGTCGCGCTCCGCCTCGAGCTCGGCCTGGCGGGTGGCGAGGGCCTTGTTCACGGCACCGCGGGCCTGGCCCACGCGCTTGCCCGCGTCGGCCTTCGCGTGCGGCGGCAGGGCGCCGATCTCCCGGTTGGCGAGCGCCAGCGGAGACGTGGGGCCGGTGTGCGCGATCTTCGCCTCGTGCAGCGCGTCGAGGTCGCCGGCGGCGGCGAAGGCGGCGAGCGCCTCGTCCCGCATGCGCTCGATCTCATCCGGTTTCAGTGCCTCGACCTCGACTGGGTCGTACGACTTATTGGGTGCCGACATGTCTTCCCGTACTTCCGATGGGGTGGCTGGGGCCCCCGCTCGACGACCGAGGACGCAAAGGTGCCAAAGGTCGAGTCTAACGGGGTGAGGTGTGCGTAAGAGCCCGTGGGCCGAAGGGCGAGACCTCGCGTGTGTCAGCTGAGGTACGCCGGGGCGCCGACGGGCAGGATAAATCGGAACTCGGCGCCGCCGCCGGGTCCGCGGCCGACGGTGATCGTGCCGCCGTGCGCCTCGACGATTCCCTTGACGATGTACAGACCGAGTCCGGTGCCGCCACGCTTGCTCCCCCGCCAGAAGCGGGTGAAGACGCGGCCCATCGACTCCTCGGGAATGCCGGGGCCTTCGTCGCTCACGGTGACGGCCGTTCCCTTCTCGTCGGTCTTTCCGGGCACTGCGGGCGCGGGTGCCACCTCGATGGTGACGGTTCCCTCGCCGTGGCGCACCGCATTTTCCAGCAGGTTGCCGAGGATCTGGTCGATCTTGTCGGGATCGGCCCAGAGGTCGGGGAGCCTGCGCTGGATGCGGACGAAGAAGCGGTCCGGTGACTGGCCGGCCGCGGTGTGGGCCTGGATGTGGCGGCCGACGGCGGCGGCGATGTCGACGGGCTGGCGGCGCACCTCGAGGCGTCCGGAGTCGATACGGGAGATGTCGAGGAGCTCGGCGATGAGCCGGGTGACGCGGTTGGCGTCGGCGTCGACGGTCTCCAGCATCAGCCGCTTCTGGTCGTCGGTGAAGCGCTCCCACTTGGCGAGCAGGGTGGCCGTGAAGCCCTTGACGGAGGTCAGCGGCGAGCGCAGCTCGTGGGCGACGGTGGCGATCAGCTCGGCGTGGCTGCGCTCGGTGCGGCGCCGGGCCTCGGTGCCGCGCAGGCTGACCACGACGCGGCGCACCGGCCCGGTGGGGGCCTCGCGCACGTACCGCGCGGAGACGAGGACCTCGCGGCCGCCGGGCAGCAGGAGATTGCGCTCGGGCTGGCCGGCGCGGATGGTGAGACCGCCGTACGGGTCGGTCAGGGTCCACCAGCGGCGCCCCTTGAGGTCCTCCAGGGGCAGGGCCTCCTCGAGCGGGCGGCCGAGCGCCTCGGCGCGGGGGGTCGCGGTGATCCGTACGGCCGCGGCGTTGAAGCAGATCACCCGGCCGGTCTCGTCGGCGACGACGCATCCGTCGGGGAGGTCGTCGGGGTCGATCTCCAGGCCTGCGGCGCCCGTGGGGGGACACACGAAGGCGAGATGCGCCTCCGACGGGCCGCTCGTGCCGACAGCCATCCCCGTACCCCACCTCTCGAACCGGTGCAGTGGGCCCCCGAGTTCGTCACCTTACTATTCGCCGGTGACGGAGCGACACCCTGCGGGTCGCGAGGGCACCGCGGTCATCGTGCCCGGCAGCCGCCGGGAGTGCGCTGGGCGCGGGCGGAGGCGTACAGGCACACCGCGGCGGCGGTCGCGAGGTTGAGGCTCTCGGCCTTGCCGTGGATGGGTACGCGCACGACGGCGTCCGCGAGCGCGCGGGTCTCCTCGGGCAGTCCCCAGGCCTCGTTGCCGAAGATCCACGCGGTCGGCCCGCTCATGGTGCCGGCGTCGAGCTCGTCGTCCAGGTCGTCGTCCCCGGCCCCGTCTGCGGCGAGGATCCGCACTCCGGCGCCCCGCAGCCCGCTGACGGCCTGCTCGACGGGTACGCCGACGGCGACGGGCAGATGGAACAGCGAACCGACCGACGCCCGCACCGACTTGGGGTTGTACAGGTCCACGGATGCGTCGGTGAGCACGACGGCGTCGGCGCCGGCGGCGTCCGCGCAGCGCAGGACCGTACCGGCGTTCCCGGGGTCGCGTACGTGGGCGAGGACGGCGACGAGCCTGGGCTTGCCGGCGAGGATCTCCTCGAACGGCGAGTCGAGGAAGCGGCAGACGCCGACGAGCCCCTGCGGCGTGACGGTCTGCGAGACCTCGGCCAGCACGGTGTCGGCGGCGTAGTGGATCCGGGCGCCGGCGGCGCGGGCGGCGTCGACAATGTCCGCGTAGCGCTCCGCCGCCTCGACGGTGGTGAACAGCTCGGTCAGCGTCGGCTCACCGTCCCCGCCCCGGTGCTCCACGGCCTCCCGCACGGCCTGCGGCCCCTCGGCGATGAACCGCCGGTCCTTCGACCGGAAGTTCCGCCGGGCCAGGCGTCGCGCGGCGACGACGCGCGGGGATCGGGGGGAGATCAGCTCGGGGGTGCGCATGGGGGTGCTCCTTCGTGGCCGGGCCCCTGGCCCGGGGCCCGGTGCGCCCTGCGAACGGGCTCCGGGGGTGCCGGTACCGGGTGGGTCCCGGTGTGTCCGTCCTCAAGCTCCCCCTACGCCCTGCGGCGTGGGGGGACCCCCGGACGGGCTGGGATACGTGGCCGGCGCCGAGGGGTGCGGCGGTGTGTCCGTCCTCGAGCGCCGGACAGGGCTTCGGGTGGCCCCGTATTACCGAGGTGGCCGGCCCGCCGTCCTCGAACGCCGGACGGGCTCGCATTCGTGGCCGGTGCCGAGGCGTTGGCCCGCCGTCCTCGAACGCCGGACGGGCCCGATGTCCACCCCGCACCGCGGATTGCCGCGGAGTGTCCGCCATCGAACGCCGTACGGGTTGAGCCCCGGAGGCGGTCCGGGGGCTCCGGGGCTTGCCCGCAGTACGCCCGGCGCAGGCCCGACGCACGCGGACCCGCAGGCCAGGGGCCTGCGGGTCCGGGGCAGTCCGGAGGGACGCGAAAGGACGGCGTCAGGCCGCCGACGCGGCCTTCGGGGCGTTGACGTCCGCCGGGAGCGCCTTCTGGGCGACCTCGACGAGCGCGGCGAACGCGCCGGCGTCGTTGACCGCGAGCTCGGCAAGGATCTTGCGGTCCACCTCGACGTTGGCGGCCTTCAGACCCTGGATGAAGCGGTTGTAGGTGATGCCGTTCGCGCGGGCAGCGGCGTTGATGCGCTGGATCCACAGCTGACGGAAGTCGCCCTTGCGCTTCTTGCGGTCGTTGTAGTTGTAGACGAGGGAGTGGGTGACCTGCTCCTTCGCCTTGCGGTACAGGCGGGAACGCTGACCGCGGTAACCGCTGGCCTGCTCGAGGATCGCCCGGCGCTTCTTGTGGGCGTTGACTGCCCGCTTGACGCGTGCCACTTGTTAACTCCTTGTAGCGGGGCCGTGGTTGGACTCACACGACCCGGAAACGAATTGGTCCCGGTCTTTGCCCGGAAGCCCCCGTCACCGAGGGCAGGGAATCAGTCAGATGCCCAGCATCTTCTTGATCTTGGCGGCGTCACCCGGGGCCATCTCGGCGTTGCCGGTGAGGCGACGCGTCAGCTTGGACGACTTGCGCTCGAGCAGGTGGCGCTTGCCGGCGCGCTCACGGAGCACCTTGCCGGAGCCGGTGATCTTGAAGCGCTTCTTGGCACCGCTGTGCGTCTTGTTCTTCGGCATAGCGCCGTTCTCTCCTCGTCAGTGCGCTTTCGTCGCCGGTCCGTAAACCGGCAGGCGAAAGCGTCAGATGTATCGGTTGATGTCCGGGACGGTTGTCCTGGAATCAGGCCTCGGCGGGCTCCTCGGCGGAGTCCGACGCCTGGGCGGACTGCCCCTGGCGCTCCGCCTTGCGGGCGGCCTGGGCCTCGCGGGCCTCGGCCATCGCCTCGGTCTTCTTCTTGTGCGGACCGAGAACCATGATCATGTTGCGGCCGTCCTGCTTCGGGTTCGACTCCACGAAGCCGAGGTCCTGGACGTCCTCCGCGAGTCGCTGCAGCAGCCGGTAGCCGAGTTCGGGCCGGGACTGCTCGCGACCACGGAACATGATCGTGATCTTGACCTTGTCGCCCTGCTTGAGGAACCGGACGACGTGACCCTTCTTGGTGTCATAGTCGTGCGGGTCGATCTTCGGCCGGAGCTTCATTTCCTTGATGACCGTGTGCGCCTGGTTCTTGCGCGCCTCACGGGCCTTCATGGCCGACTCGTACTTGAACTTGCCGTAGTCCATGAGCTTGCAGACCGGCGGCCGCGCGGAAGCCGCGACCTCGACCAAGTCCAGGTCGTACTCCTGCGCAAGCTCCAGGGCCTTGGCAAGCGGAACAATCCCGACCTGCTCGCCGCTGGGACCGACAAGTCGCACCTCGGGAACGCGAATTCGGTCGTTGATGCGGGGCTCGGTGCTGATGGATCCTCCTCGGTAGCACCACGCGGCAGTCTGGCGGACAGCCGCGCAACGTCTGTTTCGTTGGACCACCGCGCCGGTTCATGAAAAATGCCCCGACGGGACACAGGCGGGGCTCCTTGAACTACCGGAACACCGCCGCGGTCAACCGCGGGGCGCTACTCGGACGGCTCCATCGTCCGTACGGAACGATGGTCGCCGTCTGACCGGTGACCCGCCGCCCTTGAGGGTGGCCAGGTGGGAGATCGGAGCCTCCACTTGTGGGTCGGACACATGCGCGTCCGACCGGTCGTTACACAAGGTTAGCAGCTCCGGGCGGAAGGGGCTAACCGGCGGGCGGCAGGTCGCCGCCCGCGCCTCACGGGCTCAGCCGAAGACCGGGCCCGTGTACTTCTCGCCCGGGCCCTGGCCCGGCTCGTCGGGCACGACCGACGCCTCGCGGAAGGCCAGCTGGAGCGACTTCAGGCCGTCGCGCAGCGGCGCCGCGTGGAAGGAGCTGATCTCCGTCGCACCGGCGTCGAGCAGCCCGGCCAGCGCGTGGACCAGCTTGCGGGCCTCGTCCAGGTCCTTGTGCTTCTCGCCGTCCTCGGTCAGCCCGAGCTTCACCGCGGCCGCGCTCATCAGGTTCACCGCGACCGTGACGATCACCTCGACCGCGGGGACCTCCGCGATGTCGCGGGTCATGGCGTCGAAGTCGGGAGACTCCTCACCCGGGGTCGCGTTGCCGGGGGTCGCATTGCTGGGGGTCGCGTCACTCATGCGCCACACGATATGCGGTGCCGCTCAGGGCCGTACGTAGAGGGGCTCCCCCGGAGGCGATGCCTCCGCCGGGAGCAGCGCCAGGTCGAGTCCCCGCACCAGGCGGGCCCGCAGCGTCGCGTCGGCCGCCAGCGCGCGGGCGACACGGCGGGCTGCATCGGCCGGGACCGCGTCCGGTGCCAGGACGAGCGCGAGGGTGCCGTCGGCGCTGCCGGGGCCGAGGTGGGCGCGGAGCACCGCGGGCTCGGCGGCGACCGCCGCCCGTACCGCCGCCGTCACCGAGGGGTCGGCCAGCGGATCGGTGCTCGTGCGCCCCTCGGCGAGGGCGAGCAGCGCGGGGCCGGTGAGCTGGTACGGCACCGGGCCCGCGAGATCCAGGACGAGCGTGTCCGCCTTCTCGTGCGCGGCGGCCTGCAGCGCCTGGTGCAGGGGTACGGCGACGGGCCGGGCCGCCGGGTCCCAGCGGGCCAGCGACGCGGTCGAGGTGAAGGCGGGCAGGGCCCGGCGGCCGCCCGCCGTCAGCGTGGGCACGGCCATATCGCTCGTCTTCTCGCGGCGCAGTCCGTTCTCGTCCTCCTCGACCTCACCGAGCACGGCCACGACCGGGACGAGCAGCCGGGCGCCCTTGAGCGCTTCGAGGACCGGCCGCTCGGCGCTCCTGTCCTCGGCCCAGGCCGCGAGCGCCGCCGTCAGGGCGGGGTCGGCGGTGCCGTCGTCGTCGGAGAAACCGGGGTCGGGAATGTTCTTGAGCGCCACGCGAGGAGCCTAACCTCCCACGGTGGGTGACGGTGTCCCGGTCGCCGCGCTTCAGCTGCGCCGACGGCCGCCGCGCCACAGGACGACCGCGCCGGCGAGCAGCAGGGCTCCGATGCCTCCGGCGACCGGGACGAGCAGACCGCCCGGCTCGTCGGCGGCGGACGGGGCGGCCGGGCCGCTGCCGAAGTAGCGCTTGCCGTAACCGGACGTGGATGCGGCCCTGGCATCGGCCGGGGCCGTCTTGTCGGCCGCCTCGAGCGCCGCGGCCGGGTCGACGATTCCGTAGCCCTTGGCGTCGTCGCGCCCGTTCCTGGGGCCGTTCCGTGCGGTGTCGGCGAGGAGTTTCTTGATCTGCGCCGGGGTCAGGCCGGGGTGGGCGGAGCGTACGAGTGCGACGGCTCCGGAGACGAACGCCGATGCGGCGCTGGTGCCCCAGCCCTCGTAGTAGCGGCGGTCGGGGTGGGCGATGACGACATCGACGCCGGGGGCGCTGACGGTGGCGTACCAGCGGCGGGTGGAGAAGGAGGCGCGGGTGCCGAAGCGGTCGACGGCGGCGACGGCTATGACGCCGGGGTAGGCGGCGGGGTAGGAGATGTGGTCGCCCTTCTCGCCGCCGTTGCCGGCCGACGCGACCACCACGGCGCCCTTGGCGAGGGCGTACTGGACGGCGGCGTCCTCGCTCTTCTCCGGGTGCGCGGACTCGCTGTCGTCGCCGAGGGAGAGGTTGATGACGTCCGCGCCGTGGTCTGCGGCCCAGCGGATGCCGTCGGCGAGGGCGGAGCCGCGGGTGCTGCGGGCCCTCTTGCGGGCGGGGTCCTTGCCTTCGAGGATCACGCGGACCGGCTGGATCTTCGCTTCTGGGGCGATCCCGAGGACCCCGTCCTCGCGGCCGGGCCCGTGGCCGTGCCCCGCGATGATCCCGGCCATGGCGGTCCCGTGCTGGGCCCAGGCGGGGTCACCGCGCTCGGCCCCGAAGCCGATGAGGTCCTTGGTCGGGAGCACCTGGCCCGCCAGGTCGGGGTGGCTGTCGTCGACGCCGGTGTCGAGGACGGCGACAGTGATTCCCTCGCCCTTGGTGGTCCGCCACGCCTCGTCGGTGTGCATGGCGTCCAGGGCCCACTGGCGGGCGCGGATGCCGTCGGCCTGGGCGGGGGCGGCGGACACCAGGACGAAGGCGAGGGCGGCGGCGACGGCACCGCTGAGGCGGCGCGCGGGCGTGGCGGTGCGGACGGCGGGCTTCGTGGTCATTCGGGGCGCTCCGTGGCCGGGGCTGCGGTCTTGCGGAGGGCGCGTTCGATACGGTCCGCGATGCCCTTGGCCTCGTGGCCGAGGCCCGCCTGGGCGGGGGCGGAGGTGGCGCCGTCGGCCATCGCCTCGCCGGCGGGCTGGGGGTCGGCGACGGTGCGGCCGTCCGCGAAGCCCGAGACGGCGTACACGACGACCGGCGCGTCCCGCAGGACGCCGACCGTCCAGCTGGCCCGCTGCTTGTCGCCGAAGCCCGCAGCGGCGGTGCCGGGGGCGGCGTACGTCCGGGGCATGAGGTCCGCGCGTTCGTCGAGGCCCTCGGAGGAGAAGCGGGTGCGCAGGGCGGCCATCGCGTCCTGGTCCGCCTCGGTGAAGATCATGCCGACGGTGGTGACGCTGGTGGCGGTGGCGTCGGTGTAGGTCGCCCGCAGGACGCGGAGGCAGCCGACCGGCTGCACCACCTTCACCAGCAGCGGGTCGAGCGCTCCCGCGCAGGGGCCGTCGGGTGCGACACCGATCCGCGTCCACGTCCGGTCGGCGCCTCCGGGGCCCGCGCCGGCGCCGTTGAGCGTGCGCGGGAAGAGACTGTCGACCGGGACGCTGTGCCAGAGCGTGCGTGCCTCGGTGTAGCCGCCCCGGGCGGTGGGCGACGCGGACGAGTTCCCGGCGAGCCAGCTCCCGGTGACGGCGCCGCCGACCAGCCCGAGCCCGAGGACCAGGCAGGCGACCGCGCCGGCGGCCCGCGCGGGATGCCGGGTCCGGATGGGCCGCAGCCGGGTCGTGATCTCCGTGGGTGTCTCGGGGAGCGCGCTCGCGTACGGACGGACCGGGGGCGCCCACGGCGGCCGCGAGGGCTGCGGGGGCACGGCCGGGCTGCTTGCCGGCACCGGCGCGGAGGGGGCCGGACCCGTCGGGCGTGCCGGACCTGCGGTGCGTGCCTGCTCGGCGTACTGCCGCGGCCCGGCTCCTCCCTGCCCGCCCGGCCCCGACGAGCCGTCACCTTGTGCCGGGACGGGGGCGTGCGAGGGGACGGGGGCGCCGGGCCTGCTCCCGGGCGGCGGCCCGGAGGGGCGCGGGGGCACGGCACCGGACGACGCGTCCGCGGCAGCACCGCCTGCAGCGGCGCGCGGTGGGGGCGTCGAATCGGTGATCGGGCGGAGGCGGGTGGTGGTCTCGGCGGGGGTGGCGGGGGGCTCGGCCGCAGGTGCCGCAGGAAGGAGGGCGTCGGTGATGCGCGACGAGCGTGGTGCCTCGGTGCTCATCCGCCCCCCGTTTCCCTCGTGTCGTGGCCCGCCGGATCGCCTTTCGGGGCACGCCCGTTCGTCACCGCGTGTGCTCACTCTAAGGGCTGATGCGGGGACCGGGGGAACGGGACCGCAGGCCCGGGGCATCTGCCCAGAACGTCCCCCTACCCTCCGGTAATCGGGTCTGGCAAGCTCGGCCCATGACTCCCCGTGCCGCAGACCGGACCCGGTACGACCGGGCCACCGCCCATCTCGACGCGCCCCTCGCCGTCGTCGATCTCGAGGCGTTCGACGCGAACGCGGCGGATCTGGTCCGCCGCGCGGGCGGGAAGCCGGTCCGGGTGGCGAGCAAGTCCGTCCGGTGCCGTGCCCTGCTGGAGCGTGTGCTGGCCATGGACGGCTTCGCCGGGATCATGTCGTTCACGCTGGACGAGTCGCTCTGGCTGGCCAGGGCGGGCTTCGACGACGTGCTCCTCGCCTACCCGTCCGCGGACCGGGGCTCGTTCGCCGAGCTGGCCGGGGACGCCAAGCTCGCCGCCGCCGTCACCGTGATGGTCGACGACCCGGCGCAGCTGGAGCTGATCGACCGGGCGCGGGACGGCGGCACGGAGGAGATCCGGGTCTGTCTGGAGCTCGACACCGCGCTGCATCTCCTCGGCGGGCGGGTACGGATCGGGGCACGCCGTTCGCCGCTGCGCGAGCCGGCCCAGCTGGCCGAGCTGGCCCGGGCCGTCGTCCGCCGCCCGGGCTTCCGGCTGGTGGGCCTCATGGCGTACGAGGGGCATGTCGCGGGCGTCGGTGACGCGGTGTCGGGGAGCCCGTTGCGGTCGCGGGCGGTCCGGCTGATGCAGTCGGCGGCCCGCCGCGAGCTGGCACAGCGCCGCGCGGCCGTCGTGCGCGCGGTCCGGGCCGAGGCCCCGGACCTGGAGTTCGTGAACGGCGGGGGCACGGGCAGCGTGCAGCACACGGCGGCCGAGGACGCGGTCACGGAGATCGCCGCGGGCTCGGGGCTCTACGTGCCGAGGCTGTTCGACAACTACACGTCCTTCAGCGGCCGGCCCGCGGCGCTGTTCGCCCAGCCGGTGGTGCGCCGCCCGGGCGTGGGCGTGGTGACGGTCCTCGGCGGCGGCTACCCGGCGTCCGGGGCCGCGGGACGGGACCGGCTGCCGGTCCCGTATCTCCCGGAGGGGCTGCGCTACGACCCGCAGGAGGGGCCGGGCGAGGTGCAGACCCCGCTGCTGGGCGCGCCGGCCGACGATCTCCTCATCGGCGACAAGGTGTGGTTCCGGCACGCGAAGGCCGGGGAGCTGTGCGAGCGGTTCGAGGAGCTGCAGTTGATCGAGGGCGACCGCGTGGTGGCGTCCGCACCGACGTACCGGGGCGAGGGCCGTACGTTCCTCTGAGGCACCCCTGACAGGACGCCCCGGACTCGGCACCCTGACTCGTGGCCCCTGACGAGTGCCGTTACGGGCCGACCGTCGACCCGACGCCTCCGCTCACGTCGCCGATCGGGCGGATGCCCTCGACGATGCGGTCCATGTCCGCGAGCGGCGGCCCGTCGGGGCCCGCGTCGAACGCGAGCCGCACGATGATCAGCGACTCGGAGCCGACCGCCGAGGGGAAGACCAGCGACTGGACGCAGCCGCCGGGGCCTGTGCCCGTCGTCACGCGCCAGCGGACGAGGTGCCCGGTCCGTCCGGCCACCACGACGGACTTCGACGCGAGCTGCTCATGGCTCTTGATGCCGCCGTGGATACGGTTGCCGAGCGCGTCCTCCCCGTAGGCCCGGTCGGCGGCGACGGAGATGTCCTGGGCGGCGAGCTTCTCGGGCGAGGTGACGTCCGTACGGGTCGCCGTGCGGGACGACACCGTGCCGTGGTGGCAGAACTGGCCGGTGTCGCCGGGGCATCGGTAGGCGACCTCGGTGACCATCGTCGGTGCGTCGTCGAGGGTCGATTCGGGCTTCTCCCAGCCGTCGGGGACCGGCAGTGTGATGCCGTTGAGCTGGTCCACGAGGAGGGCGGGGTCGTCGGCCGGGGCGGCGGGCGTGGTGTTCTTCGCGTCGGGGCTCGCCGACGGCAGCGGGGTGGAGGTGCTCCGGGACCGCGGGGCGGTGCCCTCGTCGTCCCGGCCGAGCACGACGGCGCCGGTGACGATCGCGCCCACGAGCACCGCTCCGGCGAGGACGAGAGCGACGATCCCGCCCCTGCCCACGCCCTGACCGCCCGCGCCGGGACCGCCGCCCGGCCCAGGCACGAGCGCGGCCGTCGGGGCGGCCACGGGCCGGGTGTGCCCGGTCCAGGCGGTGCCGTCCCACCAGCGTTCGGTGGCCGGGATGCCTGGGTCCGGGTACCAGCCGGGCGGGGTCGTCATGCTCACCCGGTCACCCTACAGAGGCGTGACGTACGCCCCGGAGATGCCTCCGTCGACGAGGAAGTCCGTCGCGTTGACGAACGACGAGTCGTCACTGGCGAGGAAGGCCACGGCCGCCGCGATCTCGTCCGCTTCCGCGAAGCGCCCCACCGGGATGTGCACGAGCCGCCGCGCGGCCCGCTCGGGGTCCTTGGCGAACAGCTCCTGCAGCAGCGGGGTGTTGACCGGTCCCGGGCACAGGGCGTTGACCCGGATTCCCTCGCGGGCGAACTGCACCCCGAGCTCACGGGACATGGCGAGCACGCCGCCCTTGGAAGCCGTGTACGAGATCTGCGAGGTCGCGGCGCCCATACGGGCCACGAACGACGCGGTGTTGATGATGGAGCCCTTGCCCTGCCGCCGCATGTAGGGGATGGCGGCCTTGCAGCACAGGTACACGGAGGTGAGGTTGACCTCCTGGACCCGCCTCCAGGCGTCGAGTCCGGTCTCCAGGATCGAGTCGTCGTCGGGTGGCGAGATCCCCGCGTTGTTGAAGGCGATGTCCACGCTGCCGTAGGTGTCGAAGGCGGTCCTGAACAGCGCCTCGACCTGCTCGGCGTCGGTGACGTCGACCTTCACGAAGGTCCCGCCGACCTCGTCGGCCGCCGCCTTGCCGGCGGTCTCGTCGATGTCGCCGCAGACGACGTGGGCGCCCTCGGAGGCGAGGCGGCGCGCCGTGGCCAGGCCGATGCCGCTGCCGGCGCCCGTGACGACGGCGGTACGGCCGACGAGGCGACGGCACACAGGGGTTTCGGTGGTCATGTGGTTCAGGCCTCCGTGCTCAGGAAGACGTTCTTGGTTTCGGTGAAGGCGGTGAGGGCGTCGGGGCCGAGTTCACGGCCGAGGCCGGACTGCTTGTAGCCGCCGAACGGGGTCCAGTAGCGGACGCTGGAGTGGGAGTTGACGGACAGGTTCCCCGCGGCGACGGCCCCGGACACGCGCAGCGCACGGCCGACGTCCCTGGTCCAGATGGAGCCGGAGAGTCCGTACTCGGTGGCGTTGGCCAGCCGTACGGCGTCGTCCTCGTCGTCGAAGGGGAGGACGACGGCAACCGGGCCGAAGACCTCCTCGACGGCCGCGGGGGCGTCGGGGGCCAGTTCGGTGAGGACGGTCGGCGGGAACCAGAAGCCCGGGCCCGTGGGGGCGGTGCCGCGGATGCCGGGCAGGCCGTCGGGGACGTACGAACGCACCCGCTCCAGCTGGGTCTTGGAGATCAGCGGACCCATCTGGGTGCTCTCGTCCGACGGGTCACCGACGACGACCGACTCGACGGCCGGGGCGAGCAGTTCGAGGAACCGGTCGTACACGGAGCGCTGGACGAGGATACGGGTGCGGGCGCAGCAGTCCTGGCCGCTGTTGTCGAGGAACGACATGGGCGCGCTCGTCGCCGCGGCCTCGATGTCCGCGTCGGCGAAGACGATGTTGGGGCTCTTGCCGCCGAGTTCGAGGGTCACCCGCTTCACGCGGTCGGCGCACAGCGACATGATCTGCTTGCCGATCCGGGTCGATCCCGTGAACACGATCTTGGCGACGCCGTCATGGCGTACGAGCGCGTCGCCCGCGATGTCGCCACGGCCGGGCAGCACCTGGAACAGCCCCTCCGGCAGGCCCGCCTCCAGGGCGAGTTCGGCGAGGCGCAGCGCGGTGAGCGGTGTGGTCTCGGCGGGCTTGAGGACGACCGCGTTCCCCGCCGCGAGTGCCGGGGCGGAGCCCCAGGCGGCGATCGGCATGGGGAAGTTCCAGGGCGCGATGACGCCGATGACGCCGAGGGGTTCGAGGATCGTGATGTCGAGTCCGCCGGGGACCGGGATCTGGCGGCCGGTGAGACGCTCCACTCCCCCGGCCGCGTAGTCGAGGAGGTCGCGGACGTTCCCGGCCTCCCAGCGGGCGTTGCCGATGGTGTGGCCGGCCTCGCGCACCTCCAGCCGTGCCAGTTCCTCGATGTGGTCGTCGACGACGCCCGCGAAGCGGCGCAGCAGCCGGGCGCGGTCGGCGGGGGCCGCGGCCGCCCAGGCGCGCTGGGCGTGTGCGGCCCGGACGACGGCGGCGTCGACGTCCGCTTCGACGGCGCCGGGGACGGTGGCGATGACTTCCTCGGTGGCCGGGTTCACCACATCGAGTGCGTACGGTTGCGACAAGTGGTGCCTCACATACGTTCGAAGGAGCGGCGGAGCTCCCAGTCGGTCACCGCGGCGTCGAAGGCTTCCAGTTCGACCCGCGCCATGTTGCGGTAGTGGGCGACGACCTCGTCGCCGAAGGCGGCCTTGGCGATGGGGCTGTTCTCCCAGAGCTCGGCGGCTTCCCGCAGGGTCGTGGGGACGTGCGCGTAGTCGGCGGTGTAGGCGTTGCCGGCGCAGACCTGGGGGAGCTCCAGCTGCTGCTCGATGCCGTACAGACCGGCAGCGACGAGTCCGGCGACGGCGAGATGCGGGTTGACGTCACCGCCGGGGAGCCGGTTCTCGAAGCGCATCGAGCGGCCGTGGCCGACGACGCGCAGCGCGCAGGTGCGGTTGTCGTGGCCCCAGGCGACGGCGGTGGGGGCGAACGAGCCCGGCTGGAAACGCTTGTAGGAGTTGATGTTCGGGGCGTACAGCAGCGAGAAGTCCCGCAGCGCGGCGAGCTGCCCGGCGAGGAAGTGCCGCATGACCTGCGACATGCCGTGGTCCTCGCCGTTCCCCGCCCCTGCCATCACATTGCGCCCGTCGGCGTCCTGCAGGGACAGGTGGATGTGACAGGAGTTGCCCTCACGCTCGTTGTACTTCGCCATGAACGTGAGCGAGACGCCCTCCTGGGCGGCGATCTCCTTGGCGCCCGTCTTGTAGATGGCGTGCTGGTCGCAGGTGACGAGGGCCTCGTCGTAGCGGAAGGCGATCTCGTGCTGGCCGGGGTTGCACTCACCCTTGGCGGACTCGACGGTCAGTCCGGCGGCGGCCATCTCGTTGCGGATGCGGCGCAGCAGCGGCTCGATCCGGCCCGTGCCGAGGACGGAGTAGTCGATGTTGTACTGGTTGGCGGGGGTGAGTCCGCGGTAGTTGGCGTCCCAGGCCTGCTCGTACGAGTCCTTGAAGACGATGAACTCGAGCTCCGTGCCGACCTGCGCCGTGTACCCGAGCTCGGCGAGGCGCTCCAGCTGGTGGCGGAGGACCTGGCGGGGGGCGGCGACGACGGGGGTGCCGTCGTTCCAGGCGAGGTCCGCGACGAGCATCGCCGTTCCCTCGTTCCACGGCACTCGGCGCAAGGTCGCGAGGTCGGGGTGCATGGCGAAGTCGCCGTATCCCTTCTCCCACGAGGACATCTCGTAGCCGTCCACCGTGTTCATCTCGGTGTCGACGGCGAGAAGGTAGTTGCAGCCCTCGGTGCCGTGCTCCAGTACCTCGTCGAGGAAGAAGCGCGCGGCGAACCGCTTTCCCTGGAGCCTGCCCTGCATATCGGGGAAGGCCAGGACGACGGTGTCGATCTCACCGCTCGCGACGAGGACCCTGAGCTCCTCGACGGTCAGTGGGGGTGTGCGGTCTGCCACGGGATTACGCTCCTTCGGTCAGCGCCGGAAGACCATAAGGTATTGCCGAAGACCTTTGCTTGGGAAGGGGAAACCGCGACGTGGCGCTGTGTCCCACCGGGGGGCAACCCCCGGGACCCCGGCAGAAAAGCACGTCAGCAGGGCTGGACGGAATGCGATCGCGAGGTGCATCCAGGTGAGGAAGAGCGAGCCGGCGGACCGGCTCACGTCCGTGTTGCGGCCGGTGCGTGGGGGCAACGGCTTCGAGGAGGCGCTGGAGCAGATCCTCCAGGTCATACGGCTCGGACTGGTGCCGGGCGGCGAAAGGCTGCCCGCCGAACGCGAATTGGCCGAGCGCATGGGAATCAGCCGTGTCACCCTCCGCGAGGTGCTCAAGGTCCTCCAGGAGCAGGGCCTGGTCGAGAGCCGGCGCGGGCGGTACGGCGGAACGTTCGTGCGGCAGCGGACGCCGACCATGGGCGGGGAGGAGCTGCGCCGGCGCATCGCCGCCGTCGACATGGAGGACACTCTCCGCTTCCGGGAGGTGCTGGAGACCGGCGCCGCGGCGCTGTGCGCGGCCCACGGCCTCACCGACGAGGGCGCCGAGCGGCTGCGCGCGGCGCTCGCGGCGACCCACGACGCCCCCCTCGACGACTACCGCCGCCGCGACACCCTGTTCCACCTCACCCTCGCCGAACTGTCCGGCTCTCCCAGCCTGACCGCCCAGTACGCGGCCGTACGGGCCACGGTGAACGATCTGCTGGACTGCATTCCGCTGCTCGTGCGGAACCTGGAGCACTCCCAGCAGCAGCACTCCGCGCTGGTCGAAGCGGTGCTGGACGGGGACACCGACGCGGCGCACGACGTGATGCGGGAGCACTGCGCGGGCACGGCGGCACTGCTGCGCGGCTTCCTCACGTAGTCCGCGGCGTAACCCGAAAGTAACGCACGGGTCTTGCGCTTCCCCCACGCCCACCGCAAAGGTATGGCTCCATTCCATTGGGCCCGACGCGGGAGCTCTGCCATGACACTGGAAGACACCACCGGGAGCAGCACACCACCACCGGACGACTATCTGGAGCGCCGCACACTGCGGCGCGGCAGCGCGGGCTGGCTGCTCCTGACGGGGCTCGGTGTCGCCTATGTCGTCTCCGGGGACTTCTCCGGCTGGAACATCGGCCTGTCCAAGGGCGGCTTCGGCGGGCTCGCCGCAGCCACCGTGCTGATGGGGCTGATGTACGCGTGCCTCGTCTTCGCGCTCGCCGAGCTTTCCGCGATCCTGCCGACCGCGGGCGGCGGCTACGGCTTCGCCCGCAGGGCGCTCGGCACGTGGGGCGGCTTCCTCACCGGCACGGCGATCCTCATCGAGTACATCCTCGCGCCCGCCGCGATCGTCATCTTCATCGGCGACTACGTCGAATCGCTCGGGCTGTTCGGGCTCACCTCGGGATGGCCGGTCTACCTCGCCTGCTTCGCGATCTTCATCGGGATCCATCTGTGGGGCGTCGGCGAGGCCCTGCGGTTCAGCCTCGTCGTGACGGCGATCGCGGTCGCCGCACTGCTGGTCTTCGCCATCGGCGCGTTCACCGACTTCCAGACCGCCGGGCTCGACGACATCCCCGTCGACAAGGAGGCGCTCGGCGCCAGTTCCTGGCTGCCGTTCGGGCTGCTCGGCATCTGGGCGGCGTTCCCCTTCGGCATGTGGTTCTTCCTCGGGGTCGAGGGCGTGCCGCTCGCCGCGGAGGAGGCCAAGGATCCGGTGCGGTCGATGCCGAGGGCCCTCGCCGTCTCGATGGGCATCCTCGTCCTGCTCGCCGTGCTGACGTTCTTCGCCTCCACCGGGGCGCGCGGCTCGGCCGCCATCCAGGAGGCCGGAAACCCGCTGGTGGTGGCGCTCCAGGGCGACGGCGACCCCACCGCGCTCAGCCGCTTCGTCAACTACGCGGGCCTCGCGGGCCTGGTGGCCTCGTTCTTCTCCCTCATCTACGCCGGCTCACGCCAGCTCTTCGCCCTGTCCCGGGCCGGGTACCTGCCCCGCTTCCTGTCCCTGACGAGCCGCCGCAAGTCCCCGTACCTCGGCCTGCTGATCCCCGGCGCGGTCGGCTTCGCGCTCGCCGCCGGCACGGGCGACGGGGCGCGGATGCTGAACATCGCGGTGTTCGGCGCGACGATCTCGTACGCACTGATGGCGCTGTCGCACATCGTGCTGCGGCGCCGCGAGCCGGAACTCCCCCGGCCGTACCGCACCCCGGGCGGCATCCTGACCTCCTCGGTGGCCTTCGTCCTGGCCCTGTCCGCCCTGGTGGCCACCTTCCTGGTGGACAAGGACGCGGCGTTCATCGCACTCGCCGTCTACGGCGTCGCCCTCGCCTACTTCGCCTTCTACAGTCGGCACCGGCTGGTGGCGCGGGCGCCGGAGGAGGAGTTCGCGGCGCTGGCCGCGGCCGAGGCCGAACTCGCACGCGACTGACCGGAGAAGAACAGTGACCCAGCCGCTCATCGGCGTCAGCACGTACCTGGAGCAGGCCTCGTGGGGCGTGTGGCAGCTGCCCGCCGCGCTGCTGCCGGAGGGCTATCCGCGGCTCGTCCAGTCGGCGGGGGGCATCGCGGCGATGCTCCCGCCGGACGATCCGGGGCGCGCGGCGTCCGTCGTGGCCCGGCTGGACGGGCTCGTCGTCGCGGGCGGCCCGGACGTCGAGCCGGTCCGCTACGGCGCCGAGCCCGACCCCCGCACGGGGCCGCCCGCGCGGGAGCGGGACACGTGGGAGCTCGCGCTGATCGAGGCGGCGCTGGCGTCGGGGACGCCACTGCTCGGGATCTGCCGGGGGATGCAGCTGCTGAACGTGGCGCTGGGCGGGACGCTCGTCCAGCACATGGAAGGCCATGCGAAAGAGGTGGGCGTCTTCGGGCGGCACCCGGTGACGCCGGTGCCGGGGACGCGGTACGCCGCGCTCGTGCCCGAGGAGTCCTCCGTGCCGACGTACCACCACCAGGCGGTCGACCTCCTCGGCACGGGGCTCGTGGTGTCGGCCCGCGCGGAGGACGGCACGGTCGAGGCGGTCGAACTGCCCGACCCCGCCTGGGTGGTGGGTGTCCAGTGGCACCCGGAGATGGGCGAGGACACGCGGGTGATGCGGGGGCTGGTGCGGGCGGCGTCCTGACGGGGTCCTCCGGCCCCTGTGGGCTCGGCGGCGGGATCGGCGGACGAACGCCCCGGGCCTCTAGGTGTGTTCTCCCCCAAATTCCTCGGGGAGCCACCCAACCATCT
>NZ_JBHWKX010000048.1:41032-54755 GCF_042730885.1 Streptomyces sp. NPDC059909
AGGCCGCATGGGGCGTAGGGGGCCTGGTGTGCTTGCCTCCCCACGGTCTCCCCCCTCCCCCTTTGTCCTTTCTGCCTTCCGCGTCGGCCGCCTCCCGCCTCCGCCGCGGTGTGTCCTCCGCAAGCTGCGTCGGGGAGCCGATCACCCGTCTGCACGGCCTGACGTGCGGACGGAACGGGCGCCCGCCAGCCTGGGCTCAGTCACCCACCGATGGACGTCGCTTTCCGCTGCCCGGTACCGGCGGGCCCACCTCACTTGACCGGAGGAGACGCAATGTCGCGCGGCTTCGGCAGGACCCGCTGGAAGCGTTTCGCCGCCGTCCTGGTCCTGAGCAGCACGGCCGCCGCGGCTCTCGGTATCGGCATGGCCCAGGGGGCGCTCGCCGCGTCCTTCCTCATCTCCGGACGGAAGTTCCAGGTCACGGCGGACACGCTGGACGCTCGTGGACTCAGCATCTACGGCATGGTGGACGTGGCCAAGAACGGCACCCTCGTGCCCGTCGTGGTCAACGGCTTCCGCCATGCGAAGATCAGCGGCCTGTGCCAGTCCGTGGTGGTACCCATCCCGGTGCTGGGCCCGTACACGCTGAGGCTCACCGGTGGCAACGACGGCCGGGCCGTCGCGAAGAACCTGTTCATCGACGCGACGTCCGTGTCGGTCGGTCAGGCGGACCTGGACGAACTCGACATCGGAGTGGCGATCGGCGCGGTGACCAAGGGCCCGATCAACCCCGACGACCGGGACTCGCGGTTCTTCGATCCCGACGGCGTCGCCCAGCAGGCGGAGTCGGTCTCCCTGACCGACGTGCGGGTGACCGCGGTGGCGCTCTCGGCCGCCACGTTCAACATCCCCGACCTCAGGCTGCGCGTCGAGCAGGGCAACCGCGAGTGCCCCTGACCCCCCGGCACAGGGAACCACACGTGATCATCCAGCATCTCTTCCGCAAACGTCCGGACGTACGCACCACGATCGCCGGCAACGGAACGAGATTCCGGGCATGGCGCCGCGAACGACCCTTCTGGGCGGGACTGTTCACGCTCGCCGCGAGCCTGCCCATCGTCTATTTCCCGTACGTCCGCCTGAGCCTCAGCGGCATCCCCCTCGCCCTGTCCACGACGGCGGGCGCAGGGTCGCTGGTCATCGGGGTCCTGCTCCTCGTGCTGGGCTTCACCCTCTGGTTCCAGCAGCACGCGCGCGTGTTCGCCGGGATCACGACCCTGCTGCTCGCTCTCGTCTCCTTCCCCGTCGCGAACTTCGGGGGTCTGCTGCTCGGGCTGCTCTTCGGTCTCATCGGGGGCTCCCTGGCCTGTGCCTGGGCTCCGCCCACCGGACACGGCCCGGCCGACGGTCCGACGGCTACCCCGGAGCGGCCCGGCGGGTGAGCGCGAGGAGGTCGCGCGCCGGGCCTGCGGGGCGGTGGCCCGCGGGCCAGACCGCCCGCAGGTCGCGGCGCAGCGGGGCGCCCTCGACGGGCACGCGGACCAGCCGGCGGGAGGCGAGTTCCTCGGTCACCGCGAGTTCGCTCAGGACCGCCGGCCCCGCACCGCTGACCGCCGCCGCCTTCACCGCCGTCGTGGAGGCGAGTTCGAGGAGCGGTTCGGCGAGCCCCCCGTACGCCTCGAGGGACGAGTCGAGGACCTGCCGGGTGCCCGAGCCGCGTTCGCGCAGCACCAGCGAGGTCGCCGCCAGCTCCTGGGGCGGGAGCGGCGTGCGGCGCCGCGCCCATGCGTGCCCGGGCGCTGCCACCACGACGAGCCGGTCATGGCCGACGACCACCCCGTCGAGGCCGGCCGGCACCGCGAGCCCCTCGACGAAGCCGAGGTCGGCCTCGTCGCGCAGGAGCCGCTCCGCGACCGCCGCCGAGTTGCCCGCGAGCAGCGACACCGCCGTGCCCGGACGTCCCTCCCGAAGCGCGATGAGCCACCCCGGAAGCAGGTACTCCGCGATGGTCATGCTCGCCGCCACCCGCAGCCGCGAGTCCCTGCGCCCCCGCAGCGCCTGAGCGCCCGCGTCGAATGCCTCCGCCGCCTCCACGATCCGCCGCGCCCAGTCGGTGACGAGCGCCCCCGCGTCGGTGAGCCGGGAGCCGCGCGGCGAGCGTTCGAGAAGGGCGACGCCGAGCTGCCGCTCCATGGATCGGATCCTGCTGCTCGCGGCGGGCTGGGTGATGCCCAGCTCACGCGCCGAACGCCCGAGGCTGCCGTGCCGGGCGACGGCCAGCAGCAGTTCCAGCGCGCCGAGGTCGGGCACCCGGTGGGCCAGCAGGCCTTGTCGCTCTTCGCTCATAAAGCCAGCTTATGGGGGCATAGAAAAGACATCCCTGGTGGGAGCCCGTACGAAGGCAAAGGCTGGCCTCATGGTCCACGCCACGGTCACCGAGCCGCCGCCGCTTCCCGAGCCGCCCTCACCCTTCGCGCCGTCCCCGCTCCCCGCTCCCCGCTCGTTCCCCTCGCTCCGCGGACTCGGACCGAACTGGTACGCCACCGTGATGGGCACCGCGATCGTGGCCAACGCCGGTGCGGCCCTGCCGGTGCGGCCACCGGGGCTGCAGCCCGCGTGCGAGGCGGTGTGGGTGCTGTCCGCACTGCTGCTCGTGGCCCTGCTCGTCGCCCGCGCCGGCCACTGGATCCACCACCGCGACCAGGCCCGCGCACACCTGCTCGACCCCGCGGTCGCCCCGTTCTACGGCTGTCTCGCCATGGCGCTGCTCGCGGTCGGCATCGGCACGCTCTCGGTCGGGCCGGGCGTCGTCGGCGAGGGGACGGCGACCGTGGCGGGCGCCGCCCTCTTCGGCGTCGGCACGCTCACCGCGCTCACCGCCGCCGTGGCGATCCCGTATCTGATGATCACGCGCCGCAAGCTCGCCCCGGACAACGCATCGCCGGTGTGGCTGCTGCCCGTGGTGGCCCCGATGGTGTCCGCGGCGGCCGGCCCGATGCTGGTGGACCGGCTGCCCGCCGGTCCGTGGCGCGAGGCGATGCTGGTGGCCTGCTATGGAATGTTCGGGCTGAGCCTGCTGGCGGTGCTGGTGATCCTCCCGTTCGTCCTCACCCGGCTCGTCCGCCACGGTCCGCTGCCGCTCGCCCTCACCCCGACGCTGTTCCTGGTCCTCGGTCCGCTGGGCCAGTCGACGACCGCGGTGAACAAGCTCGCAGACGTGGCGCCGGCGGCCGTCTCGGCGCCGTACGCGAGCGGGCTGAGCGTCTTCGCGGTCGTCTACGGGGTTCCGGTGCTGGGCTTCGCCCTGCTCTGGCTGGTCCTGGCCGGGCTCATGGTGATCCGCGCGGCCCGCAGGGGGATGCCGTTCGCGATGACGTGGTGGGCGTTCACCTTCCCGGTCGGCACCTGTGTCACGGGCGCCGCGGGGCTGGCCGCCCACACGGGTCTGCTCACCCTGAAGTGGCTGGCGGTGGGGCTGTACGTGCTCCTCCTCGGGGCCTGGGCCGTGGCGGGGGTCCGTACGCTGCGCGGGCTGGTCAGCGGAGCGCTGCTCGCAGCGCCGCGGGCGCCGTCGCCAGCGACGGGCCGTACCACGTGAGCATGCGTCCGTCGACGAGCGCGGCGGGCAGTCCGGGGAAGGCCTCGGGCCCGTCGTCCGCGGTGAAGCGGTAGGGCTCGTCGGGCAGGACGACGAGGTCGGCGCCCGCCGCGTTGAGCTCGTCGAGCGGGATGCGGGGATAGCGGTCCGGGTGCCCGGCGTACACGTTCTCGACGCCGAGTCGGGCAAGCAGGTCCCCCGCGAAGGTGTCGCGGCCGAGGACCATCCAGGGCCGCCGCCAGACGGGCACGACCGCGCGCCGCACCTCGCCCGGCTCGACGGCCGCCCATGCCGCCTGCGCCTCGTCGATCCAGCGCGGCCGGCCCACTCCGCAGGCCCGCAGGACGCGCTCCAGTTCGATGAAGGCCTGCGGCAGTGTCCGCACCTCCGTGACGAGGACGTCGAGTCCGGCGGCGCGCAGGGCGGCGATGTCGGGGGCCCGGTTCTCCTCCTCGTTGGCGATGACGAGGTCGGGGGCGAGGGCGGTGATCGCGGGGAGGTCGGGGTTCTTGGTCCCGCCGACCCGGACCGCGTCGAGGTCCGCGGGGTGGCTGCACCAGTCGGTGACACCGGCCAGCAGTCCGGGCGCACTGACCGCGACGGCCTCGGTGAGAGACGGAACCAGTGAGACGACCCGCTTCACGGTCCGGGCTCGATGTGTTCGCGGACGGCGACGACGAGGAGGCGGGTGCCCGGCCTGGTGGCGCGCCACCGGTGGCGCACGCCTCCGGACAGATAGAGGGTGTCGCCCTTCTCCAGGCGGTAGGCACGGCCTTCGGCCTCGATCTCGGCCGCCCCGTCGGCGACGTACATGAGCTCGTCGTTGCGGTGCTGGTACTCCCGGTCCGCGTCCTGCTCCCCGGTGTACTCGACCGCGTGCAGCTGGTGGTGGCCGCGCACGAGGGACCGTACGCCCGCGACGGCGCCGGAGGCGGCGGGGTCGTCCGCGCGGACGACATCGACGATGCGGGCCGAGTCCGCGGCGGCCAGCAATTCGGCGGCGGTGGTCCCCAGCGCCTCGGCGACCCGCTGAAGGGAGCGCATGCTGGGCCGGGCCCGCTCGTTCTCGATCTGGCTGAGGAAAGGCACGGACAGGCCGCTGCGTTCGGCGACGGCGGCCAGCGTGAGGTCGAGGGCCTTGCGGCGTCTGCGGACGGCGGAGCCGACGCGGAGTGTTTCCTTGTCTGCCATGGCTGCGTTCCCTCCCTCCTTGTCTGTACCTTACGCAGATTCCGGGCACCGATTCGCACAGTTGTCACAGGCGCCCCAGAGCCTCGCCTGGGGTCCCCCCATCGGTGAGGGCCCCGCCACTGTATGTGACGGGGCCCTACCGGTGGGGGGAGAGGGATGGTCTTCTACTGAGGTGCCAGCCGGTCCACGATGCCCGGGTTCTGCTCCATCCAGGCCTTGACCGCTTCCTCCTCATGGCCCGTGCCGCGCTTCTGGATCTCGTTCTCCAGACCGGCGAGCTCCTTCTCGCTCAGCCTGAAGTCCTTGAGCCACTTCGTCAGCTGCGGGTACTGCTTCGGGAAGTCCTTGCTCGCGACCGTGTGGATGCGGTCGCCCTCGCCGAACAGCTTCTTCGGGTCCTGCAGCTTGGTCAGCCCGTACTCGCTGTAGGCCCAGTGCGGGGTCCACAGCATGACGGCGACCGGCTCCTTCTTCGCGTAAGCGCGCTTCAGCTCGGCGAGCATGCCGGGCGTGGAGCTGTCGACGACCGTGAACTCCTTGTCCAGGCCGTAGCCGGGCAGGACCTTGCTCTTGAGGATGTTCATGGTCTCGGTGCCGGGCTCGATGCCGATGATCCGGCCCTTGAACTCGCCCCCGCGGCCCTTGAGGTCCTCCAGGGAGTCGACGCCCTTCACGTACGAGGGGACCGCGATCTCCAGCGACGTCGGTCCGTACCA
This sequence comes from Streptomyces sp. NPDC059909, assembly GCF_042730885.1. Lineage (NCBI taxonomy): Bacteria > Bacillati > Actinomycetota > Actinomycetes > Kitasatosporales > Streptomycetaceae > Streptomyces > Streptomyces sp. NPDC059909. Next base: position 46,478 of record NZ_JBHWKX010000048.1, read on the forward strand.
CGATCCGATGTCGGTGAGCTTGTTGCCATAGGCGTCCCAGTACTTCTTCTGGGTGCTGGGCAGCCAGCCGTCGAACTGGGCGTCGATCTGGCCGCGGGACAGCGCGGTGTACATGGGACCGACCTCGAACTGCTTGAGGTTCATCCGGTATCCGCGCTCCTCGAGGACCGCCTTCCACAGGTAGGTGGCGGCGATGTCCTCCTCCCACGGGAACCAGGCGACGTTCAGGGCGCGTTCACGCTCGTCCTTGCCGTCCGCGGCCCTGCCGGCCTTGGCGACCGGGGTCCACTTGTCGGCGAGGCCGGGGTTGTCCTTCAGCCAGGCGCGGACGGCTTCCTGCTCCTTGCCCTTGCCGGTCGCCTGGATCTTCGCCTCGAGACCGGTGAGCTGCTCCTCGGTCATCGTGAAGTTCTTGAGCCACTTGCCGACCTGCGGGTTCTCGGCGGAGAAGCCCTTGCGGGCGAGCGTGTGGACGCCGTCGCCCTTGCCCCAGGTTCCCTTGGGGTCCTTGAGCTTCTTCAGGTCGTACGTGCTGTAGGCCCAGTGCGGCGACCACAGGGTGGTGACGATGGGCTCCTTCTTGTCGTACGCGCGCTTCAGCTCGGCGAGCATGCCGGGCGTTGAGCCGTCGACGACCTTGTACTCGCCCTCCAGGCCGTATTCCTTCAGGACCTTGTCCTTGAGGATGCCCATCATTCCGGCGCTCGGCTCGATGCCGATGATGCGGCCCTTGAAGGCGGACGCCTTGCCCTTGAGGTCGTCGAGGGAGTCGATGCCCTCCATGTACGCGGGGACGGACAGCTCCAGCGAGGTGGGGCCGTACCAGGAGCCCAGGTCCTCCAGCTTGTCCTGGTACTTGTCCCAGTACTGGGCGTGGGTGACGGGCAGCCAGGAGTCGGTCTGGAAGTCGATCTGGCCGCCGGCGAGGCCGGTGTAGAGCGAGCCGGCCTCGAGCTGCTTGGTGTCGACCTCGAAGCCGCGCTGCTCCAGCATCTCCTTCCAGAGGAAGGTGGAGGCGATGCCCTCGTCCCAGGGGATGTAGCCCATGGAGATCTTCTTGCCCTGGCCGACGTCCGAGGCGTCGGAGGTGCCGGCGGACTTGGCACCGCCGAAGATGCCCATGCCGCCCGCGACGAGCGCGAGGATCACGGCACCGGTGACGGCGACGACGGGCTGGGGGCGGTAGTTCCAGATCTTCATGCCGCCGGTCAGGGCCTTCGCCTTGGCGAGGGCGCGGCGGCCGAGCGGCGAGACCTGGCGGCCCAGCGCGCCGGTGATCCGGTCCAGGTACATGGCGAGGATGACGATCGAGATGCCCGCCTCGAAGCCGAGGCCGATGTCGACGTTGCCGATGGCGCGGTAGACCGCGCCGCCGAGGCCGCCGCCGCCGACCATGCCCGCGATGACGACCATGGACAGGCCGAGCATGATGACCTGGTTGATACCGGCCATGATCGTGGGCAGCGCGAGCGGCAGCTGGACGCGCAGCAGGGTGTTGCGCGGGGTCGTGCCGAAGGCCTCGGCGGCCTCGACGAGTTCCTTGTCGACCTGGCGGATGCCGAGTTCGGTCATCCGCACGCCGGGCGGCAGGGCGAAGACGATGGTGGCGATGATGCCGGGCACCACACCGACGCCGAAGAAGATGATGCCGGGGATCAGATAGACCATGGCCGGCATGGTCTGCATGAAGTCCAGGACCGGCCGCGTCACGGCGCTGACGGCCTTCGAGCGGGAGGCCCAGATGCCGAGCGGCACCGCGATCGCCAGGGTGACGATCGTGGCGACGAGGACGAGCGACAGGGTCGACATGGCGTCGTCCCACAGCTCGATCGAGTCGATCAGGGCGAATCCGGCGAAGGCGAGGACGCCCGCGAGCAGACCGCGCAGCCACCAGGCGGCGACGGCGAGGATGCCGGCGAAGAGCAGCGGCTGGGGCGCGGAGAGCGCCGCGTCGATGCCGTCGTACATGCCGGTGACGAGCTTGCTGATGGCGTCGAACAGCCAGGAGAGGTGGGACTGGAGCCAGTCCACACCGCTGTCGACCCACTGGCCGGGGTGGAGCCTAGGCATGGGCGGCCACCTCCTTCGGCCGCTGGGCCGGGACGGCGCACGGCACCGGCTCGCCGCGTTCGTCGCGCTCGTCGCCGACGACGCCGATCAGCCGGGACTGCGGGACGACGCCGACGACCTTGCCGGCCGCGTTCCTCACGGCCACGGGGTGCGGGACGCGGGCGCTGACCGCGCACACGTCGGCGACGAGGGTCTCGGGAGTGACGGTCTCGCAGTCGCAGTCGTCCACGTCGGGGCCCGGCTCGGTCATGACGGCCGCCGCGGTCAGGACGCGGGTGCGGTCCACGTCCTGGATGAAGGACGCCACGTAGTCGTTGGCGGGGCGCAGGAGGATGTCCTCGGCGGTGCCGAGCTGGACGATCCGGCCGTCGCGCATCACCGCGATCCGGTCGCCGAGGCGCATGGCCTCGTTGAGGTCGTGCGTGATGAAGACGATCGTCTTCTTGAGCCGCTTCTGGAGCTCGAGCAGCTGGTCCTGCATGTCGCGGCGGATCAGCGGGTCGAGGGCGCTGAAGGACTCGTCCATCAGCAGCAGATCGGCGTCGGTGGCGAGCGCGCGGGCGAGGCCCACGCGCTGCTGCATACCGCCGGAGAGCTCGTCGGGCCAGGACTTCTCCCAGCCGGCGAGGCCGCACAGCTCCAGCGCCTCGGCGGCGCGGCGCTCGCGCTCGGCACGGGCGACTCCCTGCACCTCCAGGCCGTAGGCGGCGTTCTCCAGCACGCTGCGGTGCGGGAACAGCGCGAAGTGCTGGAAGACCATGCTGATCTTGGTGGAGCGCACGGTGCGGAGGTCGCGGGCGCTCAGGGTGGTCAGGTCCTCACCGTCGAAGAGGACGCGTCCGGCGGTCGGCTCCAGCAGCCCGTTGAGCATGCGCAGCAACGTGGACTTGCCGGATCCGGAGAGACCCATGACGACGAAGATCTGACCGGGCTCGACGGTGAAGGACGCGTCGATCACCGCTGCGGTTGTTCCGTCGGCACGGAGTTCGTCGCGGCCGGCGCCGCTCTCGAGCTTCCGTACCGCCTCGTCGGGTCGTTTGCCGAACACCTTGTACAGGTGCTCGGCTTCAAGCCTGGACACATAGACCTCACGCGTTGAACCGAGAACGGCCCGCATCCCCCGCCTGCGGGCCGTGGAGCGGGCGGGTTCGGCCCGCTTACCCATGGTTTGCGCCCGGTTCCGGCCGAAGTGGCTGGTTGAGGGCGCAATGGGGTCCGCTCCGGCGTCGCGCCTGCCCGGGTATGCCGGGGGCAAACGGAAAGTGATCCAGTTCACGCGCAGGTCACCGACTGGTCGACTGGCCGAGGGGCACTCCCGGTGGGCGTGCCGAGGGCTGCCCCTGATGTCGCGTGCCGCGGGTCGCTGTCATCGGGGTGCGGCATCATCGGACTGTGACGCGACGCCTGATGCTCCTCGACACCGCATCCCTCTATTTCCGCGCATATTTCGGGGTCCCCGACTCCGTGCGCGCGCCCGACGGCACGCCGGTCAACGCCGTGCGCGGGCTGATCGAATTCATCACCAGACTGGTCCAGGACCACCACCCCGACGAGCTGGTGGCCTGTATGGACGCCGACTGGCGCCCGCACTGGCGGGTGGAGCTGATTCCGTCGTACAAGGCGCACCGGGTGGCGGTGGAGACCGAGACGGGCCCGGACGAGGAGGAGGTCCCGGACACGCTGTCCCCGCAGGTCCCGATCATCGAGGACGTGCTGGACGCGCTCGGCATCGCACGGGTCGGTGTCGCGGGGTACGAGGCGGACGACATCATCGGCACGCTCGCCGGGCGCGCGGCGGGGCCTGTGGACATCGTGACCGGCGACCGGGACCTGTACCAGCTGGTGGACGACGCGCGGGGCGTGCGGGTGCTGTACCCGCTGAAGGGCGTCGGGATGATGCAGGCCACGGACGAGGCGGTGCTGCGCGAGAAGTACGGGGTCGACGGGCCCGGGTACGCGGATCTGGCGCTGCTCCGCGGGGACCCGAGCGACGGGTTGCCGGGGGTGCCCGGCATCGGCGAGAAGACGGCGGCGAAGCTGCTCGCCACGTTCGGCGACCTGGCCGGGATCATGGCGGCCGTCGACGATCCGGCGTCCTCGCTGACGCCCTCGCAGCGCAAGCGGCTGGACGAGGCGCGTGCGTACGTCGCGGTGGCGCCGAAGGTGGTACGGGTGGCCGGTGACGTACCGCTGCCGGCTTTCGATCCGGCGCTGCCGAAGGAGGCGCGTGATCCGGAGCGGCTGGAGGAGCTGGCGGCGCGGTGGGGACTGGGCCGGGTCGTGCACCGCTTGCTGGTGGAGCTCAAGGCGTGATGTTAACTTAGGCAAGCCTAAGTCACGCGGCACGTCCGCGTATCGCACGCACACGCTCGCACGACCCTGGGAGACCGCCGTGGCAGAGAACCCCGCCCGCAAGGCACCGCAGGCCCATGAGGCGCAGGTGCTGCGTACGGAACGGATCACCCCGCACATGGTGCGCGTCGTGCTCGGCGGCGACGGCCTCGCCTCGTTCGGCACGGACGGATCGACGGACGCGTACGTCAAGGTGGTCTTCCCCGCGCCGGGCGTGACCTACCCGGAGCCCTTCGACATGGCCCGCATCCGCGAGGAACTGCCGCGCGACCAGTGGCCGACCAACCGTACGTACACGGTGCGGGCGTGGGACCCGGTCCACCGCGAGCTGACGATCGACTTCGTCGTCCACGGCGACGAGGGCCTGGCCGGCCCCTGGGCGGCGCGCGTCCAGCCGGGCGAGACGGTGCGGCTGCTGGGCCCCGGCGGGGGCTACGCCCCTGACGCCGCCGCGGACTGGCATCTGCTGGCGGGCGACGAGAGCGCCCTGCCGGCAATCGCCGCGGCGCTGGAGCAGATGCCTGCGGGCGCCGTCGTCCACGCGTTCGTGGAGGTGGCAGGGCCGGCGGAGCAGCAGAAGATCGCGACGCCGGACGGGGTCACGGTGACCTGGCTGCACCGGGGCGACCGGCCCGTGGGCGAGGCCCTCGTCGCGGCGGTCCGCGAGCTGGACTTCCCCGCCGGCGACGTCCACGCCTTCGTGCACGGCGAGGCGGGCGCGGTGAAGGAGCTGCGCCGCCTCCTCCGCCTGGAGCGGGGCGTCCCCGCCGCCCGGCTGTCGATCTCGGGCTACTGGCGCCTGGGCAAGTCGGACGAGGCGTGGCGCGCGATCAAGCGGGACTGGAACGCGCAGGTCGAGCGCGAGCAGGAGCAGGCTGCGTAAGGCCCCCTTTCCGGATCCACCCGGCTCGCACCCCCTGGCGCTCCCGCCCTGAGCGCTCCGGCGCGGGCGGGGATGTGCGCGGCGCGCCCCCCGGGGCGCGCCCCCACTGCGTCATTCCGTCTCGTACGTCCGGGCGGACGCGTCCACGTGCGCCATGCGCCTCAGCGCAGCCAGCATCGCCTCGCCCAGCACCGTCCCGACCACCGAGCTCTCCACCATGTCCTCGCGCGCCACGGAGCGCCCGACATAGGCCAGGTCGGCCCGCGCCGCCTTCTCCGCCGCGTCGGCGTAGTCGTCGAGGACCGCCTCCGCATAGCTGCCGTATCCGACGCGGTCCAGCGCCGCCAGTGCCGCAGCCAGCGCCTCCGACTGGCTGTCCTCGGCATCCATCTCCCAGCCCCGCCTCTCGATCAGGGCGGCCACCTTCGCTCGGGCCGCGATCATCGCGGCATCGGGATCCGCCTCGTAGCGCGGCACGAGCAGGTGCACCGCCTCTCCCAGGACCTTGTGCACCGACTGGCCGGGGTCGTCGATCGCCGCCAGCACTTCCCGGATCCCCGCGACCGAGAGCCCGCCGATGTCGAGCAGGGCCCGGATGAGGCGGAGCCGCCGTTCGTGCGTCTCGTCGTACGACGCCTGGTTCGGGCTCGACAGCCGGCCGGCGGGGAGCAGTCCCTCGCGTACGTAGTACTTGATCGTCGGAACGGACACTCCGGTCCTGCGACTCAACTCCCCGATGCGCACCGTGCATTCACCTTTCCGGCCTTGCCAACTCGACACCCCATCATAGATAGTTCCCCTATCGGATAGCGGAGAGTGCCACTATCCATTACGGGGGGTGTCCCATGTCTCTGTCCGCCTGGCACCGGCCACTGGTCGTCTTCTCGGGGGCCATGGCCGTCTTAGCGGTCGTCTCGGCGATCGGCCTCGTCGTGGACGACCGGGTCCTCGTCGGCTCGCCGATCTGGTTCAAGCCGTTCAAGTTCTCGGTGTCCTTCATCGCCTACTGCCTGTCGCTGGCCTGGATGCTGTCGCTGCTTCCCCGCGCCCGGCGCGTCGGCTGGTGGGCGGGAACGGTCATCACCGTGGCGAGCGTGATCGAGATGGCGATCATCGTGGGACAGGTGATCCGCGGGAAGCGCAGCCACTTCAACAACGAGACGCCCTTCGACTCACTGCTCTTCCAGATCATGGGCGGCACCATCGTGGTCCTGTGGGTCGCCATGCTCCTCGTCGCCGTCCTGCTCTTCCGGTCCCGGCTCGCCGACCGCGCGTCCGCCTGGGCCCTGCGGCTCGGCACGCTGATCGCCCTGGCCGGAGCCGCGATCGGATTCCTGATGACACAGCCCGCACCCGGGCAGAGCCGGGCCACCTCCGAGGTGGTCGGTGCGCACAGTGTCGGCGTGGCGGACGGCGGGCCGTCCATGCCACTGACCGGCTGGTCGACGACCGGCGGCGATCTGCGCGTCCCGCACTTCGTCGGCATGCACGCCCTTCAACTGCTGCCGCTCCTCCTGCTCGCGCTCCTCGCACTGGCCCCGCGCTTCCCCGCACTGCGCGACGAGCGGGTGCGGCTCCGGCTGGTACTCGTGGCCTCCGGTGCATACGCCGCCGTGTTCGTCCTGGTCACCTGGCAGGCGATGCGCGGCCAGCCCCTGATCCACCCCGACGGGGCGACGCTCGGCGCCGCGGCTCTGATCCTCGGCTGCGGCGCGGCCGCGGCGTACGCGTCCCTCCGCAGAGCCCCCGTTCCGACGCCCGAGCCCACGACCGAAAGGGAGTTCTCCGCATGACCACCGTCCTCTTCGAGGTGTCCTTCTGGCTCGCGGCACCGTTCTGGCTGCTGATGATCTTCGCACCGCGGTGGCGCTGGACCGCCCGGATCGCCGCGTCGCCACTGACCGCCGTACCGATCCTGCTCGTGTATCTCGGCCTCGCCGTCCCGGTCTTCCCGGAGCTGTGGACCGCTGTACGCGAGCCCGACCTCGAAACCTTCCGGGACCTGGTCGCACACGCGGACGGCGCCGGGGCCATCTGGGCACAGGTCATCGCCTGGGATCTCCTGATCGGGCAATGGATGTACCTCGAGGGGCGCCAGCTCGGTCTTCATCCGCTGCTGATGGGCCCGCTGTTGGTGCTCACGATCCTGCTGTCGCCGATCGGGCTGCTGGTGTTCCTGGCCCTGCGCGCGCTCCCGGGCCACCTGCCGGGCAAAAAGTTGGGCGCAAGTGCAGTCAAGGCGGGCTCCGGCTCCGTATAGCTCCGTATAAGAGAAGGAAGACCGGGCGAGGGGAGCGCGCGTGAGGGAAGCCGTACACATCGCAGGGGCACCACCGGCAGGTCCGGGGCTCGACGAACTGCTCGTACGGGTCGCGCGCGGCGACCAGGAAGCCTTCTCCCGGGTGTACGACGCGGTCTGCGGGCCCGTACTCGGTGTCGTGCGCAGCGTGCTGCGCGATCCGGCGCAGTCGGAGGAGGTGACGCAGGAGGTGCTGGTCGAACTGTGGCGTACGGCGGCGCGCTTCCAGCCGTCCCGGGGCTCCGCGATGACATGGACCCTCACCCTCGCCCACCGCCGCGCGGTGGACCGGGTGCGGTCCGCGCAGGCCGCCGCCGAGCGCGAGCAGAAGGCGGCCCGGCTCGGCGGGACGCCCGCATTCGACGACGTCGTCGAGCAGGTCGAGGCCCGGCTGGAGCGGGAGCAGGTACGCCGCTGTCTGCGCACCCTGACCGAGTTGCAGCGCCAGTCGGTGACGCTCGCCTACTACCGGGGGCTCGCCTACCGCGAGGTGGCCGAGTTGCTCTCCGTGCCGCTGGGCACGGTGAAGACCCGTATGCGCGACGGGCTGATCCGGCTGCGCGACTGCCTGGGGGTGAGCGCATGAGTTTCCTGAGTCAACCTCTATGCCGCCAGAGGCGTGTCGGCGGGCGTGCTGATCTTGTTGTTGGCCTGGTGGGTGACGGGGTCGTAGC
>NZ_JBHWKX010000049.1:0-51679 GCF_042730885.1 Streptomyces sp. NPDC059909
AAACAGGGCAAGAACCTGCTCGACGTGGTTACCCAGCTCTTCGACGGCCGAGGAGCCTGGATCCCCATTCCAGCCTGACCACCAAACCAGTCACCACCGACGAACAGCTCGACACGGTCGGCTTCTCGCAGTACCCGTACGGCTCCGACCCCGACGACCCGTTCATCACCGTGCTGTCGGGGGCCAACCTCGAATTCATCCACCACATGGCCGAGATCGCGTTGCTCCGCGACCTGTGGCAGGCCCGCTTCACCACTCGCGGGTAGGCCCGGGCGCGCCGCGAGGGTGTTCCATGGCGTTTTCCGATCCACGCGCCAGTGAGCGGTTTGTCACCTGCCGCGTGAGCTTGCCAGTTGAGCTGACAGGGCAGCGAAGCCCCTGGTGGATGGGTTTTCGACCAAAAAATACCTCTCCACCAGGGACTTCGTGTGCTCGTCCACCGTCCGGCATCGACGTGTCCCGACATCAAGGCCACCCGCGCCCACGGCATCATCGACGCCCTCGCCGAAGCGGACGTGGCCTGCTGGGCCGACAAGGGCTACCGCAGCAGCTTGCCGAACACGATCGGGTCGGCTGTCCGCGGCCTGTGGCAGGCCGATGGATGTCCTGGGTCATAGCGCGGCCGCTCGGGCAACAGTGTCGCGAACCGTCCCAGAGCGGCTCGGTCAGCCATGATGGCAGCACGGGCACAGGGCCTCCATGCGATCACAGAGCGTAGGAACTTCATGACAAGGACCTGTGCCCGTCCCACTGCAGGGTTACTTCACATCCATCTGCGCAACCTCTTAGGTCTTCTCGGCGTCGGCCTTCTCCGCCTCCGCTGCGCGGGCCTTCTCCGCACGACGTACCCGCCGCCGCTCCGGCCACCCCGACACCGTGCGCGCCGCCCGCGGCAGCAGCAGCGCCGCGGCGGTCAGGGCGGCCACGACGCCGAGTGTCAGCAGCCAGTTGCGGAGGTAGTCCAGCGGCAGCGCGGACGGGTTCGTCGGCGCGCCCGGGCGCAGCAGCGGCGGCAGGGCGATCAGGGTCAGGGCTCCGCAGACGACGAGGCCCGCCCGGAGTGCGCCGCGCGCGGGCAGGGCCGCCAGGAGGAAGCCCACCGCGATGACGAGCGGCGCGATGACGCCGTCGTGGAGGACGACCGCCCCGGCGAGCCAGACCACGACGTCCGACGGATCGCGCACGGTGCCGGCACCGAACAGCAGCCACGCGCCGAAGCCCATCAGCCCGACGCCCACCGCACCGGCCACGAAGCGGAGCATCACAGCACCTCCAGCCGTGTGACCCATTTGGTCTGGAGGACACCGGGCCGGTTGGGGGCGATGATGCGGGCGGGGAAGCCGTGGTCGAGCGAGAGGATCTCGCCGTTGAGCCGCAGGGCGAGGAGCGTCAGCGGGTCGCGTGCGTACCCCCGGCCCATCTCCATGATCCGGTAGGCCCCGCGCCGCTCCAGTGACGTCACGCGCAGCAGCGCACCGGGCGGCGCCCCGGCCCGGTCCAGGAGGTCGCGGATCCGGACGCCCGTCCACTGGGCCGACTTGCTCCACCCCTCGACGCAGGCGATCGGCAGGGTCACGGTGTGCTGGGGCATGGCCCGGAGCTCGTCGAGGCTCAGTTCGTACGGGCGCGGCCCGGCCACCGTCAGCCGCCAGCCGGCCGCGGGGACTCCGGCGGCGAGCCCGGCGGCCGCCGCGGTGCGGTTGACCGGCAGGCCCTGCGGTCCGTGGTCGGGGTGGCGCGGTGCCAGCAGGTCGAGGCGCTTGAGCGGAGTGAGGGACTGGCCGACGGTGACGAGCGTGACCGCGCCGACGGCGGCGGCGACGCCCGCCAGGAACGAACGCCGGTCCGGCTGGTCCTCGGCCGGCAGCTCCAGTGTCCCGGGCGAGCGACGGCTCCAGTGCGCCTTGATCTCGGGGGCCTTGACCGCGAGGTGCAGGAGCAGCGCGCCCACGAGCACCCAGGCCACGGCGTAGTGAACCGGCACGAAGGAGAACGGCCAGGGATACCACTGCACGATGTTCAAGAGCCCGCTGAACAGCTGGAACACGCCCGCCGCCACCAGCACCGCCACCGACAGCCGCTCCAGTGCGTGCCGCACGGACCGGGCGGGCGGCCACATGAAGAGCCGCGGGTACACGGTCCACAGCTTCGCCATCAGCAGCGGGATCGCGGCAATCCCGCTCGCCACGTGCAGGCCCTGCGTCAGCCGGTAGCCCCAGACCGGGCGCGGCGGCAGGAGCGGCTGCAGCCAGTCCGGCGGCTTCTGCAGGAAGTGGCTGATCAGCCCGGTGAGGAAGCACACGGCGATCGCGACGCCGAGCCAGCGGCCGACGGCGGTCGCCGTACGGGGGTCGTGCAGGCGGCCCTTGAACGACGGCAGGGGCGGCCGCTTCATCGTCGGCAGCTTCAGTGCTGGTCGCTTCAGTGCCGGCCACCGCATGGCCGGCCACTTCGGGGCGGACCGCTTCCCTGCGGACCGCTCCGATGCCGGTGGTCGAAGCCTCATGCCTCCATCACACCCCCGGAAGCCCCCTCCGGCGCGCTCGGGGCACCTTACGGATCTCTGACATCCCCGGGCGGTGCAGGTCCGGCGAGCGCCCCGGCTGCCAGGCTGAGCAGGTGATCACCCCGCGCACCTTCGCCACCGGCGTCCTGCTCGCCGGCCTCACCGCCGTGCTCGCCGTGACCGTCCGGCAGGACGCCTACTTCTCGGACCCGCTCGGCCTGGTCCGGTGGTACGGGCCGTGCTGGCTGTTGTTCGCGGCGGCGGCCTGGTGCCTGCGGAAGGTGCCGGTCCGCCACGCCGTGGCGCTGGTGATCGGCGGCTCCGTCGTCGTCGCCGCCACGGGGCTCCTCGCTCCCCCGCGTACCAGCACCGACATCTACCGGTACGCCTGGGACGGACGGGTGCAGGCCGCGGGGATCTCGCCGTACGACCATGTCCCCGCCCATCCCGCGCTCGCCCCGCTGCGCGACCCCTGGCTGTTTCCCACGGGCGTGGACTGCGCGGGTCCCGGCCGGGCCCGGATCGCCGCCCTCGAAGGCGAGGCGACCGAAGAGGCACGCCACGAGCCGGGGCAAGAGCCGGACCGAGAGGTGCACTGCACCCGGCTGAACCGGCCCACCGTCCCCACCATCTATCCCCCGGTCTCGGAGGGCTATTTCCTGCTCGTGCATGCGCTCTCCCCGGACGGCACCCGCCACAAACCGCTCCAGGCCGGCGGCGCGCTGCTGTCGGTCGGGGTGACAGGCGTGCTGCTCCTGGTGCTGCGCCGCCGCGGCGGCGATCCCCGGCAGGCCGTCTACTGGGCGTGGTGCCCCGCGGTTCCTCTGGAGGCGGTGAACAACGCCCACGCCGACGTCCTCGGCGTGCTCCTCGGGGTGGCCGGCCTTGCCGTCGTCGCCCGCCACAAGGCGGCAGGCGGCGCCCTGCTCGGCGCCGCCACGGCGACCAAGCTGCTGCCCGCCGTCCTGCTGCCGGGCGCGCTGTCCGGCGTCCGCAGACTGCGTGACGCGGCCGCGGTGCTGCTCCCGGCCGCCGCCGTGGTGGCGCTGACGTATCTGCCGTACGCGCTGCTCTCCAAGGGTTCGGTGTTCGGCTATCTGTCCGGCTACGTCGAGGAGGAGGGTTACGGCGATGCGGCGTCGCGCAGCCGGTACGCCCTGCTCCGTCTCGTGATGCCCGACGACTGGGCGCCGTGGGCCATGGCCGCCGGAGTGCTGTGCGTCGTCGCGTATGTCCTGCTGCGCGGGGATCCCGAGCGGCCCTGGAGCGGTGCGCTGCTCGTGACCGGCACCGCGTTTCTGCTGCTGACGCCTCCCTACTCGTGGTACGCGCTGCTGCTGATCGCGCTCGTGGCGCTGGACGGCCGGTGGGAGTGGCTGGGGGTCGCCGCGGCGGGAGCCGCGAAGTACGTCACCGTCCACGCGGACGCCGACCCGTACACCGTCAGCGCCACGGCCTACGGGGTCGCGGCCTGCGCGGTGCTCGCCGGCTGCGCCCTGCGTGCGAGCAGCCGTTCGGCAGGCCGTCACGACGACCGCGTCAGCACGGGGCCCGCCCGGTCGATCCGGCCGTAGCGGTTCGCGCCGGGACCGGCGCCATGGCCAACTCGACTGTCTTTACGGCGCGTTGAACCAATCCCTACGCTCCCGCCCCATGGACACCTCCGTCATACGCTTTTCCAGAGCCATGGCGCTCGCCACTGCGAGCGCCCTGTTCCTCTCCGGGCTCCTCGGCGTCGGCACCGCGCCCTCCGCATCGGCGTCCGCCGCCGCGCCCGTGACCGAGAACGCCACCGTCGTCCCCGTCCAGACCACGGGTCCGGCCGACAAGCGCTTCAATCTCGTGGTCCTCGGCGACGGCTACACGGCCGCCGGCATGGACGAGTTCCGCGCGGACGTCGACAAGCATCTCAACGTGCTGTGGAGCACCGAGCCGTTCGCCTCGTACCGCTCGTACATCAACGTCTGGGCGGTCGAGGTGCCGTCCCCCGAGTCGGGTGTCGACTGTGACCCATCGCTGGACGCTCCACGCCGGGCCACCCCGCTGAACATGGGCTTCTGGGGCGGCTGCAACCCGGGCAGTGTGCAGCGCCTGCTCACGGTCGACAGCGGCGCCGCGACCGCGTTCGCGGATCTCGTCACCGGTACGACGGGCGCCAACCGCCAGATCGTGGCGCTCGCGAACAGCGACACCTACGGAGGCGCGGGCGGTACGTACGCCACCGCGTCCGGCGGCAATGCCCTCTCCTCGCTCATCACCCCGCACGAGATAGGCCATTCGCTCGGCAAGCTCCAGGACGAGTACGACTACTACGGCCGCGGCGTCCCCGGCGGTACGCACACCGGAGGCGAGCCCGCCTCCGTGCACCACACCCTCCTCACCGAGGAGGAGATGCGCGACCAGCGGGCCAAGTGGTGGCGCTGGCTGGGCGAGAAGAGCGAGTCCGGCGGGGTCATCGGCCGCTACGAGGGCGGGATGTACAGCACCAAGGGTGTGTGGCGGCCCAGCAAGCACTCGATCATGAAGACCCTGGGTTATGCCTTCGACCAGGTGGAGCGGGAGGTGATGGTCCGCGCGATCTCGGCGAAGGTGAACCTCGTCCAGGACCACACCCCGGCCACCACCTCGATCGGGGCCGACCGGACGGTGTGGGTGGACACCCTGCACCCGGTCGGTGGCGAACTCGACGTCGTCTGGCGGCTCGACGGCCGCCGGCTGCACCACGCCGACGGCGCCCGTACGCTCGATCCGCGCCGCCTCGGCATCGGCCGCGGCACGCACACCCTCACGGCCACGGTCAGCGACCCGACCCCGTTCGTCCGCGACCCCGCGATCCGCGCGTCCGCCGCGCTGACCCGCACCGTGGGCTGGACGGTCGACACGTCCGTACAGACCCCGCACACCCCGGTCCCGGCCGCGTTCACCGGCCACACCGACACCAGCGCACCCGTCGGGTCCACGTCCGTCGTGTACGCCGACACGACGCACCCCGGCGACCGGACGTACGCCGTCCGCTGGTCCCTCGACGGCCGCCCGCTCGCGAACCCCGGCAACGACCGCGATCTCGACCTCGGCGCGCTGCGGATGAGTCCGGGGACGCACACGCTCACGGCCAGGATCGTCGGATCGTCCGTGTCCGCGCTGCGCTGGACCGTGGACGCGGCCCCGGCCGCCGGGTCGTATGAACTGTCCGAGCCGCTACGGACGGTGCACCGGCCGGGCCGGCCGCCCGAGTACGTCTACGACGGCCCGTTCACGATGCGGCTGACCGCGCGCGACGACCGGCCCGGCACGGTCGTCTCGCAGTTCCGGGTGGACGGCGACGGCTGGTACACGTACTACGGCTGGCCGACCGACGCGGACGCACCGTTCCGCTTCACCCCGACCGGCACCGTCATCGACGATCTCGTCTACGGAAAGCTCGGCACCCCGCGCGCCGTCCCGTGGGACGACTCCACGCCCGACTACGGCACCCACACCGTCGAGCACCGGACGATCGACTCGGCCGGAAACACCAGCAGGGCGACAAGTTTCCTCGTCACCCTGCTGCCTGCCGGAGGGAGCGTCAGCTGACGCGCGCGACGCCCGCGTAGCCCGGAATGGGGTCGTCGCCCATGACGTCGATGACCTCACCGAGCTCCGGGTGCCAGTCGGCCGTCAGCGAGACACCGGGCTCGACGAGCTCGAGCCCGTCGAAGAAGCGTGTGAACTCCTCGCGGGAGCGGGTGCGCAGGGTGAGCCCGCGGGCCTTGTACATCGCCCGGGCCTGCGCCGCCTTCTCGGGGTCGAAGTCGCCCGTCGTGTGGGAGAGCACGAGGTGGCTGCCGGGTGCGAGCTGCTGGACCAGCCGGTCCACCAGCTCGTACGCCCCGTCCTCGTCGTCCACGAAGTGCAGGAGCGCGAGCATCGAAAGGGCGATCGGCTGCGAGAAGTCGAGGACCTTGCCGGCCGCCTCCAGGATCGCCTCGGGCTCGCGGGCGTCGGCCTGGATGTACTCGGTGGCGCCTTCGGGGGTGCTGCGCAGCAGCGCCTCGGCGTGGGCGAGCACGATCGGGTCGTTGTCGCAGTAGACGACACGGGACTCCGGGGCCACCTGCTGGGCTATCTGGTGCAGATTGGGCTCGGTGGGGATGCCGGTGCCGATGTCCAGGTACTGGCGCACACCGTTCTTGCCCAGCCAGCGCGTGGCACGGTGCATGAAGGCCCGGTTGACGCGTGCCATGTCACGTCCGCGCGCGTCGAGGGCGAGGAGCTGCTTGGCCATCTCCTCGTCCACCGGGTAGTTGTCCTTGCCGCCGAGGAACCAGTCGTACATCCGGGCCGGGTGCGGCTTGCTGGTGTCGATCCGTACGGCGGCGGGGTCTTGCCCGGTCATCTGGCGTCTCCAAGGGTCTGCGACGGGTGGGTGCGACAAGAGGACGAACGAACAGCACGTGCTGCACGGGATGTTGAGCCCGGGTCAGATCACGTCAGGAGGAAGTCTGCCTGACCGGCCTTGGCTCCCTGGATGAAAGCGGCGATCTCGCCGTGCGTGTAGATGAGGGCGGGGCCTTCAGGGTCGGCGGACTGGCGCACGGCGACCCTGCCGTCGGCCAGCTTCATGGCCTCGATGCAGTTGCCGCCGTTGCCGCCGCTCCACGGCTTGTGCCACCCCTCCGAGCCGAGCTCACGGGCAGGCATGCCGTTGTATATGCGATCCATTCACAGCTCCTTGCGGACGCCCCGGAGGATGTCCTTCGTGCGTTGTGCGGTGGCGGCCTGGGCCGCCATGCGGTCCATGACCTCCAGGTGCGAGGCCACCTCGGGGCGCGCGTCGAGATAGACCGCGCCGGTCACGTACTCGCTGTAGACCATGTCGGGCAACTCGGGCACCGCGAACCGGAAGAGGACGAACGGTCCGTACGTGCCGGCGTGCGGCCCGGTCGCGAACTCCGCGACCTGAAGGGTGACGTTCGGCAGCGCGGTGGCTTCGAGCAGCCGGTCGATCTGGGCCCGCATCACCTGCGGGCCTCCCGCCGGCCGGCGGAGCACCGTCTCGTCGACGATCACCCAGAATCTGGGGGCCTCGGCCCTGGTGAGCAGGGCCTGTCGCTCCATACGGAGGGCGACGTGCCGCTCGATGTCGTCGGCGCTCGTGCCGCCGAGGGCACCGCTGCGCATGACGGCGCGCGCGTAGTCCTCGGTCTGCAGCAGCCCGGGGACGAAGTGCGGCTCGTAGGCCCGGATGAGGCTGGCGGCACCTTCCAGGCTGACGTACATGCTGAACCAGCCGGGCAGGACGTCGTGGAAGCGCTGCCACCAGCCCGGCCTGTTGGCTTCCTCGGTGAGCTGCACGAAGCCGTCGGCCTCGTCGTCGGTGATGCCGTACGCCCTGAGCAGCAGCTGCACGTAGGGGATCTTCAGCGCGACCTCGGCCATTTCCATCCGGCGGATGGTGGCAGGGGCGACGCGGAGGACCTTGGCGGCCTCCTCGCGCTTGAG
Organism: Streptomyces sp. NPDC059909; assembly: GCF_042730885.1. Taxonomy (NCBI): domain Bacteria; kingdom Bacillati; phylum Actinomycetota; class Actinomycetes; order Kitasatosporales; family Streptomycetaceae; genus Streptomyces; species Streptomyces sp. NPDC059909. Next base: position 7,988 of record NZ_JBHWKX010000049.1, read on the forward strand.
GCCGGCCCGCTCCCGCAGATCCTGCAGTCGCTTGCCGAGCACGACCTGTCCCACGGTGGGGGCGGACCGCGGCTCGCTCACTACAGACCTCCCCAGCGCCCTGTTCTCGATGTCCCGACGAGTGTGCCATGCCACTGTCCCCCAGAACTCGACACTCTGCAATTTTCAGAGTGCCTCTTGCCAAGTGTCGTCGCCGGGTGGAGAGTGACCCGGTGAACCAGTTCACGAGGCCTGCCGCTGCCCGGGGAGAGGCATGTTCGGCACTGCTTCCCCACCGTGAAGGATTGGTCGTGGCACCTGGTAACGCGCTCAGCCCCCAGCTCGTCGGTCCGTACGCTCCGGTGTCTGCGGTTCCGGCGATTCGCCGCTTCGGCTTCGAGCTGCCAGGCCGCACCGACTCCGTGGCACGGGCCCGGCGGCTGATACGGGAGCGGATGCAGCGCTGGGGCATCGGCGGCGACCCCCTCGACACGGTCGCGCTCGTCGCGTCCGAACTGTTCACGAACGCCGTTGTGCACACCGCGAGCGATCGCGTGCTGTGCGAACTGCGCGACACGGAGGGCCAGTTGCGCATAGCGGTACAGGACGAGGGCTGCCCGCCCGGCGAGCCGCGCCTGTGCCGTGTCTCCGAGGACGAGCGCGGCCGCGGGCTGCTGCTGGTGGACGCGGTGAGCAGCGCCTGGGGAGCGCACGACGCCCAGCCGGGACCCGGCCGTATCGTGTGGGCCGAGCTGGCGCTCGACGCGTGGCGTCCGTGCTGAGGACGATGGCCGGGCTGCTCTCGCGCAGGCGGGACGAGGGCGGGGACGGCTGCCCGCAGCTGGACGTACCGGCCGGTCTGCCGACCACGCTGGGTTGCGACGCGGTGGGGGTGCCCGCGCGACACGGGCGGCGGATGCTGATGCGCCTGCCGCACACGGGCTGTGTCTACTCGGACACGGACTGGTGGTGGTGGATCGTGCCGACGGGCTCCGACGTGGAGCTGACCTGGCCGTTTCCCTCCTACTACTCCCGCGGGGCGTATGTGCCGACCTCGACGGCGCGGCTGATCCACTGGCCCGACGACCCCAGCCCGTACACCCCGCCGATCCCGCTCTACCTCATGATCTGCCAGATCACGGGTACGGCGCCGGCGTGGGCGAGCTACGGCCTCCGCAGCCCGCAGGGAGCCTGAGCGCGGCAGTGGCGGGCCCCGGCACACGCCAAGCCCGCCGGCGTTCGCGGACGGACGCCCCGGCCCACCGACCGGTATCGGGCACACCGACGGGGCCTGGGGGCCGGCCCAGGTACGGGAAGGGGCGGGGCGGGGACAAAGCCCGCGGCCGCCGCCGCCCCAGCTCACTCCGCCTCACTCCACCCTTGCCCGGGTCCGCCCCGCGCAACGGGGTGGTGGTGGCGGACAGTTGGCGCCCCACGATGGGATGATCGGCGCAACGTGTCCGGTCGGGTCCATTCACGGGGGTTCGATGTCTCTGCTCGCCATCAGTGATCTGCACGTCAACCACCCGGAGAACCGCAAGCACGTCGACGCCCTGCGCCCGGACTCCGACGACGACTGGCTGCTGGTCGCGGGCGATGTGGGCGACCTCGTGCAGGACGTGGAGTGGACCCTGCGGATGCTGCGCGACCGGTTCGCCACGGTCGTCTGGGCGCCGGGGAACCACGAACTGTGGACCGTGTCCGCCGACCCGGTCCAGGCACGCGGCGTGGAGCGCTACGACCTGCTCGTGGAGATGTGCCGGCAGCTCGGCGTCGTGACGCCGGAGGATCCGCACCCGCTCTGGACGGGCGAGGACGGACAGTCCGTCGCGATCGCCCCACTGTTCCTGCTGTACGACTACACCTTCCGCCCCGACGGCACGGCCACCAAGGACGAGGCACTGGCCCAGGCGCACCGCGCGCATGTCGTCTGCACCGACGAGCACCTGCTGCACCCGGACCCGTATCCGAGCCTCGACGCGTGGTGCCGGGCACGACTGGAGCTGACCAGGTCGCGCCTGGACCAGGTGCCGGCAGAGCTGTCGACGGTACTGGTCAACCACTATCCGCTGGTGCGCGAGCCGACGCGGGTGCTGAGGTACCCGGAGTTCGCGCTGTGGTGCGGGACGGAACAGACGGCCGACTGGCACGTCCGGTACCGGGCCCGGGCGATGGTCTACGGGCATCTGCACATTCCCCGGACGACCCGGCACGACGGAGTGCCGTTCCACGAGGTGTCCGTGGGCTATCCCCGCGAGTGGCGGCCACGCGGTCGTGGGCCCGCCCGGCCCACGACCGTGCTGCGCTGACCCGCGGTCAGCAGACAGCACGTCAGCGCCCAAGGCGGGCCGTCGAGTACGCAGAAGCGGGCCCTGTAACCAACAGCGACGCCACGGACCCCAAGGTCTTCGGAACCGTGCGCGCAGGTTCGGATCCTGCCGGCCGATCCAGACCGTGCCGGTCGTCCTGCGGCAAGCCGGTCCGCAGACCACGCAACGGATGCCTCCGAGACAGTCTTGCGCCCGGAAAGCGCTCGCCCCGTCAGCCTGCGGAGGGACGCGGGGCGCGCAGGTGCGCCCGCTGCTTCAGCTCGTCCTCGTCGACCAGCGTGTACATCGGCTGACCCGGCTCGCACAGCATGAACGCGACGAACTTGGTCGACGCGTCCGAGAGAGCGTTGGCGTCCTGGTAGTGGATCACGTCGCCACCCGGCTCCCAGAACGTCTCACCGGCGGTGACCACGCGTTCCGGCTCACCCTCGATCTCGAAGCGGACCGCGCCCTCGATCACGTAGCCGAAAGCCGGCCCCGCGTGGCGGTGCGGTGGAAGGCCGGGGTGACCGGGAGGCCACGTGACGAGGATGGTCATCCCCGAGGCGCCCTCGGGGATGAAGGGCGGCTGGACGTCCGCAAGCATCTTGGGTCCGAACTCCTGCTCGGCCGTCTCGTTCACTGAGTCCTTCTCCGACACTGCAATACACCTCCGTAAGCCTGCCCGAAACGGACAATCTCGTGTCGGCCACCGCCTCCTGGGCAGGTGCACCGTCGGCTCGTTCGGAGTTGACCGTGTCCGTCAATTCCGGGCTCACACAACGTGGTTCGCAGTGGAGACACGATTCGGGCCCGCATCGGCGACACGCCGTGCGACGTGTGCCTCGTACAGACAGCACCCCAGACCAGGGTGTCTCCGGCCGGCCGCCTCCGCATCCGGGGCCGAGGCGGCCCTGACCGTGCCGGCGGAAGGCAGCGTGCGGCAGTGACCGAAGCTGGCGGCCACGATCGCGAAGGCGTGCGTGTCCTCGAGGACGGTGGCGGTCTCGCTCTCGTGCAGGTCGCTTGCCTGGTCCAGGACGTCGTGGACGGTGTGCTTGCTGGAGTCAGGGTGGTGAGGAGCCTGTGGCGGAATGCGGCTTCCTCCCGCGGCGTGCCGGAAAGGCGCGTACGGGTTCCGGCGGTTCAGCTCGGTGTCGAGAGGACGTCGAGTGGGTGCCGCCCGCAGCCGCTCCAGCAGGATGAGAGCCGCCGGCAGCGGATCCGGGCCCAGCGTCTCCCACGTGCGGTGCAGGGCGCGCATGCGGTCCGACGCCTGGACCCGGTCAGCGATCAACCGCCCCGTCGGCTGGCCCAGCGCCACCGTGTCCGGCGCGCATTGTCGGCAGCACAACACCGCGGACGTCGCGGAGCGTCTCACCTTCGAGAGCCGCATTGACGACTCGACCGGCGCGTTGTCCGCGCTCGTGCCAGCCCAGCCCGCGGAGAGCGGGTGCGCGTTGCCCAGGGTCGCCTCACGCGTGGCGGTTGCCGAGTTGGCGCGTCGGAGGGAGGCGCACTTCCGAGTGATCACCGAGGCAGTGTAGATATTGACGATAAGTCATTAAAATGAATATGACTCTCTATACTGCTGGATTCCCCACCGACCGCCCGGCGGACCGCCAGGCCCGACTCGGTCTGGCGGTCGATCTCGTCGGGGAAGTCGCGGAAGATTTGGAAGGTGTCAGCGCTGGCGCTGGGTCCAGGCCCCAGCTCGCCCATGGCTCGTACCTCCGTCACTCCGCAGCTTGACCTTGTCGACCCGGACCGGCAGTTCGGGCAGGAAGACGACCTCGCCCGCCCGGGACCTTGGTGCCGTACCTGGCGGTGAACGCGCTCAGCGCCGCGTTGGCCCGGTCCACTGCTGCCGCGCTGCCCGCGCTGTACAGTCCGTCGAGATGAGCGGATGCGAGGGCCATCGGTGGACGGCACGGCTGCTGCGACACCGACTGCCGGGATGTGGTCATGGCCGCTGAGGGTGACGCTGGGAAGGGCGGCACGAGCAGAGGAGGGATCACCATGCGAATCGCCGTCGCCGGCGCAACCGGGAACATCGGGGCCCGCACAGTCGCGGCCCTGGAACAGGCCGGCCACGAAGTCGTGCGTATCGGCCGCTCACTCGGCGTGGATCTGACCACCGGGGACGGTCTGGACGCCGCACTGACCGGCGTCGACGCCGTCGTGGACGCTACGAGCTACCACCAGGCAGAGAACCGGGACCAGGCGGTGGCGTACTTCGGCACCATGACCCGGAACCTGCTCGCCGCCGAGGAACGGGCCGGCGTCCGTCACCATGTGCTGCTCTCGATCGTCGGCGTCAATCGCGTCGAGGGCAACCCACACATGGCCGGCAAGCGTGAGCAGGAGCGCCTCGTGGCCGAGGGCCCGGTGCCATGGACGATCGTTCCTGTCACGCAGTTCCACGACTTCGCCGCGATGGTGACAACTTGGACCGAGCAGGACGGCGTCGCGCCGATCGCACCGCTGCTCGTGCAGCCGATCGCGCCCGCGGACGTGGGCGACATCCTCGCCGAGATCGCCACGGGCGCACCGCAGGGGCGTTACCGCGATGTCGCCGGCCCGGAGCCGCAGGACCTGGTGGACATGGCCCGGCGCACCAACGACGCGCGCGGACACGCGGTCAAGCTCGTGCCGACGTGGTCATCGCTGTTCGGCTCGGACATGGCCGGCGACGTACTCCTGCCCGGCGAGGGCGCCCGCATCGCGCCAACCACCTTCGAGCAGTGGCTCGCAAAGCCGCAATAGTCTCACCCGGCCAGCACGACCGCAGCGGCAGGCCGGTCCACGCGGGAGCCCGGCGACGTACAGCTGCGCTGTTACGTGGACCTGCGCCGGGAGATCGGCTGGTGGCGTCGCTGGCCAGCCGGGTTCCGGGCTGCGGGCGGGGCTCGTGGTGTCCTGGTCCGAGATCCTGCCGCAGTGGCGGCAGATGCGTTCGATGTTGGTCGCACGAGGGTGATCGGGGACGTCGTGGCACACCGGCTTCCTCGACCATCTGCTGCAGTAGCGGCGTGCGGCGCTGGTAGCGCACGGTCAGCCCCGGCACCTGATCCACAAAGCTAACGTTCTTTGAAGGCGACCTTTTAGTCGTAGTCCTTCAGCAGCGCCTGGCAGGCGGAGCGGGCGGTCCAGGCCTGGGCGCGGTCGAACGGCCAGGCGCGTTCGCCGACGAGGGTCATCCAGGCGTGCGGGCCGAGGTGGAACCAGAGGATGTCGACGGCCTCCGCGTGGGAGACGTCGGCACGGAGCGCGTCGAGCGCCACGAGGCGGTCGGCCACGCGGGTCAGCGCCTGGACGTAGTCGTCGGCTCCCCTGTCCAGAACCGCTTTGACGGCGGATTCCCCCGGCGGGTCGCGGTAGAAGAGCCCGTACACGAGGTCCCAGTGGCGTTCGTGGGTGAGCCGGGTGCCCTCGGCGGTCAGCTCGATCACGGTGCGCGGGTCGTCGCTGGCATCGATGGCGGCGAGGTTGTCGGCGATGTCCGGGTCGGTGAGGGCCGGCTCCAGCAGAGCCGTCAGGATGCCCGGCTTGTTCCCCACGCTGCTGTAGACGGTCGGGACGGCGACCTTCGCCGCCTCCGCGATCTCCCCGATGGTGACCCCGGCATACCCGCGCGCCAGGAAGAGCCTGTGTGCGCTGCCCAGGATGGCCTCACGTGTGGCGGTGGCCGCGTCGGTGCGGCGGGGGGAGTGGTACTTCCGAGTGGTCACCCGCGCATCCTACCCCCCGCACGAGGAGTCACCATATTGACGATAAGGGCATTCAATGAATATGTTTATCTCCATGACTATGGAGTCTTCTAAAGAATCTGCGGCGGTCGTTGAGACCCGCCTTGCCCATCAGGTGCATCGCGTTGCGACCACCCTGCTGGCCGAGGCCGCCGCCCGCCCCTCGGTGCCGCTCGGCGCACTGGCGCAGCTGCGTGACTTCCTCGTGGCGAACCTGCGCCATCACCACGAGGCCGAGGACGAGGACCTGTGGCCGCGGATCGTCACGGCGGCGTCGGCCACGGAACACGAGCTCGGTGTGCTGAGCGAGGAGCACGAGCGCCTGGACGCCGCGCTCGACCTGCTGGCCGCGGTGAACATGACCGGCGACGAGGTCGAGGACGGGGCCAATGAAGCCGTCGGCACGGGCCTCGGCGGAGGCGGTGCGGTGGACGGAGTCCGGGCCGCTCTGCGGGACGCGGCCGTCGCGGTGCGCGACACCGTGCACGACCACCTGGCCCACGAAGAGCCGGTGCTCTTCCCCGCGCTCCGCGACCACATCAGCCCCGAAGACTGGCAGGACTTCGCCCAGCGGGTGATCGCCACCACGCCGCCCGTGGCCGGACACCTCATGGTCGGCCTCCTCGACGAGGTCGGCACGCCCGCCGAGGTGGAACTGGTGCTCGCGGGCCTGCCGGAGCCGGTACGCCCACTCCTGCCTGCCATGCGCCGTCAGGCCACGGAAGACCTGCGGATCCTGCGCGGGACCGGCTCATGACCACCACCCCTGTCCGGTGGCCGGACGCGGCGGACGCCGTGATCAGGGGCGACCTCACGGTCGCGGCCGCCTACATCACCCCGGCCGGCGGCGCCGTGGTCACCAGCGTCTCGCCGGTAGGCCTCGCAGACCGGCAGGCGGGCCTTGTCGGCTTCACCACCTCGCTCGGCTTCCCGAAGAAGCTGGAACGCATCCTTGGGGACCCGCACGTCTCGCTCGCCTACCACACGCGTGATCACGGCTTCGCCGCAAGTAGCTCGTACGTACTCGCGCAGGGCACCGCGTCGGTTGATCTGCGCCCGTCACCGGAGCGCCTGACGGAACTGATGCGGGCCTCGGAGCCCTTCCTCGGGGAGACCAGACGCGGGCCGATGTGGGACTGGCTGCTGCGCGAGTACCACCAGGAGCGCGTCTTCGTCGACGTCGAGGTCGAGCGCGTCACCGTCTGGCCCGATCTGGCGGCCCGCGGAGCGATGACGGTCACCGGCGCCGCCTGGCCCGAGCAACCGAACGCGCAGAAGCCACCGAAGAACGGTACGGGCCCGCGCGTCGACCTCGCCGCGGTCGCCCGGCAGATCGGCGGGCTGCCGCACCGACTGCTGGCCTACCGCGGCGCAGACGGCTTCCCTGTCATCGTCCCGGTGGCGGTCACCGGACACGACACTGCGGGACTGCACCTCGACGTGCCACCCGGGCTGTTGCCGCCAGGCGGGCGCAGAGCCGGCTTCCTCGCCCATACCTTCCGGCCTCAGTGCGTCGGGCTGGGCATGCGAACGCTCACCGGATGGCTCACCGTCACCGACGAAGGCGCCCGCTACGCCCCCCACACGACCAAGGGCCTGGCAGCGCCACCGTACAAGACACTCCTGACGGTCTCGAACGGCCTGCTGGCCAAATACGGGCTATGGCGCGCCCGTCGCGACGGCACAGCCGACCGCCTCCAGCACCTCGCCCGCGGCCCGATGGACTGACACGGAAGGCCACGGGGCCGCCCCGCGATGCCGAGAGCCCTGACGGCCTGCGGAGCCGCCCCTTCTGACGGCCGGACTCAGGGCGACGTCTCCGCCCGCCTATGGAATCTCGACGCCACCCGCCCGGCGCCCGGACCCCAACGGCGTTGCGCTCGACGCCGGCACCGCCCTGAGAGCGCACACCGCTTGCTGCTGCTCCGCTGGCGGTGTCCGGACGACCCGGTGCCCGGCACGAGTCGACCAGCTCCTGCCAAGCACGCGTCTTCCGCACCTGCCTGAACAGACCAGATCCGACTTCGTCCGAAAACTGACGAGAAGAAGCCGACCTCCTTACCGACCTGACGCACCGGGTCGCCGGCTGCGCGCGGCTGCGGAGCCGGCCACCGCGCTGCACCACCTCTCGAAGGCGCGGAATTCCTGTCACCGGGCGGATCGCCGCGTGACACTCACTTTCCGATCGGAGAAATCTGATGAATTCCTTTGCCATACACGCCGGTTCGATGTTCGACGGCTTCAGCCTGTCGGGCCCCGCCACCGTGCACGTCTCGGGCGACCGCATCCTGCGTGTGGACCGCACCGGCGCCCTGCCCGCCGATGGCACTCAGGTCATCGACCTCGGCCGCTCGGCCTGCCTGCTGCCCGGCCTCATCGACACCCACGTCCACCTCGCCTTCGACGCCGGCCCAGACCCCGTGACCTCCCTGGCCGCCACCTCCGACAGCGACCTGCTTGCGCACATGCGGGCCGCGGCCCGGTCCGCTCTGCTGGCCGGCATCACCACCGTGCGCGACCTCGGCGACCGCGGCTACCTCTCGCTGGCCCTGGTGGAGGAGACGGCCCAGCACCCGGAGCAGGGTCCGGAGATCCTGGCCGCCGGCCCGCCGCTGACCACGCCGGGCGGCCACTGCCACTTCCTCGGCGGCGAGGTCGAAGGCGCCGAAGCGCTGCGAGCCGCTGTGCGCGAGCATCACACCCGAGGCTGTGCTGTCATCAAGATCATGGCCAGCGGCGGCCACATGACACCCGGTTCCGTGCCGCCGCACGCGTCACAGTACGGCCCGGAGGACCTGCGTACCCTCGTGGACGAAGCACACCGCCTCGGCCTGCCGGTGGCCGCTCACGCCCATGGTGTCCAAGCCATCAGAGACGCCGTCGAAGCGGGCGTCGACAGCCTGGAGCACGTCTCCTTCCTCACCGCTGACGGCATCGCCTCCGAGACCGCCGACCTCATCGACGCCATCGTGAGAACGGGAACATTCGTCAGCCTGACGCTGGGCATGGACCCCGGCGAAGCCGTGCAGCCGCCCAAGGGCATGGCCGCACATGTCATGGCCGCGCACGTCAATGCCATCTTGGACACCTACCGCAACCTGCACAAGCACGGCGCCAACGTCGTCATCGGATCGGACGCCGGTATCGGGCCCTGGAAGCCCCACAACGTCCTCCCCCACGGCGTGGCCGACCTGGCACGGCTGGGCGTCGCGCCGCTGGACGCGCTGATCTCCATGACCAGCCTGGCGGCCCGCCTGTGCCGTGTGGAGGGCCGAAAGGGCCGGATCACCGCCGGTGCCGACGCCGACATCCTGGTCGTCAACGGCGACGTCGAGCATGACCCTGCAGCCGTCCTGGACGTACAGGCCGTCTTCCGAGCAGGGACCCGAGTGCGCTGACATTCCTCCGGCCGCTGACACCCGCCGACAGTTCCGGGCCGACTGCGCTCGCCAGGAAGCCGTTTCCAACAGCGGCAAGCCCGCTGGACGGCCCGGGCTGTGCCGGGGCACCCGCGAACGTTCCCGCGCAACCGCGCTACAGATGAGCCACTCGCAACAATCCGTCACATTCAATTGGCTGAGGTGTATTCGGTCATGCCCCTTGAACCCTTCATCGCCCCCTACTTGCTGCGTCTCGGCCTTGCTCTCGACGAACACCGCAAGCCCTCGGCCACCGGGCTGCGGGCGCTGCACAGGGCCCATGTCGAACAAGTGCCCTGGGAAACCCTGGAGATCCACCTGGGTCGGCCGACGACCGTGGACCCTCACGAGTCGATAGCCAGGATCCTGCAAGGGCGCGGCGGATACTGCTTCCACCTCAACGGCGCCTTCGCCACCCTGCTGATCGCGCTCGGCTACGACGTCACCTTGCACCGGGGCGGAGTGCACTCGACCCCCGACTCACCGCCGCCCGGCGCCACCGGTGGACACCTCGTGCTCACCGTGGACTGCGAGGGCCAGACCTGGGTCGTCGATGTCGGCTTCGGTGATGCCCTGTACGAACCGATCCCTCTGCGCGCGGGCAGCTTCCGGCAGGGGCCCTTCACATACAGGCTCCGGCCGTCGCAGGTCGAGCCGGGCGGCTGGCGGTTCGACCACGACGAGCGCGGCGCTTTCGCGGGGATGGACTTCACTATGGCACCCGCTGCACTGACCGACTTCGCCGAGTGCCATGCGGTGATGTCCACCTCGCCAGACTCGCAGTTCGTCCGAACCGCCTCGGCAATGCGCCGACGCGCAAACGGCGTCGGCCAACTCCGGGGCTGTGTGCTGAGCACCACCGACGACAGCGCGGCACGCAGCGGGAACTGTCCACCGCCGACGAGTGGTTCCGCGTCCTGGCCGACACCTTCGGCATCACCTTGGACGAGACAGATCCCGCGGAGCGTATCGCTTTGTGGGAGAGGGTACGCGCCGCCCACACGGTCTGGCAGGCGACCCGCGCCAAGCCCGGATCCACCAGTCGGTGACGTTGTGTGGGCTACGGTTTGATGACCTTGCCGTCGACGTTGTGTCAATTCCGTGGCCCACCTGGCCGAAGTCATGGTCACTTCCGACGCACTGCACACCCAACGCGAGCACGCCGACCACCTGCGTGCCCCACAGGCTCACATCGTGTCCGTCAAGGGCAACCAGAAGAAGCTCCGCAAGCAGATCAAGTCTCCTCCGTGGCAGGCCATCTCGCCCAAGGCCGGGTCAAGGACGTCGGTCCCGCACGCTCGGAGATCCGCCGAATCAAGGTCGCAACGGTGAACAACCTGCTGCTCCCCCGGCACACGACAGGCCGTGCAGATCAAGCCCGCTCAGTGCCTTCGGTGTGCGACGGCGCAAAGGGCTTCACAAGGCAAGGAAAGGACGCCCGACACCATGGTGAGCAGGACACAGCAAGAGCGATGCGCGGGCGAGTCGTCCAGACGGGTGGATCCCGCCCTCACACGCGCGTTCATCCTGCTTGGCAAGCGATGGACCGGGCTTGTCCTGGCTGTGCTGACACAGGGACCGGCGCACTTCGCCCAGCTACGCCGGGCCATACCGGGAATCAGCGAGCGAATGCTCTCAGATCGGCTCACCGAACTGGTAGCAGTCGGCCTGGTCGTCCGCCAAGTCGATCCCGAGCCACCACTACGGGTCAACTACAGCGTGACTGCGGCAGGCGAGGCCGTATGTCCAGCACTACGCGAGCTCAGCCGCTGGGCCGACGAGCACCTTACCGGCGACATCCCGTCAACTTCTCGGCCGTAGACGACCGAGCGTGTTGGCTCTGTCGTTTACGCCTTGTCGCGCGCGCACGCCAGAGCCGTGACCTGCGCCTTCACGATGCACACAGCCCAGTGGTCCAGCGTACCGATGGGCGGAGCCGACATGGGTCAAGTCTTTCCTGAGGAGGCTTTTCGTGACCTTCCAGCCGGACCTCGCGATGGGCGGCTCACCGCACGACCCATGACGGCGCAGTGACCGCGTTGGCTATGGGGCGCCGAACCGCATGCGTCGGGCCGGAGGTGAGGGAACGGGAATCAAACCGGATGCCGACCGGCGGGCGGCACCCGGCTGTCGGGGGAGGGGAAAGGTCAGAACAGCGTCTCCTCCGCTTCTGGTGTGAACGGAATGAATCCGTCGACCCGGCCGTCCAGAACCTTCCTGGCCCACTCGGGGTCGACCAGGAGTGCCCGGCCGACCGCGACGAGGTCGAACTCATCGCGCTCCAGGCGCTCGGCCAGCGGCTCCAGCCCGGCCACCCCCGCGCTGCCCTGAGTGACGTCGGCGTTGAGGCCGACCGAGCCAACCGTGATGGCCGTCTTGCCGGTGAGTTTCTTGGCCCAGCCTGCAAGGTTGAGGTCGGACCCTTCGAACGCCGGCTCCCAGTAGCGCCGCGTGGAGGCGTGGAAGGCGCTGACTCCGGCATCGGCCAGAGGAGCGAGCACCGCCTGCAACTCGTCGGGGGTGTCAGCGAGCCGGGCATCGAAGTCGCTGGCCTTCCACTGAGAGAAGCGGAAGATCACCGGGAAGTCCGACGAGACCCTCTCCCGGATGGCCTCCACGACCTCGGCGGCGAACCGTGTCCGCTCCACCGCGTCGCCCCCGTACTCGTCCGTACGCCGGTTGGTGTAGGACCACAGGAACTGGTCGATGAGGTATCCGTGCGCCCCGTGGATCTCGACTCCGTCGAAGCCGATCCGCTCGGCGTCCGAGGCCGCTTGCGCGAAGGCGCCGATGACATCGTCGATGTCCGCGCGGGTCATGGCGCGGCCCCGTCCCTCCGTGCCGGTGAGGGTGAGGCCGGACGGTCCCATCGGAGGCGCGTCGGGAAACGGCGGCTGCCCCGGTTCGCGCACCATGCCGATGTGCCACAACTGCGACACGATGCGTCCGCCCGCCGCGTGCACAGCGTCGACCACCCTGCTCCAGCCTGCGAGTTGCTCCTCGCCGTGGAGGCGGGGCACGGCGGCGTCATCGCCGGCCGACGGGTGGTTGACGTACGTGCCCTCCGTGATGATCAGCCCCACTCCGGCTGCGGCGCGGCGCGCATAGTAGGCGGCTACGTCCTCGCCCGGGACTCCTCCGGGCGAGAAGGACCGGGTCATCGGGGACATGGTGATCCGGTTGGGGACGGTCAGCCGTCCCAGACTGAATGGCCGGGACAGGGCCCCGGCTGCAGAGGTTGTCACTGTGCTGCTCCTTGAGCGTGTGCAGGTGGATCGTGTACAGGGGTGGGATGGAGGGCCCGCAGGCCGGCGCAGCGGTGGGCTGCCTTGGGGGCGCTGTGTGCAATCCGCGGACTGCAATGGGCGTTCAGCGGGTACCCGAGCGGTCGAGCAGCGCCTCGATCATGGACTTGCCCTCCCGTGCCAGCCAGGTGTCGAAGTCCATCAGGGCCGGATGCTGTGCCCGCAGCGCCGGGATGTCCGCCTGCCAGCCGGCGAAGGAGAACGTCCCCTCCGCGCGACCGGCGACGGGCGGCGAAGCGGCAGGCTTGCTGCGACCGGGGGGAAGCGGCAACGTGCGGCCGGTGGCACGGGCGATGGCGCTGAGGATTTGATCGCTGGTCAACTCATCGCCGGCCAGCTCGATCGCCTTGCCCAGGTACTGTTCGGGGTCGCCGAAGGCGAGGGCGGCGAATGCGCCGATGTCGCTGAGGGCGATGAGCTGAACGGTGGCGCCGGAAGGGATCGTCGGGATGAGCGCGTGCTCCCCGGTCAGGCCGTACGTCGGGTCGGCGTGATTTTCCATGAACATGACCGGGCGGAGAATCGTGGAGGGAATACCCAGAGCGCGGATGCGCTGCTCGACCTGCCACTTGATCTCCCAGTGCGGGATGCCGGTGTCCCGATCGGCGCTGCCCACGGACGCGTACACGAGATGCTCCACACCGGCTTCATGCGCGGCTTCTGCGACATTCAGCCCCCGCTGCAGCTCATTCTCGGCGAAGTCCGGCGGGATGAGGGCGGGCTGCACGCTGAACACTCCGTACGCGCCCCGGACGGCGACATCCAGGGACCTGCGGTCGTCCATGTCGCCGCGGACCAGCTCGGCGCCGATCCGGGCCAGCTCCTGCGCCGCCGAGCCGGCCGGATTGCGCACCAGTGCCCTCACCCGCCATCCGTCGGCGAGCAGGTGCCGGGCGGTGGCGCCTCCCTGTTGGCCGGTGGCCCCGGTGACGAGAATGGTTTTGGCTGTCGGGTTCATGGGTTCTCCAGTGCTGTGGCGCGTGCTACCGGAGCGCCGCTCCGGTAGAATGGCGAATATACGGAGCACTGCTCCGGTAGTCAATGGAGCACTGCTCCGCTTCGAGTGAGGTGCTGATCTTGCCGCAGACGTCTCGTGCCGATGCCCGCAAAAACCGTGACCTGGTACTGGCCGCGGCGAGGGAGGCCGTCGCCAAGCACGGTACGGACGCGTCGCTGCGCGACATCGCCCGTCGCGCGGGCGTGGGCATCGGGACGCTCTATCGCCACTTCCCCACCCGTGAAGCACTGCTCGAAGCCCTGCTCAACGCCAACTTCGACGGACTGCGCACTCGGGCCGACAGCCTGCTCACCTCACCCGTGCCGGGCGACGCACTCCTGACGTGGCTTGGAGAACTGACTGCCGGAGCGGCCACATATCAGGGCCTGCCGGAGTCGATCATGAATGCCCTGGCGAACGAGGAATCAGGACTGCATGCCTCCTGCGCCCAGATGCGCTCGGCAGCCGGGCGGCTGCTGGAACGCGCGCAACAAGCCGGCTCGGTCCGGAACGACGTGACCGTCAGCGAGGTCATCGCACTCGCCCTCGGGCTGGCCTGGGCGGCCGAACGGTCCGTCGAACCCTCGGACCTGGCCGCCCGCCTGCTCTCCACGGCGATGTACGGGCTTGCCGACCGCGGCCAGTGACTGCGCGCGGGTCACCCGGTGTCACTCGGCTCGGCCGTCGACCTCCCCGCGGGAACACATCCAGAGCCCACGAGCATGGACACGGCGTCAACCAACGGCAAGGGCAGCACCCGCCGCGTCGATATCGCCCCGAAGGGCAGTTCCTCCCAGTAGCCCTCGTGCAGTCTGATCAGGTCGACGCGTCCGGCGGCCAGCAATTGGGTCAGCAGCAGGGCGGCCGTCAGCACCAGCCGCAGGAATAGCACCCCGATTTCTGCGTTAGTTAGGCAACGTTCCCCCTCTCGACGACGGCGCGTAGGCGCAGGTCATGCCCGGTCTGCTTGGACTTCGCGATCTTCTTGATCTCGCGCCGCTCGGGCAGAGTGAAGGGCTTCCGCCGACCGCCCTCGTACTTCGGATACAGGGTGGCGAAGCCGTCGGTGTTGAAGCCGTGGATCGTATCCCGGACCCGGTCGTCGCTGGTGAAAGTCACTTCGGCGACCTTCGGACCGGCATGCCCTGCGCGGACAGCAGCACCATCTGGGCCCGCGGCCAGGTCACTACCGGCCCGGAGCCGCGGCGGATGATCCGAAGCAGCCGACGGCCCTCGTCGTCATCGATATCGCGTACACGTACTCGCTCTGCCGCCCGGACAGGATGCCCATCACGTGCCGCCGGCACCCTCACTCCCTCACGCCACGCTCGGCAGAGGATGCCGCCCCCGTGACCGTCCAGATCGCCATGCCCCACAGGCAGAGCGCGGAGATGAGGCCCACCATGAAGCGAACGGTCTTGTCCGGGCCGTTCGCGAGCCACACGACCATGCCCGATGCTCCGGCCGCGATCAACAGGGCCGCCAGCACCCGCAGCCGGGGCTGCTCGAATACCGCTGCGAGCGGGAGGAAGTGGAGCCCAACGACAATCGGGGGAATGAGCACTGGCATCCCGGCGCGAGCGCACACTACGGCGATGGCGACGATCAGCAGCCACTGGACACCGTTGATCTGATTGAACCGCCGACGTCGGTCGGCGGGGAATGGACCCCTGCCGACGAGGGGAGAAAACGGCGCGCGGCGAGCATCAGCCCCAACGTGACGGCACAGCCGACCACGACCTCGACCAGCCGTGCCAAGCCGTCGAATGCACTCGTGGCCAGCAGCCACCCGGAGCCCGAACAACGCGCCCCCTCTCTGGAGGGCTGCCGACCCTCGGACGGTCGGGCTGATCCGCCGGCAGGGGCGGCCTGCCTCCGCCCGCCAGAGAGGCTTTCGTGTGGACTCCACGCGCGGGCGGGCGCGGGTCCTGCAGGAGATGGTCAACGGGTCACTGGTGCACGGACGGAGTTCCCCGGAAGTGGGTGAGGCGCTGGACCTGTGCTTGGCGTGCAAGGGGTGTTCGTCCGGCTGCCCGAGCGGCGTCGACATGGCCACCCACAAGGCCGAGGCGCTGCACCGGCCGGTCAGCCGGTCAGACCTTCGCCGTCAGCGGCGGCTTGTGCACCCCGAACGCCGCGCCCTGCGGATCGTGCAGCACCGCGAACCGCAGCCCGCCCTCCATGTCCATCGGCTCCAGGAGTACGCCACCACCCGCATCGGTCGCCGTGTGCGCGGTCGCGTCGACGTCCGTCACCTCGAAGTACGGCAGCCAGTGGGCGGGCACCTCGGGCGGGAAGCGTTCGTCGTGCATCTTCACCATGCCGCCGAAGTCGTCGCCGCCGATACCCCACTGGGTGTAGTGCTCCGACACGTGCACGGTCCAGCCGAAGACCATCCTGTAGAACCGTTTCGCACGGCCGGATCACGCGTCAGCAGCTCGACCCAGCCCAGCGCACTCGGCGCGTTGAGCAGCTCGGCCCCGGCGAAGTTGCGGCCCTGCCAGAGCGAGAAGACCGCGCCTTCGGGGTCAGCGACCACGGCGAACCGACCGTCCTCGAAGACGTCCATCGGCCCGGTGAGCAGCCTGCCGCCCGCCTCGGTGACCGCTGTCGCGGTGGTGTCCGTGTCCTTCGTGGCGAAGGAGATGGTCCAGGCCGTGGGCTGCTCCGCCTGGTAGAGGGGGGTGAGTGCGGCGACGGTCGCGCCGCCGACGCGCGCCATGGTGTAGCCGCCAGCCTCGGCCCGCTCGTCGGTCGCCATACGCCAGCCGAAGACCGTGCCGTAGAAAACCTGGGCTGCCGCCATGTCGCTGGTGCCCAGCTCGGCCCAGCAGGGTCCGCCGATGACGGGCCGGGACGTCTTCATGGTCGTACCTCCGGGGCCGGGTCCCCTGCAAGCACGCTATGCCGGGTACATCACAGCGGCCACCCGTGCGTCCGCCGTACGATCGGGCACCGCCGTGCCCGGCCGGGTGCGGCGTGACCGCACGAAGGGCCGATGGTGACCCACTCCCCGAACGACACGCTGAGCCGCACTCCGGGCGAACACCCCGGGCGGGCGTTCCCCACCGCCAACGGGATGACCGGTATCGGCATAATCGTCGTCGACCCGGGCGGCCGGATCCTCCTCGGCCTCGCCCACACCGGCCACTGGGAGCTTCCCGGCGGCAAGGTCGACCCGGGTGAGAGCTTCGAGCAGGCCGGGGCACGTGAGCTGGCCGAGGAGACGGGGCTGCGGGTGCGGGCCGACGACGTACGGATCGTCGCGGTCGTGCTGGACGGCGAGCGGGGCATGCCCCGGATCTCGGCCGCGGGCCTGAGCTCGGGTGTGGAGGGCGAGCCGGAGGTCACCGAGCCCGACAAGATCGTGCGCTGGGAGTGGCACCGGCCGGACGCGCTGCCCGCCGAGCTGTTCTTCCCCTCGGCCGCGGTGCTGCGGGCGTGGCGGTCCGATCTAACACTTCCGGAGGTTCCTGCGTACTCCTATCCGATTTCTGTTATCGGGGCGGAGGCGGGGCGTCTCCCCATTGTCGGAGGAGACACGCCCCAGCCAAGGAAGAGAGTGGACACAGCGTGAGCAGCGAACGCGAAGCCGCGATGATCATGGCCGCGCAGGCCGGCGACCAGCACGCGCAGGACCGGCTCGTCGCCGCGTACCTTCCGTTGGTCTACAACATCGTCGGCCGGGCGCTGAACGGCCATGCGGACGTGGACGACGTGGTGCAGGAGACCATGCTCCGTGTCCTCGGCGGCCTGGACGGGCTGCGCAGCCCGGACAGCTTCCGCAGCTGGCTGGTCGCCATCACCATGAACCAGATACGCGGCCACTGGCGTGAGCGCCGGTCCGGGGCGATATCCGTCGGCGGCGATCTGGAGGACGCGTACGAAGTCGTCGATCCCGGCGCGGACTTCGTGGACCTGACGATCACCCGCCTCGGTCTCTCCGGTCAGCGCCGCGAGACCGCCGAGGCCACCCGCTGGCTGGACGAGGACGACCGGGCGCTGCTGTCCCTGTGGTGGCTGGAGGCTGCGGGAGAGCTGTCCCGCGCCGAGGTCGCCGCCGCGCTGGAGCTGACGCCGCAGCACACGGCGGTACGGGTACAGCGCATGAAGGCGCAGCTGGAGACGGCGCGCGTCGTCGTCCGCGCCCTGGCCGCCGACCCGCGCTGTGTGCTCCTGGAGGAGATAGCCGCCGGCTGGGACGGCATACCTTCGGCTCTTTGGCGCAAGCGACTGGCCCGCCACGCCCGCGACTGCACGGTCTGTGCCGGCCACTGGTCCGGGCTGGTCCCCGCGGAGGGCCTCCTGGTGGGCCTTGCGCTCGTCCCGGTGGCGGCGTCGCTCGGCGCGTTCGCGTCGGCGCCGGACCTGGTCACCACGGCGTCCGCCCACGCCCCTGTCTCCGCCTCGGACCGCGCCTCCGCTCACCCCTCCGCCCGGACCCGGGCCCGCCAGGAGCGGGCCAGGCGCCGCCGCCGGACCACGGCCGTGGCAGCCGCGGTCGCCGTCCTGGTCACCGGTGGCGGTGCGGTCCACCTCCTCACCGGCCCCGAGACGGACGAGGAGGCACCGTCCACGGCGGCCGCTCCGGCCTCACCCACGCTCCCGTCGGCCTCGCAGAGCCCGTCGCCGTCCCCGTCGCTCTCCGCCTCCCCCTCCTCCTCGCCGAAGCCCACCCCCAGCAGGACGACGGCCAAGCCGACCCCGACGCCGACGCCGACGCCGAGCAAGGCCAAGCCGAAGCCCAAGCCCACCCCGAAGGCGCCGGACCCGGCGCCGCCCACGCAGGGCGGTGCCGCCCAGCAGGTCCTCGCCCTGGTCAACGCCGAGCGCTCCAAAGCCGGCTGCGGGCCGGTCAGCTCCAACGAGAAGCTCGCCACGGCGGCCGGCAACCACTCCGCCGACATGGCCGCCCGCGACTATTTCGACCACACCAACCCGGACGGCGAGGACCCCGGCGACCGCATCACCGCGGCCGGCTACCGCTGGAGCACGTACGGCGAGAACATCGCGAGGGGTCAGCAGACCCCGGCCTCGGTGATGGACTCGTGGATGAACAGCCCCGGCCACCGCGCCAACATCCTCAACTGCTCCTTCAAGGAGCTGGGCGTGGGCATCCACGACGCGTCGGGCGGACCGTGGTGGACGCAGGCGTTCGGCACGGCCCTCTGACGAGGGCTAGGGGGTGTCGTGGCCGGTGAGCTGGTTGAGCGGGCCGTCGGTCAGTGTGGCGCGCTGGTCGGTCACCACGGGCAGCCGTGACATCGTGCCGGAATCGATGAGTCCGGTCTGGGCGAGGACCGATGCCTGGTCCCAGTAGATGTGTTCGCTCGCGATGAGGGAGCCGTTGAAGGACACGACGGCGATCACCGCGATGCCGACGGGCCGCCCGGTCGGGGGGACCGCCGGCAGGACCCAGGGCACCTCGACGTCATGGGTGAAGGAGACGAGCATCTCGTCGACGATGCGTCCGGCGCCGATGGTGCGGGTCAGCGTCGTGATCATGAAGTCCTGGGGATTGTGCCCGATGAACCAGCGCCGGTAGAAGTCGCGCACGGCTGCCCCGCCACGGGCGCCCATGGCCGTGGGCACGTGCAGCACGACGGGTGCGTCCGTCATCGTGGCCATGGTGGCATCGACGTCGAGCGTGTTGAACTCGCTGCTGGTGTGGAGTTCCCAGACACGCTCCAGTTCCGACGGGTCGTGCTCGGTCGTCATGGGGTGCCTCCTCGGGCTCCGTCGATGATGGTGTCCAGCCGGTCGAAGACCCGCTGGTCGAGCGAGAGCGGTTCCACGTCTGGCAGTGGCCCGGGGCTCCGTCCCCGGCCCGGAACCGGACGAACCCCATGACGGCGACGCGTGAAGGACTCGGCGAGCCGCGGGTCGACGGGAGAGCCGAACAGGGGCTGGTACGCCATGCGGTGGTACGTCGTCGCCCGCCCGAAGCCCTCCGCGGCGCACACCCGGTGCCCGCGGGCGGCGCTGTCCTCGGCCGCAGCGGCCACGCGGGCAGCCGTGGCCCACCAGGCGCGGTGCCAGGCATCACGGTCGCCGGCCGGGATCCGCCCGGCGGTGACCGGGCATTCGCCGTAGGAGGCGCCACCGCTGCCGATGAGCCCCGGCGCACGCTCGACGTGCATCGGGAACAGCGGGTCGTCGAACAGCTTCATGGCCGAACCTCTTCACGGAGCGGGGCGGCACCGAGCGGTTCACATCCGGGCCGTCGCCCCACCGATCCTCCACCCGCGTACGTCTACGTCGCCGAGGCGCGCCGTGCGCGGAGCCGACCGGCCCCGTTCGCGACGCCGACGCCCCATCTCAGACAGCACTGGAACGCTATCTTCCGCAAACCTGCACACCGAACACTCAACCGATGCACCACAGCTGACCGTCCCTCATCTTTCCCGGCCTGGTTGGCGCCGTGGCAGGCCATTGGGGCGGGAGTGTCCGATTCGACGCCGCACCTTGGAACCACCCGAAGAGAATTCGGCCCGTGAAGCTTGTGAAGATGACGACACGAAGACGTGGACGCGCCTGCACGTGAACTTAATTCCGTGACCGATGAGGCCCTGACCGGGAGTTGTCCGATTGGCTGAGCAGCGCGTCGGCGTGCTTTGATCCTGCGCACCGCGGGAGTTGCACCACGGGTTCCCGATTCATCGGGCACCCGCCCGCTCACGCGGCCGGTTCGTTTCCGGCGAACCCGGCCGTGACCCTTGAGAGATATCCACATGAAGGGAAGCTTCCTCATGAACTTCACCCCCCAGGTCGAGACCGCTGAGATCTCCGACGCCGACCTCGACAACGTCTCCGGCGGTCTGCACAGCGCCGTTGCCAGCGCTGCGGTCGGCAACGTCACGGCCACCCTCGACTCCATCGCCCCGGTCTCCGGCGTCGCGACCGGAGCCCTCGGCGCCGTCGAGTCGTTCGCCGGTCTCAACTCGGCCGCTATCACCGGCTACGCCGCCAGCCTCTGAGACCGCATGAGTGAGCCCCGGAACGGTCAAGGTTCCGGGGCTCATCGCGTCATCATACCCTGACACGGACATTTGCAGTCGAGGGAAGAAGTACGTGCAGTTCCGCCAAAACGCCCTTTCCAAGCTGCAATCGCCCGAAGAAATAGATTTGCCGGTGCGTTTCGCCCGGCCGCAGGGCTGGATCGTCCTGGCCGTCACCGTTGTCGCGATGGCGGTCGGGTGTTTCTGGGCCGTGACCGGTTCCGTTTCGTCCACTCTCAGGGCACCCGGCATTCTTACGCACGGGCAGGGCAGTTACGTCCTGCAGAGTCCGGTTGCGGGCCAAGTCACCGAAGTCCTCGCCGAAGAGGGCAAGCGCCTGCCCGCCGGTGCGCCGCTCCTGAAGGTCCGTACCCAGCAGACCGCGCAGACGCAGCCGGCGGAGCAGACGGATGAAGGCACGGAACAGGGCGAGACCGGTGCCGAGGCCCAGGGCGACACCGTCGTCCGCACCATCGCCGCGGGACGCCTGACCTCGCTCGTCGCCACGATCGGCGCCGTCGTCACGACCGGTTCCGACGTGGCGGTCGTCGAGCGGGTCGACGACGCCGACGCCCCTCTGACGGTGATGCTCTACCTCCCGGCCGACAACGGCTCGACCGTCCCCGTCGGCGCCCGCGTCGACCTCAGCGTGCAGTCCGTGCCGGCCCAGCAGTACGGAGTGCTGCGGGGCCGGGTCAAGGCCGTCGGCCGGACCTCGCAGACGCGGCGGCAGATCACCGGCTTCCTCGGTGACGGCCAGCTCGCCGAGCAGTTCTCGAAGCAGGGCAGGCCGGTGCCCGTCCTGGTGCAGCTCGAGCGCTCGCCCCGTACGAAGTCGGGTTACGCATGGTCGTCGCAGGACGGGCCGCCGTACGCGATCGGCTCCATGACCCTGGCCACCGGTGCCGTCCACCTGGCCGACCAGCGTCCGATCGATTGGCTGCTGCCGTGACCGCCCCGTCCCCCACCAGGCGCCGCGCCCGCGCGCCGCACACGAATCCGCGGCGCGCCCCCAAGCCGCAGAAGCCCGCGAAGCAGAAGGCCGTCCACACCCCCACCGTGCTCCAGATGGAGGCGGTGGAATGCGGCGCCGCCACGCTCGCCATGGTGCTCGGCCACTACGGCAGGCACGTGCCGCTCGAAGAGCTGCGCATCGCCTGCGGGGTGTCCCGCGACGGCTCCCGGGCCAGCAACATCCTCAAGGCCGCCCGCAGCTACGGCCTGCAGGCCAAGGGCATGCAGATGGAGCCCGCCGCGCTCGCCGGGGTGCAGGCGCCCGCCATCCTCTTCTGGGAGTTCAACCACTACGTCGTCTACGACGGCATGGGGCGCCGCTTCGGGCGCCGGGGCGTGCACATCAACGACCCCGACAAGGGCCGCCGCTTCGTGCCGACGGAGGATTTCGACACCAGCTTCACGGGCGTGGTCCTGGTCTTCGAACCCGGCGCCGGGTTCCGCAAGGGCGGCCGCCGGCCCGGAGTCCTGCGATCCGTCCCCGCCCGGCTGCGCGGCACCACCGGCACGATGGTCGCCGCGCTCCTCGCCAGCCTCCTCCTCGTCGCGGTCGGCGCGGCGCTGCCCGCGCTGAGCCGTACGTACATCGACATGTTCCTGGTCGGCCGTCAGACGTCGCTGCTCGGCGTCCTCTTCGCGTCGATGGCCGCCATGGTCGCCCTGACGGCCGTCCTGACCGGGCTGCAGCAGGCGAATCTGCTGCGGGGCCGCATCATCTCGTCGACCCTGGGCAGTGCCCGCTTCTTCCGGCATCTGCTGCGGCTCCCGGTGACGTTCTTCGCCCAGCGCAGCCCGGCCGACCTCGTCCAGCGGCTGCAGTCCAACGACGCGGTCGCCGAGACCCTCGCCCGGGACCTCACCGCATTCGGTGTGGACGGGATCGTCGTGATCCTCTACGCGGTCCTGCTGTGGACCTACGATCCACAACTCACCGTCATCGGCGTGCTGATCGCGCTGCTCAACGTGGTCGCGATGCGCGTGGTCGTACGGCTGCGGGCGACCCGTACGCAGAAGCTGCGCGCGGACAGCGCCCGGCTGACGAACACCTCGTACACCGGCATCCAGCTGATCGAGACGATGAAGGCCACCGGCGGCGAGAACGGCTACTTCCGCCGCTGGGCCGGGCAGCACGCGACCACCCTGGAGGAGCAGCAGCGGCTCGGGGTGCCGAGCGCGGTGCTCGCCGTCGTCGCACCGACCCTCGCGACGCTCAACAGCGCGCTGATCCTGTGGATCGGCGGGCTGCGCGCCGTCGAGGGCCATATCTCGATCGGTCTGCTCGTCGCTTTCCAGGCCCTGGTGACCCGCTTCACCGCGCCCATCACCCGCCTCAACGGCATGGCGTCCCGCATCCAGGACTTCGCGGCCGACGTGGCCCGGCTCAAGGACGTCGAGAACTTCCCCGCGGACTCGCTGTACACGCGCCGCGAGCCGGCCGCGAGCACCCGCAGGCTCATGGGCCACGTCACGCTGGAGGAGATCACCTTCGGCTACAGCCCGCTCGACAAGCCGCTGCTCACCGGCTTCTCCCTGGCGGTCGGCCCGGGGCAGCAGGTCGCGCTCGTCGGCGGTTCGGGCAGCGGCAAGTCCACGGTCTCGCGGCTCATCGCCGGGCTCTACAGCCCGTGGGAGGGCACGATCCGGATCGACGGGCAGCGCCTGGACGAGATTCCGCGCGGCGCACTTGCGGCCTCCGTGTCCTTCGTGGACCAGGACGTCTTCCTCTTCGAGGGGACGGTGCGCGACAACGTGGCGCTCTGGGATCCTTCGATCCCGGACGAGGCCGTGGTCGACGCCCTCACGGACGCGGCGCTGTACGACGTCGTCGCGCGACGGCCCGGCGGGATCCACGGCAGGGTCGAGCAGGACGGCCGCAACTTCTCGGGCGGGCAGCGCCAGCGCCTGGAGATCGCGCGGGCGCTGGTCCGCCGGCCCAGTGTGCTCGTCCTCGACGAGGTGACCAGTGCTCTGGACGCCGAGACGGAGCAGCTCATCATCGACAATCTGCGCCGGCGCGGCTGCGCCTGCGTGGTGATCGCCCACCGGCTGAGCACCGTCCGCGACAGCGACGAGATCGTGGTGCTCGACCACGGCTCCGTCATGGAGCGCGGCCGGCACGAGGAGCTGGTCGCGCACGGGGGCGCGTACGCCGAACTGGTCAAGGAGCACTGAGTTGATCCCCGTACAGCACCCTGCGCCCACGGGCCCCGACGACATGGTGCTCGCCGCGCTCGGCGGCCTCGGCGCACCGGTCGACTGCTCGGGCCTGCGCAGCATGTCGCTGGAGGGGCCACAGGTGCTGTGGCTCGTCGTGGGCGGGGCGCTCGATCTGTTCGCGGTCGACGCGGCCCAGCAGGGGCACTGGCACTTCCTCGGCCGCCTGGAGACGGGCACGCTGCTGCTCGGCCCGGTCGAGGGGCCTCGGCACACGCTGGTCGGCAGGCCGTTGCAGGGGTGCGCGCTGCGCCGGATCCCGCTGCGGGAGCTGTACCGGCCGCAGGAGTACGCCGACCAGTGGTCCTACCAGAGCCCGTACCAGAGTCAGTACGACAGCCAGGACGGGACGCTGAGCCTGCTGGAGCACGCCTTCGCGCTCGGCGTCGGGCGCGGCCAGCGCGTGCTGTTCGAAGCACCGCTGGACGGGCGGACGACGGACGAGGAGACGGTCACCGACGACGACATCCTGTGGCTGCCGGTCTTCCCCGGGAGCGTGCAGTACGGTGCCGCGTTCAGCGCGCAGGCGGCCGCCGACCTGCTCGTGGACAGCGCGTTGTGGCAGCAGATGGTCAACCAGCAGTTCCGTCTGCTGTCGGGACTCGATCGCTGGATCGAGCGGCTCGAACGCGCCCACGAGGACCGGGCCGCGGCGGGCCTGAAGGCGGGCGAGGCGGTGCGCGCGGGCGCCGACCAGGCGCTGCTCGCCTCCATCGGCCGCTCGCGCCGGACGTCGGCCGCGGGCCGGTCGTCGGGAGCCTCCGACGACGCGGCGTACGCCGTCTGCCGGCTGGTCGCCTCGGAGGCGGGGATCACGCTTGCGGAACCGGCCCGGAGCGGGCCGGTGAACGAACGCATCAGCGCCGTCGAGCGGATCGCCCTCACCTCCCGTGTCCGTACCCGCGCGGTCCGTCTCGACGGAGACTGGTGGCAGGAGAACAGCGGTCCCCTGGTGGGCCATCGGGCCAAGTCCGGTGCACCGGTGGCGCTGTTGTGGCGCCGCGGCGGATACGAGGCGGTCAACCCGGCCACCGGCTCGCGGATCCGCATCGACGAGGAGAACGCGGAGGACATCGAGCCGCGCGCGGTCATGTTCTACCGGCCGCTGCCGGAGCGGCCGATGAACGCGTGGCGGCTGCTGCGCTTCAGTCTGCGCGGCACGCGCCCCGATGTGCGCAACCTGGCGATCGCGGGCCTCGTGACGGTCACCCTCGGCGCGCTGGTGCCGATCGCCACCGGTCAGGTGCTCGGGGTGTACGTACCGAACGCCGAGGCCGGCCTCATCGTGCAGGTGTCCGTGGCCGTCATGGTCGCGGGCATCGTGTCCGCGGCCTTCATGCTGCTGCAGAACCTCACCATCCTGCGCATGGAGGGCCGGATCGAGAGCACGCTGCAGCCGGCCGTGTGGGACCGGCTGCTGAGGCTGCCGACGAAGTTCTTCGCCGAGCGCTCCACCGGAGAACTGGCGAGCGCGGCGATGGGCATCAGCGCGATCCGCCGCCTGCTGTCGGGCGTCGGCCCCGTGGTCGTCCAGGCGAGCACCGTCGGGACGATGAACCTGGTGCTGCTGCTCGCGTACAGCGTTCCGCTCGCGCTCGCGGCGATCGGGATGCTGATCGTCATCGGGCTCGTGTTCCTGGGTCTCGGCCTGTGGCAGCTGCGCTGGCAGCGGCGTCTCGTCGAACTCGGCAACAAGCTCAACAACCAGGCGTTCCAGACCCTGCGCGGACTGCCCAAGCTGCGGGTCGCGGCGGCGGAGAGCTTCGCGTACGCGGCGTGGGCGAAGCAGTTCGCCCGCAGCCGCGAACTGCAGCAGCGGGCCGGCCGGATCCGCAATCTGACCACGGTCCTCGACGCCGTCTATCTGCCGCTGTGCGCCCTCATCATGTTCATGCTGCTGGCCGGTCCGGCGCGCGGCAGCCTCACGGCCGGCGAGTTCCTGACCTTCCACACCGCCGTCACGATGATGCTGGCGTCGGTGACCCAGCTGACGGGTGCGCTCGTCTCGGCCGCCGCCGTGCTGCCGATGTTCGAACAGATCAAGCCGGTTCTGGACGAGGCGCCCGAGGTCCGCGGGGCCAGCACCCAGCCCGGGACGCTCTCCGGGGCGATCGAGGCACGGAAATTGTCCTTCCGTTACACCGACGACGGCCCGCTCGTCCTCGACGACGTCTCACTGGCGGTGCGGCCGGGCGAGTTCGTCGCGATCGTCGGTCCCAGCGGCTGCGGCAAGTCCACGCTGCTGCGCCTGCTCATCGGCTTCGACAAGCCGGTGTCGGGCAGCGTCCTGTACGACGGCCAGGACCTCGCCGCCCTCGACCAGTCGGCCGTGCGCCGCCAGTGCGGTGTCGTCCTGCAGAACGCCCAGCCCTTCACCGGCTCGATCCTGGACTGCATCTGCGGCGCGGAGCCCTTCACTCAGGAAGAGGCGTGGGAGGCGGCCGAGATGGCGGGCCTCGCCGAGGACATCCGCCGCATGCCGATGGGCATGCAGACCATGATCGCCGGATCGGGCGCGGTCTCCGGCGGCCAGCGCCAGCGCCTGATGATCGCCCAGGCGCTCATCAGGCGCCCGCGGGTGCTGTTCTTCGACGAGGCGACGAGCGCGCTGGACAACGCGACGCAGAAGATCGTCACCGAGAGCACGCGCGCGCTGCGGGCGACGCGGGTGGTGATCGCCCACCGGCTGTCGACGGTCATGGACGCGGACCGGGTCATCGTGATGGCGGACGGCCGAGTGGTGCAGGAGGGACCACCGGCCCAGCTCCTGGCGGACACGAGCGGACGTCTGCACGGGCTGGTACGGCGCCAGATGATTTGACTGCTCCCCTCCCTGAAGCGGAGGGGATTCTCCTCTTCAGGGCTGAGTGGGGATTTCTGGCTCACGCTGCCTTACGGGACGGCGTCCCGTCGGGTCTTGTGCGATCAGCGCCGGCCGGGGTCAGACCTGCCCGGACGAGCATCACGCGGGCGGAGTTCTTGTCTCTCGGGGATGAGACTCCGCACGCGGTGCAGGTGTAGGTGCGCTCACCCAGCGGTCCCCGCAACGGGGCGCCTGGCCTCCGGGGTCGGCATGACTGCTCCCCGCTGTTGAAGCTAGGGCCTGGGGGGTGTCACCGGCTACGGAGGCATCGACGGACCGCTGAAGAGGGGCTTGAGCACCGGCTTCACGCGAGCCGGAAGAGCTCTCCGTAACGTGGATGTGTCAGCTCTGTGCCCTGGCACACCGGGCCTACTACGACAAGAAGATCGCCCAGGGCAAGCACCACACCCAGGCCCTGCACTGCCTCGCCCGACGCCGGGCCGACGTCCTCTTCGCGACGCTCCGCGACGGGACCTTCTACGAACCTCAGCCTGTCCGGGCCGTCGCCCATCAGACCTAGACCATGGGCAGGAGGTGATCCGTGGGGCCGTAGTCGATCTTCCAGTCGGCATAGACCCCACAGAATCCGTCCTTGATGCACCGCAGGCTCACGGTCACCCAGCGGACTGATCCGTCGTCGCCAAGCAAGAACGCGACCGCAGCTTCGAACTCCTCACCCCCGCAAGGGCAACCGGCCGCACCGGGCTCGTCGTCCTCCCAGGACTCCTCGTTCCAGTACTCCTCGCTGTCCGCGACGAACGCACGGCTGCCGCAACCAGAACACTCCCGTTCCGCTCCGGAAGCGTTGACCAGCACGAAGAACACCCGCCCGCCGCACCCCCTCAGACGG
This sequence comes from Streptomyces sp. NPDC059909, assembly GCF_042730885.1. Lineage (NCBI taxonomy): Bacteria > Bacillati > Actinomycetota > Actinomycetes > Kitasatosporales > Streptomycetaceae > Streptomyces > Streptomyces sp. NPDC059909. The sequence goes on from NZ_JBHWKX010000049.1 coordinate 35,685, forward strand.
AAGGAGGATCTTCACCGGGCGGCCGTCGACAGCTTCCCGGAGGAACACCGCGAGCTCCGCAGGAACACCCTCGTCAACCTGATCATCAGCATGCACGAGCACATCGTTCCAGACGCCCCGAACGACCACACGAACAGCTTGATCAAAGGCATGGAACCACCCCCGCACACCGCCGGAGGCGTCAGCCGATGACGCGGACGGTGATACGCAGCTCCCGCGGGCCGGACGGCCCCGGGCCGGTGGTCCGTACGACGACCTCGCCCGGGCGCTCGGCGCGGATCTCCCACTCGCGATAGCCGGGATCGGACTTGTAGGCGACGGGCACGAGCGTGACGCCCGGACCGTCGACCGTGGGCGTCTCCCACTGCAGGCGACTGTCGAGTCTCAGCGGCACCGTCGCTCCCACGGCAAGCGTCACGGTCAGCCCGCTGTCTGCCTCGGTGAGGACGGTCGGCGGCGGAGTGGCCGAGGACGGCGAGTCCGAGGGCGACGGCGCGAGTGTTGTCGGGGGGACTGCCGTCGGCGGGGGCGTGGTCGAAACGGGGGTGGGCAGCGCGGAGGTGCTGCTCGGAGTCGGCTCGTTCGTGCAGGCGGCCGCCGCCACCCCGAGAACCGGGGTGACGGCGGCCGCACGCAGCACACGTGCCTGTGTCATACGAGCGGGACGTTGATGCAGGTCAGGATGCCCGCCTGCGTGGTGAGTTCCGCATTGGTCGCGTCCGGGTCGAGCCGTACCTTCTCGGCGTTCTGCACGGCCTCCAGGAACGGAGTGTCCGCCTTCAGATCACCGTCGGTGTCGACCAGCTCGTCCGCGTCGAAGGCACCGTTGGCGAAGTTCAGCCAGGCGGCGAGGAGCTGACGGTCGAAGGCCCGCTTCGGGTTCAGCAGGGTCAGGAAGAGGGTGCTCGCCGCCTTCTCCTGCGTGGACACGTCGACGATCTCCGAGAAGACCGCGCTCGAGTGCTCGACGATCTTCAGGTAGCAGTCGAGCCGCTCCTTGCCGAGCCCGGTGAGGTCCCCGGTCAGGTACTTGACGTACCAGACGTCGGCGAGCAGGGACAGCGGCGCGTTGCCCTGCACGATCAGCGGGATCCCGTCGGTGCCGGTGCCCCCGTCGTCGTCGCGGGCGGTGAAGGACAGGTTGTACAGGCACGGCTTGTCGTACGTGTGCGCCTGCGAGTCCGTCACATCGCGCGGCTGAACGCTGGGGCTGCGGGCCGGGTCCGGGTTCGGCGGGTTGACCAGCGAGGTCGTCGCGGTGCTCGGCGAGCCGTCACCCCAGGACCAGGTCATGGTCTCGTCGTCGCTGCCGGGGTCGGTCACGCGCGCGGCGTACGTCTTGTCCTCCCCCGCGTGCACGACGAGCGTTCTGCCGCCGGCCAGCTGGACGGCCGCCGACGTGTCGATCGCCGCTGTCGGGTTGACGTTCGCGACGGTGATCTCGGCTTCGCGGCAGGTCGTGGTGTCGTCGTCGCTGCCGCACACCTTCACGGTGAAGGTGCCGTTGTCGCCGAAGACGACCTGCCTGCTGAACGTGAGGGTGGCGTCAGGCCGGTTGTTCTCCAGCTGCCCCGGCAGGGGTACGGGCTTGCCGTCACCGGGATCGATGGTGGCGGTCAGCGGGTCGAGCCAGCCCGGGTCGGTGACCGTACCGCTGACCATGAGGCTGCCGCCCTCCTCCCGGGGCCCCGCGACGGTGAAGCTGATCGCGGGCGCGACGTTGGTGACGGTCACCGTCGCCGTGTCCGTGTCCGCTCCCGCCGCGTTGCCGACCCGCACGCCCACGGTGTACGTACTGTCCTGGCCGACGCGGTCGAACACCGGGCTGACGCCGGTGGCATCGTCGTAGGCACCGTCGCCGTCGAAGTCCCAGGCGTACGTCTCGCCTCCGCCGGGGCTCGTGCTGCCGCTCGCGTCGAGCCGTACGTCCGTGCCCTCCTTGGTGGTGTACGGACCGCCTGCGTCGGCGGTGGGACGGCAGCTCGCCGGGAAGTCGGTGGCCGGGTTGGCCTGGCCCTGGCTGGGCGAGGTGGCGCCCGCACCCATGCCGCGCCGGGCGAAGACACCCCACAGCAGACACTGGTCGGCCCCGCCGTTGTCGGCGCGGTCGGCGGCGAGGATGCCGTCGCGGGCGTCCAGGAAGTCCGGCGTGGACGGGGTCAGCTTCATCCCGTCGACCATCAGCTGCTCGTGCCGGCGCTTGCCCGCGGCGTAGCCGTGCGCGCCGATCAGCGCGCTGCGCATGTCCCACAGGACGGTGGCCCAGATCTCACCGTCGTTGTGCGACTCGCAGCCCTCGTTGCAGAGGTCGCCGTAGGTGAGGGTGCTCTGGTCGTAGCGGACGCGCCGGATGCCCGTGGGGCGGCCGTTGTCGTACTCCGAGAAGAGCGGATCGTTGAAGTACGTCGTCGACAGCGCGTCGCTCCAGCCCTCGCCGAGGGCGTCCGCCTGCACGCCGCCTCCGAGTTCGCCGCCGCCGACCAGGCGGTTCGACAGGCCGTGGCCGTACTCGTGGATGACGGTCTCGCCGTCCATGCTCTCGTGCACGTCGAGGAAGCCGTTGCCCTCGTACGTGCGGGACACGAACAGGCGCATCGTCGGGTTGGCGCCGTCGGCCGGCGTGGAGAAGTTGGCGTTGCAGCAGTCCCCCGGGTCCTGGCTGTTGCCCTGGTAGTCGACGTAGACGTCGACCCGGTCGCCGCCCGCTCCGCCGTTGCCGGGGTTGTCCTCCTGGAAGTTGCCCGACGCCTCGTCGAAGCCCAGCTCGTAGAGGAAGTCGTGCGCCCTGTTGACGTAGTAGAAGGCCTGGGTGACGACGGCGTCCCGGTCGGTCGTCATGTCCGTGCCGCCGCTGGTGCGGTAGGCGTCGGTGAAGGTGTAGCCGAAGTGCTGATAGGCCGGGTCGCCCTGCGGCGGGGTTTGCGGCTGGTGGCCGAGCGACTCGGGTGCGTCGAGGTCCTGCGAGGCCTCGGCGTTGTTGCCACGTGTGGTCCTGCCGTCGACCCAGGACCGGCCGAGACCGCTGAACGGCACGGTCTGCTGGTCCGAGACGTCGGGGTTCTGACCGGTGTGGACGCGCCCCTCCGGGCCCTCGTTGTGCGTGAGGTCGTTGCGGAGGAGGATCCTGCCGCTCTCCGCGTCGACGACGGTGTCGTACAGATGCCCGTTGTCGGCGGTGAGCGTGGTCCGCCACGCGGGCCGGGCAGTGCCGTCCGCGAGCGGGAAGGTGACGCGCTCGGCGGTGACGGTCCTCGGCTCGTCCGTGCCGACGGCGCCGGCTGCCCGCCGCACGGCGGCGCCCTTGTCCAGCTCGGCCGTTCCTCGTGCGTGTGCATCCGGTACGAGGCTTCCGGTGGCGGTGACGACACGGCCCTGCTTGTCGACGGCGACCTGGAGCCGCGCGCCGTGCACGGGGACGCCCCGGTCGGTCTGCCCGATGAACACGTGTTGCAGTGAATTGTGCTTCGTCCGGTAGGCCTTCACGACCTCCAGGCCGTCGAGGTCGGCCGCGGAGAGTCCGTACAGCGCGGCGTGCTCACGCAAGAACGCGAGCGCGATGGCCTGCGGATCGCCGCTTCTGGCGGCGCTCAGCGCCTTGCCCTTCCCGAGCGGCGACACGAGCCGGGGCGTACCGTACCGCCCCCAGCGGACCGCGGCGCCGTCGAACTCCCGTGCCGCGCCCAGCTGTCCGGCCTGCGGCGGGACGCGTTCGTCGCCTCGTACGTCAATGTTCGGATACGGCCTGTCCTGCCGGTCCTCGGCGGCCGGTCTGTCCTCCCGGCCCGCCCGGTCGGCGGCCGTGGCGGTGGTCACCGGCACGACCGTCGTCGCCGGCAGCGCCAATAACACCGCCCCTAGGATGAATGCCCGAGCCCGGGCACCCCGTGCGCGCGTGGACAGCATCGCCTTCCCCCGTTCCCCCGTTGACTGATCCGGGTCCATCGGCAGCGGACCCCGGGCAACGGTATGTGGACATGACAAACCACAGGAAGGGTCCACGGGAGGCTGGCGAGAATTCGCCTCGGACGGGATTTCGACTTCGGGCCGTACGTACAGTTGTCGGCAGGTACGAAGAGAGGACCGAAGACCCGCGTGAACCAGACACCCGAGGCGTTCCAGCTCGTCCCCGGCGCGGACGACTCCCCTGTCCTCCTCCATGTCCCGCACTCCGCACGGGCCGTACCCTCCACGGTCCGGCAGGGCATCGTCCTCGACGACCGCGCTCTCGAGCGCGAACTGGACCACATCACCGACGCCCACACCGCGGAACTGGCCGCCGCGGCCGCCGAGGCGGCGCCCGTCACGCCCTGGCGGTTCGTCAACAACCTCTCCCGCCTCGTCGTCGACCCCGAACGGTTCCCCGACGAGCGCGAGGAGATGCTGGCCGTCGGCATGGGCGCCGTGTACACGCGCACCACGCACCGCGAGCAACTCCGGCCCGCGGACGTCGACCCGCAGCCGTTGATCGACCGCTACTTCCGTCCGTACGCGGACGCGATGACGTCAGCGGTGGCCGGCCGGCTCGCCGCTACCGGGCGGGCGGTCGTCATCGACGTGCACTCGTATCCGACCGAGCGGCTGCCGTACGAGCTCCACGGCGATGGCCCACGCCCGCCGATCTGCCTCGGCACCGATTCCTTCCACACGCCCGCGTGGCTTCTCGCCCGGGCGGAGAGCGCGTTCGGGAACTTCGGCGGCACAGGGATCGACTCCCCCTTCGCCGGGACGTACGTCCCCCTGGACCACTACGGCAAGGACGACCGCGTCAGCGCCCTGATGATCGAGATCCGCCGCGACGTCTACATGCGCGAGCCCGGCGGGCCCGCGGGCCCCGGCATCACGGCGCTGGCCGTGGCACTCGCGGAACTGGTGGCCGCGGTGTCGCGGCCATCGGTGCGGTAGAGCCCGCACAGCGAAGTGAGGGTCCGGCCAAGGTGATGGCCCTGCTCTGCACCGACGTCATCACCGGAGAGCCTCCGAGCCCCGGCATCGCGCAGCAGCCGTTGCTGTTTGTCAATCCAGCCCCTGTGGCGCATTTCGGCCAGTCACTAGCGTGAGCGCTACGGGCCCCAAGAGCGGAGGACGACCATCTGCCGCCGAAGGGAGCGGTCTCTTGTTCATCGATCATCTGTGGACGGTGGGTTCCGCCTCTGCACCGGTACGGAGCGGACCGTCAGGCACTTCTACGTCGTCCGGGGCGCCAAGGACGAGCACAACGCCCGGCAGCTTGCGGCACGGCTGGCCAATTCCCTCCCGGAGCGGGAAGCGCGCGAGTACGCGCTGCTCGACGAGACCTGGACCGAGGTCCTCCTCCTCCGCCGCGACGCCCTGGGGAACTGGCGCCCGTCGGCCCACCGTCCCAGGGCCGGTGCCCATCCTCCGACAGCTGTTGGTTGATCCGGCTCCCTGCGTGACGTCGGCCTTCAAGACGTGGTTGTGGTCTTGAAGGCCGACGTTGTCGCATGGGGAGGGTGTCGATGTCGTTGCAGCCGCGGGAGCCGGGGGAGGTTCCGGTGGAGACGGTGCGGGTGGCGCGTGCGGATGCCTCCTCTGCCTGCCGGATCGCAGGCGATCAGCAGCGGGGCGAGCGGGACCGGCTCGGGGTGAGCGTGTGTCAGGCACGCTCGCCGTGGATCGCCTTTTCGAGCACGTCCAGCACGGTGTCGCGCAGCAGCTCGATTTTGTAGCGGGTCCCCGGCAGGGGCGTGCAGCGGGCGGTGGCTGCGGTCACGGCGGTGAGCAGGTTCTCCGGAGTCGCCTCGCGTCCGAGCAGGGCTTCCTCGACCTCCGGCAGCCGCAGCGGAGTGTGGGCGATACCGCCGGCGGCGACCGCGACCGTGGTGACGATGCTGTCGGAGACGGTTGCGCGGGCCACCGCTTCGACGAGCGGCCATTCCGCCTTGGCGCGGCTGATGGCCCGGTTGTAGGCGGCCCGTTCGCCGGGAAGCGGATCCGGGAGGGTGACGGCGGTGAGGATCTGTTTCGGGGTGAGCAGGTGGTCGCGGGTGGGGTCGGATCCGTCGCCGTGGTCGCAGCCGGTGCCGTCCACGACGGGTGGGTCGCCGCGAACCGGGCCAGGTGCGGCGCGAAACCGTGGTCCAGAAGCAGCTGCCGCCCGGCTTCCTCGTGCCGGGCTCCGGGACCGGAGAGTTCGGCGATGTGCACTGTCTTGCCGATGTCGTGGGTGGCCGCCCCGAACAGCACGGCCTCGCGGTCGACGACGAGGTTCGGATACCGGCCGGCGACCCACTCGACGAGTCGGTGGGCGACGTCATGGACGGCCCGCAGATGGGCGGCCAGGCAAGGCGGGGCCTGCACGCTGCGCAGCAGCTGCTCCGCGGGCCCGGGCAGTGGCCGCAAAGGCGGGTCGACGGGGTCGCGCAGGGCTCGGGAGAGCAGGTCGGGTGGCGGCGGGGACACCGCGCCACGCTACTACCCGGCCCACACGCACCCGGCCACACGCACCGTTCGCGCACCCGTCGCACCCTGGGTGCGGTGGCAGGTGCTGGAGTGCCCGCCTTACAGTGAAAAGGGCATTTCCCGGCAGGTCCACCGCTTGTCGGCCTCCTCCCGCCGATCGGCCGAGGGGATCCGTCCGCACCCAGGACGGTGCGGAGCGCCGGGGGGACATGCGCCGACTTCGACCGTGCCGACGTGCCCCGCTCGCGACGACCGGAAGGGGTATGGCCATGGCCCGACTCCCGGAGGAGCCGGTTCCCCAGCCGGTGCTGTCCCCCGTGACGTCTGCGGCGATCTTTCTGGTGGTGACGGTCGATCCCGGGGGCGAGCCCGGGGTGCGGAAGCTGCTGTCCGACCTGGCGGGACTGCAGCGGGCCTTCGGCTTCCGGGCGACCAGCGGGATGCTCAGCTGTGTCGCCGGCATCGGATCACAGGTCTGGGGTCGCTTGTTCGCCGGGCCGCGCCCGGCGGAGCTGCACACCTTTCGTGAACTGGTCGGAGCCAGGCACCGGGCGGTGTCGACGCCAGGTGACCTGCTCCTCCATATCCGTGCCGAGCGGCTGGACCTGTGCTTCGGGCTGGCCGCTGAGATCATGGAAAGACTTCAAGGTGCCGTTACCGTGCGCGACGAGGTGCACGGGTTCATGTACTTCGACATGCGTGACCTGCTCGGATTCGTCGACGGAACCGAGAACCCGGTGGGGCGGGCGGCGAGTGCGGCGGTCCTGGTCGGCGACGAGGACCCGCAGTTCGCGGGAGGCAGTTATGTGATCGTGCAGAAGTACCTCCACGATCTGCAGGCGTGGAACGCCCTGCCGGTGGAAGCGCAGGAGATGGTGGTCGGACGGAGCAAGCTGTCCGACATCGAACTGGACGACGAGGTCAAACCGGCCGATTCCCATGTCGCCCTGACCACCGTCGTCGACCCCGACGGCACGAAGCACGAGATCCTTCGGGACAATATGCCCTTCGGGAGCGTCGGACAGGGCGAATTCGGTACGTACTTCATCGGGTACGCACGTACCCCCGCAGTGACCGAGACGATGCTGGAGCGCATGTTCCTGGGCGAGCCGCCGGCGTCCCACGACCGCATCCTGGACTTCTCCACCGCGGTCACCGGATCGCTGTTCTACGTGCCGACCGCCGATTTCCTCGACAATCCTCCCGATCCGCCCGGCACGGGTGCGTACTCCGAGGCCCACACGGCGACGGTGTCCGACGCCCGAGCGCGCCCCTCGGACGTTTCCCTGAGGATCGGCGACATGAAGGCGAGCACCGCCGATGAACAATCTGCACCGTGAACTGGCACCCATCTCCACTGCCGCCTGGGCCGACTTGGAGGAGGAAGCGCGACGCACGTTCAAGCGCCACGTGGCCGCGCGACGGATCGTCGACGTTCCCGAGCCGAGCGGTCTTGAACTGTCCGCGGTGGACACCGGGCACCTGGACGCCGTGGACGCACCGGCCGAGGGGGTCATCGCCCACGTGCGCCGCTCGCGGCCGATCGTGGAGCTCCGCGTTCCCTTCACCGTCGATCGCCGGCAGGTCGACGACGTCGCACGCGGGGCCAAGGACGCGGACTGGCAGCCGGTCAAGGACGCTGCCCGGCAGATCGCGTTCGCCGAGGACCGCGCGGTGTTCGAAGGCTATGCGGCCGCGGGCATCGCAGGCCTGCGCGAGAGCTCGTCGAACCCCGCCCTGACCCTGCCGGCCGAAGTGTGCGAGTACCCCAACGCCATCAGCCAGGCCGTGACCGCGCTGCGGCTGGCGGGTGTCGGCGGCGCGTACACCCTGGCGCTCAGTGCCGAGGCGTACACCGCCGTCAGCGAGACCGCCGATTACGGCTACCCCATCATCAAGCACATCGCCCGGCTCCTGGACGGCGAGATCATCTGGGCGCCTGCCATCGACGGTGCCTTTCTGCTGTCCACGCGGGGCGGCGACTTCGAACTGCACCTCGGCCAGGACGTGTCCATCGGCTACCTGTCGCACGACGACAGGAGCATACGGCTGTACTTCCAGGAGACGCTGACGTTCCTGGTGTACACGAGTGAGGCCGTGGTGGCCCTTGAAGCGTCGTCACCGCCGTCCGCCGTGTGACGTCCGCAGGTGACCGGGGCACGTAGGTGACCGGGGCGACACCCGCGCCACCGTCGTGGTGATCACCGCGGGGGTCGGCAAGCAGGCGGAACAGCCCCACGGCGGGCGCCGCACGGCGGCCCGGATGGTGCGGGGCGGTGTTCCGAGTCCGTACCGACCGCTGCCGCTGATCATCTGCGCTCCTTCACCCGTGCACGAGTGAACGCCGTTGCGGCCACCACGACCGTACCGGCCAGCACCATCGGCAGGATCGGCGCCCACAACGGCGCGAACCGCAGCAGCAGTGCGCCGGCCGTGGCGCCGCACAGGAACGCCGCCAACCGGGCGGCAGCCGCAGCGGCGAAACCGTGCGGCGCACCGCCGAGAGTGCCAGCGAGGCCGGTCAACGTACCGGTCAGATAGGTGGTCGACGCACCCCGCACACCGGAGCTGCTCGTCACCGCGCTCTGCACCCCCATCGCCGCGCCGGCCACCGCCAGAAGCAGCAGGGTGGTGCCGGCGCCCGGATGCCCCTCGGCGGCCCGCCACCCGCCGGCCACGGCGGCGAGCAGTGCCAGTTCGGCCGTCACGATCAGGCTGGTCCGCCGGTACCAACCCGCGCTGTGACGGCCCAGCCCCGCGGTGCCGGCCGCGACGCCCAGGGCGTAGCACCCGACGGCCGCCGTCGCTCCCACTGCCAGTCGGCCGTCCAGGGCCACGAGCGCACGAGCGAGTTGCACGAGGTTGCCGGTGATGACGCTGGCGAACACTCCGTCAAGCCCGGTTACGCACACGGCGTCCAGGCTGCCGGCCGCTGCCGTGAGCACCGCGAGGAGGCGTACGACCTGTCGCTCGGGCAGGACCGCCACGCCCGGTTCTGCCGGTGTGCCGTCGGGTCGGCCACCTGCCGGCGCATCGTTGCGTCGATTCATGGTTCGCGGTGCTCCGGGAGGGACGGTCCGTCGCTCATCTGCGCTTGTCGCATGCCGTATCTCCCTCTCATGACGGCCCCTTCGCGGTCGTCCCGACGAGTCTGCACTCCAGGCGCCGGGGCCGTGGCGGACGACACCGGGCATCGCCGGGTCCGTGGCACCGGATGCGCCCGCATTCGGTTGTCCCGGTGGGGTGGGGGTGGTAGACCAATCCGGAGAGCGCTCTCAGCTCATCGATGCGACCGCACGGGGCGCTCGGCCTGCCCGGGCCTTTACCGGCGCGTACCCCCGGCCGCACGCGTTGACAGGGACCCGTCAAGAGAGTTCACTCCCTGAAGGCTGGTCCAGACCAGCGCCGGACTTCCCGCCAACCAGTGCACGATCGCCAACCACCGCTCCCCCGGTCGGGCCGGCGTCCCCACACCAGGAATCGAGGCTCCCCCCATGTCATTACGGAGGCACAGGCGCCGTTTCCGCGCTTTCGCCCTGACGGTCGCGGCGCTCACGGCCGCACTGAGCTGGGCGCCCAGCTCGACGGCCGCTCCCACCCCGACGATTCAAGCCGTGAACTTCGAGGACAACTTCGACGGTCCGGCGGGAGCCGCGGTCGACGGCTCCAAGTGGCAGATCGAGACCGGCGACAACGTCAACAACCATGAGCGTCAGTACTACACCGCGGGCAACGCCAACGCCGCGCTCAACGGCCAGGGCCAGCTCGTCATCACCGCCCGCCGCGAGAACCCCGGCAACTACCAGTGCTGGTACGGACGGTGCGAGTACACCTCGGCCCGCCTGAACACGGCGGGTCGTTTCACCCAGGCCTACGGCCATGTCGAGGCCCGGATGAAGGTCCCGCGCGGGCAGGGCATGTGGCCCGCGTTCTGGATGCTCGGCCACGACATCGGCGACATCGGCTGGCCGGCCAGCGGTGAGATCGACGTCATGGAGAACGTCGGCTTCGAGCCGAGCACGGTGCACGGCACCCTCCACGGCCCCGGCTACTCGGGCAGTGGTGGCATCGGCGCCGCGTACACCCTGCCCGGCGGCCAGGCCTTCGCCGACGCCTTCCACACCTTCGCGGTCGACTGGGCACCCGACTCGATCACCTGGTCCGTCGACGGCAACGTCTACCAGCGCCGCACTCCCGCCGACCTCGGCGGCCGGCAATGGGTGTTCAACAAGCCGTTCTTCCTCATCCTCAACCTCGCCGTCGGCGGCTACTGGCCCGGCGACCCCGACGGCTCGACCGTCTTCCCGCAGCAGCTCGTCGTGGACCACGTCCGCGTCACCTCCTCCGACAGCGGCGGCGGAGGCACCAGCGGCACCCTGCGCGGCCTCGCGGGCAAGTGCCTCGACGTGGCCGGCGCCAACACCGCCAACGGCACGCGCGTCCAGCTCTACACCTGCAACGGCACCGCCGCCCAGCGCTGGACGGTGGGCACCGACGGCACCGTACGGGCCCTCGGCAAGTGCCTCGACGCCGCCGCCGCGGGCACGGCCGACGGCACCCGCGTCCAGCTCTGGGACTGCAACGGCACGGGCGCGCAGAGATGGTCGTACAACGCCTCGACCGACGATCTGGTCAACCTGCCCGCGAACAAGTGCCTGGACGTGCTGGACAACAACCCGGCGGACGGGACACCGACGCAGATCTGGACGTGCTCGGGCGGGGCGAACCAGAAGTGGGCACTGGTGTCATAGGGCATCGGTGCCGGATCGCCAACGGCGTACCGGAACAACGCCCCGGGTCCGGCGCGAGAGGCCCGGGGCGTTGTTCTGATGCTGGTGCGAGACGGCACCAGCGGGTCCCGGCCAGGTACTCCGGTACTCCGGTACTCCCTGTTATCCGAACTGGCCGGGCTGGTAGTCGCCGGCGGGCTGCTGGACGACGACGTTTACGCGGTTGAAGGTGTTGATCAGGGCGATGAGAGACACCAAGGCGGCGAGCTGCTCCTCGTCATAGTGCTTGGCGGCATTCGCCCAGGCCTCGTCCGTGACGCCGCCGGCCGCGTCGGCGATGCGGGTCCCCTGCTCCGTCAGCTCCAGGGCGGCGCGCTCGGCATCGCTGAACACCGTGGCCTCCCGCCAGGCCGCGACCAGGTTGAGGCGCGTCGAGGTCTCCCCGGCGTGCGCGGCGTCCTTGGTGTGCATGTCGGTGCAGAAGCCGCAGCCGTTGATCTGACTGGCGCGGATCTTCACCAGCTCCTGCGTCGCGGCCGGCAGCGTCGAGTCCGAGACCACCTTGCCCGCCGAGACGATGTGCTTCAGGAACTTGGCTGCGACCGGGCTGCCGAAGAGGTTCAAACGAGCACTCATGGTGAGCTCCTCTGCCGTTGTTGGTGGTTACACCTCTCTGACGGAACGGCTCGCCAAGACGTGACAGGGTCGAATGTGACGTGCGTCTCCCCTGTCGCACCGCGGCAGGGGGCAGGGGGACCACCCACGACGACGTTCGGGTGGCCGGTGCAGTCGGGGCGGCGTAGGTGAGGTCTGCGTGGCCGCGTACGGGGGCGACCCCCGAGCACACCGCGTTCGCCGTGGTCACGGGCCTGAGGCAGCGCACTGGCCGGGGTCAGGGCCCTGTCGACGTCTCACAGTCCAGGATCCGTCCGTCCACCGTGCCGATCAGGAGCCTGCCGGCGCGGGGAACCGTGAGCGACAGGGGCACCACGGGCAGGCCTGCAACATGGAGATCTCTTTCCCAGCGGGGGCTGCCGTTGCTGGCGTCGATCGCCACGATCCTCCCGGACCGGTGGGCAGCAAAGACGGTCTCGTCGTCGCCGTCCAGCGCCGTGACCGGCTGGTCGGTTCCGTACACCCACTGCGGTGCGCCGCCCGCAAGGCGGCGGCGGACCACGAACGAGTTCTGTGAGAGCAGCCCGCGGTGGTCGTGCAGGGTGGCCGCGTATATCAGTGCGTCGTTGCCCACTTGAATACCTGGGCCCGCGAACAGGTGCATGGTGCGATCGCCGTCCCACTCCAGGGGGAAGAGCCGGCGGACCGACGGACTGCCGTCCGTCTCCTCCAAGGCGATGGCGACGACCCATTGACGCCCCGAGGCGGCCTGTCCCTCGGGGCGCTGGACGAACAGCGGTTCGCTGCCGCGTCGGGCTGCGAAGAAGTCGTGGTTCGGCAGGGTAAAACGTGCCGCCTCGGTGTTGTCGGGCGTGAGGAGAACGGTCTGCCCCTGGTCTCGCGCGGGCCAGGCCTCCCGGACGGCGAGCCAGCCTCCGCGACCGGCGGTGAACGTCACGGCGTGGCCGGGATCGAACTCTTCGAGGGAACGCCCGTCGTCAAGGGCAATGCGCTGGACCAGGTTGCCGGCCCGCCGCCAGCCCGATTCCGTGAGGCGCCCGGTGTGCCGCACGTGTACCCAGGCCGAGCGCTGGTCGGCGCAGACGTGGATCTGCCGTCCACCGTCGAGATCCGGAACCGCCCACTGCAGCTCGCCGGAGGGACGCCAGCATTCCAGTCGCGCACCCTGGAGCGCGGCCAGTACCCGCCCGTCGTCCAGCGTCTCCGCCGCCCACACCTGTCGGCGCAGCGTCCAACCGACCGTCGCGCCGGCGCCGCGATCCCTCAGGAGGTCGTGGGCATGTTCCGCATCCGGGGGATGCACCCGCCGCACGCGCGGACCGATCAACTGGCGGTACCCGATGATGCGGTCCGCCGCCGCGGACCAGTCCTCACGCTCGATCACGGTCTCGAAGGCATGGGTGAAGGCATGGTCGGAGTCGCGGTCCTCCGGCGACACCTGGAGCCGCAGCCTCCGGTCGTCCAGCCACTCGACGGCCAGCACCTCTCGGCGTTCTTCGAGCGCCGTCGTCACCGTCCCCGACTCCAGGTCCACCAGGAGCAGTTCTCCGTCGAAATCCCAGCTGCCGTCGTAGCGGCCGGTTCCGACGGCCGCCAGCGGAAGGGACGGATGGAAGTCGATCGAGTTCACCGGCCAGTACGAGTGGTGGAGATGGCGGCAACTCAGGTCGTCGGCCCGGTACACGCCGATCCGGTACTGAGGCCACCGGTCGATGGCGGCCGTTCCCAGCGACGGCCACCGGATCGCTCCGATGTTCCCGCCCACGACGATGTGGCCGTGCCGAGGGTCTTCTGCGGCAGTTCTCGGCTCACCGACCTCGGCGAAAGGACGGTCACCGAGTACACGGCGAATGATCAACGGATGGGTCATGCTTCCCCCCTGGCCCGGTCAGAGGGACCAATCCTCGCCCCTGGGGCTCCGTTCCGTCCCCGATACCCCGGGTTCGTCGCGTTGTTCCGCCGACCGCACTCGCGAACGTACGCGCGGAATTGGGCAGCGCTCCCCGCGATCACTATGATCCGGCGATGATCATACGAAAGCGACTGGCGGCCGCGCTGTGCGGTGCGCTGCTGGTCACCCTGACCGGGGGCGGCCTCGCCCCTGCCACCGCCTTCGCGGACTCCGGCGGCTCCGCCGACGAGCCGGCCGCGAAGGAACCACCCAAGGTCGAACTCGTCCTGGACGTCAGTGGGTCGATGCGGGCCCGCGACATCGACGGACAGTCGCGGATGTCCGCGGCCAAGCAGGCCTTCAACGAAGTGCTGGACGCCGTGCCGGAAGAGGTCCGCCTCGGCATACGCACGCTCGGCGCCGACTACCCCGGCAAGGACCAGAAGAAGGGCTGCAAGGACACCCGTCAGCTCTACCCGGTCGGCGAACTCGACCGGACCGAGGCGAAGACGGCGGTGGCGACGCTCGCGCCCACCGGCTGGACGCCGATCGGGCCCGCTCTGATGGGTGCCGCCGACGACCTGGAGGGCGGGAACGCCACCCGTCGGATCGTGCTCATCACGGACGGCGAGGACACCTGCGCGCCGCTCGACCCGTGCGAGGTGGCGCGCGAGATCGCGGCCAAGGGCATCAACATCACCATCGACACGCTCGGCCTGGTCCCGAACGCCAAGATGCGCGCCCAGCTGATGTGCATCGCCGAGGCCACCGGCGGTACGTACACCTCGGTGCAGCACAAGGACGAACTGTCCCATCGGGTCAGCCAGTTGGTCGACCGTGCCGCCGAGCCGGTCGTCACCCCGGTCGCCACGCAGGGCACCGACCGGTGCGAGGACGCCCCTCAGCTGAAGGCCGGTCTCTACGCCGACCGTGAGACCTTCGGCCAGCACCGCTGGTACCGGGTGGACCTGCTGCCCGGGCAGGAGCTGCGCGCCTCGGTGAGCATCGCCGCCGACCGTGCCGTCAACCGTGACTACGGTGTGCTGCTGCGCGCATCGACCCTGCGCGGCCGGGAGATCGTACGCGGCGAGGCCGCGGGCGACGGGCGCACCGATGTCGTCTCGACGGGGCTGCGCTACCCGAAGCCCGAGATCGACGACGTGGACGCCGACGACGACGTCAAGCCCGCCGCCGAGACGGTCTGTCTGCGGGTGAGCAACTCCTTCTCGGCCCCGGCTTCCGTCAGGACCGCTCCGGGTCTGCCCGTCGAGCTGACGATCGATGTGGTCGACGGCCCCCGTGACGCCGGCGACATCGCCTTCTTCGGCCTCGGCCGCGGCTGGTGGCTGCTCGGCCTGCTCACGCTCGCCGGCTTCGTGGCCGGTCTGCTGTGGGGCTGGATCTCACGCTGGCGCATCGCCGTCTGGAGGACCAACTGATGCGGACGGTACGTACCTTGACCGCGGCATTCCTTGCCGCCACGGCGCTGTTCACCTTCCCGGGAACCGCCGCCGCGGACACCCCCTCGCCGTCCCCTTCCGAGTCGGGCGAGGAAGCCGCCGCGCCGACCGAGGCCGGCACGTCCTTCCGTACGGCCACCGTCGTAAGCCCCGGACAGCGGGCCACGGCCCAGGCGTCGACCGGTGACTACCTCTACTGGCAGTTCCCGGCCGACGCGGGACAGCAGGCAACGGTGCGGGCGACGGTGAAGCTGCCCGGTTCCGAGGCGCGCCACGGCACCCACGCCTGGCGGCTCGACGTGTACGACGGACTGCGCCGCCGTCAGGCCTGCCGCTACGGCAGCGACACCAAGGCCGCCCCGGCCGAGGCCACCTCCGTCGAGCTCTCCTGCGCGCTGCGTACGGTCCGGGCCTGGTCGGAGCCATGGGCCAACGACCCGCTGCCGGGCGCGTATTACGTCCGCCTGACCGTCGTCGACGCGCCCGCCGAGGACCTCGGTGAGCCGGTCGACGCCGCGGTCGAGATCACGGCGTCCGACGCCGGGGGCACCGCCGCGGTCGACGGCAAGCTCGCCGCACCGCTCGTGCCCGCGTCTGGTGCGAAGGTCGAGCCGGACGGCGGCTGGGCCTCCGGCTGGTGGTCGTCCCGCATCCTGTGGACGGCGGCCGGCGCGGCACTCGCCGCCCTGGCCGGCATCTGGGGCTACCGCCTCACCCGCGGCAACGGCCGCCCGGCACAGGTACCGCCGGGGGCCTGACCCCGTACGGGCGCGGGGACCCCAAGGGGGGGACCAGGAGAGGGGGGGGCCGACCGCCCCAGGGACGAGCTTCCCCCACCACGTAGACAAGGGATTCTTA